>CAZKTH010000101.1:0-10777 GCA_964555575.1 uncultured Devosiaceae bacterium | reverse complement strand
CGGGCGAGAGCCTTTCGCCGTTGATCGATTGGGCGTCGCCCTTTTCGAAGCCGATGGTGATGTATTCGGGTGTGTCGGGTGCGTCGACCGGATCGACGATACGCTGATAGACGTAATCGGGTGCCTCCTCGGCCGGGTTTTCCAGCACCTTGCCCTCGGACGAGGTGTGCAGCAGATTGGCATCGATCGAGAACGGCGCCTCGCCGCGCTTGTCCTTGGGCACCGGGATCTGGTTGAGTTCGGCATACTGGATGAGCTTGGTGCGGGACTGCAGATCCCATTCGCGCCAGGGGGCGATGACCTTGATCGCCGGATCGAGGGCGTAGGCGGAAAGCTCGAACCGGATCTGGTCGTTGCCCTTGCCGGTGGCGCCATGGGCGATGGCGTCGGCCCCGGTCTCGTGGGCGATCTCGACCAGGCGCTTGGAGATCAGCGGCCGGGCGATCGAGGTGCCAAGCAGATAGACGCCCTCGTACTGGGCATTGGCGCGGAACATCGGGAAGACGAAATCACGGACGAATTCCTCGCGGAGGTCCTCGATATAGATCTGCTTGATGCCAAGCATCTCGGCCTTCTGGCGGGCCGGCTCCAGCTCCTGGCCCTGGCCGAGATCGGCGGTGAAGGTGACGATCTC
Organism: uncultured Devosiaceae bacterium; assembly: GCA_964555575.1. Lineage (GTDB taxonomy): Bacteria > Pseudomonadota > Alphaproteobacteria > Rhizobiales > Devosiaceae > JAHJQZ01. The sequence continues at coordinate 10,143 of CAZKTH010000101.1, read as the reverse complement.
GCAATCATAGGTATTGCGCAGCCATTTCAGGATGATGGAGGTATCCAGACCTCCCGAATAGGCGAGGACGACTTTCTTGACTTCGCTGCTCATTTTCTTTGCCCTTCTGCGCGCCGGTCCGGTGCCGGAAACCGGACGGACACTAGTCAAGCCGGGGCGGGCATGCAATTGTCCCGACAGCAATTTGTCACATCGCCGCCAATGCCCTTTTTCGTTCCCGATCCCACCGTCATCCTTGCCTTCGGCGTGGCGAGCTTCGTTCTGTCCATCTCGCCCGGACCGGACATGGCGCTGTTCGTGTCGCGGACGCTGAATTATGGCCGCGCCCATGGCTTTGCCGCCGTCTTCGGCGCCTTCTCCGGCATTTTCGTTCATTCGCTGCTTGCCGCCTTCGGGGTGTCGCTGCTGCTGATCGCGGCGCCGGCGGCGTTCTTCGTCCTCAAGATCATCGGGGCGCTCTATCTGCTGTATCTGGCGGTTCAGGCGGTGCGGCATGGCGGCGGCATCACGCTTTTGAGCAAGAACAGGCGCAGCCCCCGTGTTCTCGAAAGCTATCTGACCGGGGTCGGCATCAATCTCACCAATCCCAAGATCGTCCTGTTCTTCGTGACCTTCCTGCCGCAATTCGTTTCCGGAACCGATCCTTATGCGCCGCAGAAGCTTCTGTTCCTGAGTGGCGAATTCGTTGCTGTGGCTCTGCCCGTGGTCATCGTCATCGTGCTTGCGTCCGCACAGCTGGCCCATGTCCTCACCCGGTCCGAGCGGGTGCAGAAATTGCTGAACTGGAGCTTTGCCACGGTATTTGCCGGCTTCGCCGCAGCCATCCTGCTGGTCGAAGGGCGGCGCTGACGCCGGAGCGCGGCCGCAATGAACTACGATCACGCCTTTCATGCGGGCAATTTCGCCGATGTGGTCAAGCACATCGTCCTCATGCGCATCATCGCCTATCTTTGCCGCAAGCCGGCGCCGTTCCGCGTCATCGACACCCATGCCGGTTCGGGGCGCTACGACCTGACGGGCCGCGCCGCCGAAAGGAATCCGGAATGGCAGGAGGGCATCGCCCGGCTCATGGCGGCCGATCTCGGCGGGGACGTCGCCGAGCTCGTGTCGCCCTATCTCGAAGCGGTGCGCGGGCTCAATCCGGGCGGCGCCCTTGTCACCTATCCCGGTTCGCCGCTCCTGGCGAAAAAGCTGATCCGTCCTCGGGACCGGCTGACGGCGATGGAGCTTCATCCCGAGGCCGGAGCGCGGCTCAGGGCGCTTTTCGGCGGCGATCCCCAGGTCAAGGTGCTTGCCGTCGACGGCTACGCCGCCCTGCCGGCCCAGATGCCGCCGAAGGAAAGGCGGGCACTGGTCCTGATCGATCCGCCCTTCGAGGAAAAACACGAGTTCGACCGCATGCTCTTGGCGCTGAAGGCGGCGCATCGCATCTTTCCGCAGGGCGTTTACGCCCTGTGGTATCCGCTCAAGGACGATGAAGGGGTGGCTGCCTTCAAGAAAGCACTGTTTTCCAGCGGAATTCCCGACATCATGTTTTCCGAATTCCGCCTGCGCGCCCCGTCCGAGCCGCCGCGCCTTTACGGGTCCGGAATGATCGTTTTGAACCCGCCCTATGTGCTCGGAGCCGAACTCGACGCGATCTACGCGGCGCTGCTGCCGATTCTCACCGTTTCGGGGACCGCCGGTTTCGAGAACGGCATCATCCGGCCGGAAATGTCATCCGGTACCGGTTGAGTCCGGCGCTTCGTCTTCGCCGGCAAGGGCATGGCGCAGCGGATCGAAGGCGGCGCCGAAACGGGCCGCCCGGCCGATCGAGGTAGTGTAGATCGGCCGGCGCACCTGCGTCAGGCTGGCGGTCAGGACGGTGCGCCTGGTTTCGTAGAACCGCTCGCAGCTTTCCGACCAGTCGAGCCCGAGAGCGTTGAGCAGGCGTTCGCTTTGTGTCCGGGTGTCGGCGACGAGTTCCTCGTAGACGATGTCGATCGGCTTTTTCGGCAGGACCTCGTCCCAGAACCGCATGTGCTCGCGATAGAGCCGGTAGTAGTGGCCGAGCTCGCCGAGGTCGTAGCCATAGTCGACCGAACCGCGCACGAAGCGCGTCTTGTAGATCGACACGCAGGTGTCGAGCGGATCGCGGCGGCAGTGAACGATCTTGGCTTCGGGCAGAATGAGGGCGATGAATCCCAGAAAGGCGAAATTGCCCGGCAGCTTGTCGATGATGAAACGCGCATCGGACGAGAAACTGCGAAGTTCCTTGAGATAGGCCTCGCCGTACTGGCGCAGGCGCTCGCTTGTCGCCGATGAAAATGCCTCCCTGGCGCTGGGTACGCCCGAAGATCTGACGAAGTCGCTGAACAGCCGCGGAATGGCTTCGAGTTCGTTGGCGCCGACGACTTCCGGGTGGCTGGAAAGGATCTGCTCGACCAGCGTCGTGCCCGAACGCGGCATGCCGACGACGAAGATCGGCGTCGGATCCGGGTGGCCCTCGCCTTCATGGGCGGCAAGGGTTTGCGCCGACAGGGCCGACCTGATCTCGGCGAAGCCGCTGGCCATTTTCGCTTTCGAATAGGTGATGGTCTCACGGGCCCGTCTGTTGCCCTCATCGTAGCGGGAGAAGGCCTCGGAATAGGCGCCATTGCCTTCAAGCGCGGCGCCAAGGGCGAATTCGACCTGGATGCGCTCGCGCACCGGGAGATCGGGGCGGGACAGGACCCGTTCGAGTCCGGCGATTTCCTCCGGGCTGCTCTTGCGCACCAGAGTGGCAAGACGGACATGAGCGGGGGCGAAGTTGGGGTAAGTGGCGATCAGGGCCCGGCATTCGGAATCCGCTTCGGCGATACGGCCGAAGGAGGCGAGATTGGCGACCAGCTCGAGCCAATGCGTCGGTGCCCTGCCCGACAGATCCATGGCGCGGCGAAGGGCGTCGATGGCGCCGTCGAAATCGTGGAGCTGTTTGAGGGCACCGGCAAGGCTGGCCTCGGCCATCGGGTTCTGCGGGGCGATGGCAATGGCCTTGCGGGCGACGTCGGCCGCTTCACCGGCGCGGGCCTGTTCGTCAAGGGACCGGGCCAGGCCGAGCAGCGCTTCGACATTGCGCGGCGATTTTGCCAGGACGGCGCGGAAATGTGGCTCGGCGGCGCGGAACCTTCCCTGTTCGATGAGGATGGCGCCGGCACCGGACCGCGCCTGTTCCTGGTGCGGCGCGATCTCGATGGCGTCGAGAAAACGCGCCAGGGCCTTGGCGGACCGGCCGTCGGCCATCAGCATGTTGCCGAGATTGATCAAAAGGGCGGTGTCTTGCGGCTTGATGGCAAGGGCCCGCTCCATGATGTCGATCGCCTTTGTGACCTCGTTGCGGCGCATGGCGATCATGGCGCGCAGATGCATTGCGTCGACATGGGCGGGATTGGCGGTGACGACCTGCCGGCACTTGCGGTCGGCCTTGTCGAGCTTGCCGGCCTGGAACAGGGTGACGGCGTCAAAAAAGGGATCTTTTGGTCCGGTGGATCTGGTCACTGCGGATGGTGCGGTCTTGAACTGGGAAAGCGGGTAAGGGCGCCAACATCATCCGAGGGGCACCGGGAACGCAACCGAAATCTCGGCGTTTCGGCGGACGGCAGGGAAAAGGCAGGCGCTCGAACGCTCGCATGACGTCGAAATAACAGGCTGTTAAGGCCTGATCTCGCCCTTTTCCTCATCCCAGTCGAGCGCATCCAGAAGCGGCTGCACGGCGTCGCCATAACGCTTGTAGCGCCCGATCGACTTCTTGTTGATCGGCTGCCGGACCTGCAGGACCGACGCCGTCCGGACCGATCGCGTGTTGGTGTAGAAATCGAGCACCTTGTCGCTCCAGGCGAGGCCGCAGAAATCGAGCATTTCACGGATCCGGGGCTCGGGATCGGCCACCAGTTCCTCATAGCGGTTGGTGAAGATGAAACCGGGCATCGCGTCCTGCCAATGCGCCATCAGGGCGACGTGCTGGCGGTAGAAATCGCCGAGTTCGCCAAGATCATAGGCATAGCCCATACCGCTGGCGCCGAACTGGATGTTGAAGATCGAAATGCAGTTGTCCGGCGCCGAACGCCGGCAATAGATCACCTTGGCCCTGGGCAGGGCGAGGCGGATGAAGCCGAGATACCGGAAGTTCTCGGGCATCTTGTCGACGATATGCCGGGCATCCGGCGCCTTGCGCCTCAGGTGCGCGACATAGGCTTCGCCAAAGGCCCGCCAGTCCTCGGGCCTTGCCTTGGCCACCAGATCGACATCGTTTCTGACGCCCAGGCGCCACCGCATATCTGCCACCAGCACCTTGAGAACGGACAGTTCCCCGGCGCCGAAAACGTCGTCGTGACTGGCCAGGATCTGTTCGGTCAGCGTCGTGCCCGAACGCGGCATGCCCATGACGAAAATCGGCGTATCGTCCATGAAGCCGACATCGCCCAGACGCGAAATCAGGGTCGCGGAAAAGCCCCTGCGGGCGTTTTCGAAGCCTTTCTCATTCGACTGCCTGGAATAGTGCTTCCAGTTGCGCGCCAGGGCATTGCCCTTGAGAGCATGGTCGAAGGACCTGCGATAGTCCTTGATGTCCTCATAGGCCTTGGCCAGAGCGAAATGCAGATCGGCGCGGCCTTCCTCGTCCAGATCGTCGCTTGCAAGCAGGTCCTGCATCCGTGCCATCATGTCGTCATGGCTTTTGAAGGTGATCGCACGGGCAAGAACCAGATGCAGTTTTGGCGAATCGGGGTGAATCGCCAGCAAGGCTCTCGTCATGTCGATCGACTCCTCGACGAAACCGCGCTCGGCGAGGAACTGCGCAAAGGATGTCTGCATCAGCAGATCCGGAAACAGTTCGATGGCGCGTTCGTAGGCGGCACGCGCTCCCGGGACGTCATTTGCGGCATTGAGCGCTTCGGCAAGACGGTACAGGCTTCGCGGATCGTTCGGCGACAGTTGGTTTGCCCGCCTCGCCATCTCCTCGGCCTCGTCGGTCCGGCCGTCTTCGCTGAGGATTTCGGACAATAGACGATACGCCTCGGCATAGTCGTGCCTGTGATGGATGGCCGCCCTGGCGTGCTCCTCGGCATCGGCCAGCATGGACATGCCCTTGTAGACATTGGCGAGATTGAGGTGAAATCCCGCCACGCCGGGCAACAGGTTGATGGCCCTGACCAGCACCTTCTCCGCTTCGGAAAAGCGATCGAGCCGGGTCAGGACCAGGCCGAGATCGCTCAGGGCCGGCGCGTGATCGGGAAATTCGTCGGTGAGCTCCGTCAGCCGCTCGGCAGCCGTTTCCGACTCTCCCTTGCCAAAGGCGATCATCGCCAGCAGGTGGCGGGCATCGCGATGGCGCGGATTTGCCGCGATGATTTGAAGGCAGTGTTTTTCGGCGTCGTCGAAACGTTTTTGGCGAAACAGTTCAAGGGCGGCGGAAAGCGAAGTGTTTTGGGCAGGAGATCGAGACAAGGCAGCCGGTCCGGTTGGCGCGACAAAGGCGATCGCGATGCGTTTCAGGAAAGCTTAATCGTATCCGATGACGTGAAATTCAACCGCTTTGTCCGCCGCGAACCAAGGAAATTTCTGCTTGTGTTCCCGCATGGGTCCGCCCGGCACGGATTCCGGCAAGGAAAATTCGGCCCGAACGATGCTTACGGATAACCCGGACGTCCCCAGGCATCGGGCGTCCGCATAAGGGGCGGTTCGGCGGATTTGTCCTGTCGCTCACAGGCCGAGCGCGTCGCGCTCTTTCCGGCTCAGCCGTTCGGTCTCGGACTTCAGTTGCCCGCAGGCGGCCGAGATGTCGCGACCGCGCGGGGTGCGGACGGGCGAGGCATAGCCGGCGCGGTTGACGATCTCGGCAAAACCCTCGATCCGGTCCCAGTCCGAGCATTCGTAAGGACTGCCCGGCCAGGGATTGAACGGTATGAGGTTGATCTTGGCCGGAATGCCGGCCAAAAGCCGCACCAGCTCACGGGCGTCGGCATCACTGTCGTTGACGCCCTTGAGCATGACATATTCGAAGGTGATACGCCGCGCATTGTTGAGGCCGGGATAGGCACGGCAGGCGGCGATGAGCTCGTCGAGCGGCCATTTCCTGTTGATCGGCACCAGTTCGTTGCGCAACTCGTCGCGCACGGCGTGCAGGGAGATGGCGAGGGACACGCCGATCTCGCGCCCGGTCGGCTCGATGAAGGGCACGACCCCGGAGGTCGACAGGGTGATGCGGCGCCTGGAAAGGGAAATGCCGTCATCGGCCTGGGCGATCAGCAGCGCCTTCTTGACGTTGTCGTAATTGTAGAGCGGTTCGCCCATGCCCATCATGACGATATTGGTGATGGCACGGGTCTCGCCATCCGGCACCAGACCTTCGCCGGGGCGGACGCCGCCGGGGAAATCGCCGAGGCGGTCCTTGGCGACGAGGATCTGGTTGAGGATTTCGCCGGCGGTGAGGTTGCGCACCAGACGCTGGGTGCCGGTATGGCAGAACGAGCAGTTGAGGGTACACCCGACCTGCGAGGACACGCACAGCGTGCCGCGGTCCTCTTCCGGGATGTAGACGGTCTCGACCTCGACCGGCGGCGCGTTCGGCTGATCGGGGTCGCGGAAACGGACCAGCCATTTGCGGGTGCCGTCGGCCGAGACCTGTTCGGTGACGATCTCCGGACGGGTGATGGCGAAGCTTTGCCCCAGCGTGGCCCGCATCGGCTTGGCGATATTGGTCATCGCCGCGAAATCGGCGACGCCGTTGACATAGATCCAGTTCCACAGCTGACGGGTGCGCATGCGCGCTTCCCTGTCGCCGAGCCCGGTCCCGACGAGCGCTGCGGCGATCTCGGCCTGGTCGAGGCCGACGAGGTCGCGCTTGCCGGTGGCGGCGGCGACGGGGGCGGCGGCATGGGAGATGTCGAGCGCGATGCTCATGGGGCGCCGACCTTTCGATCAGGGATTACGGGCGGGAACGGGACTGGCGGGAAATAGGACTAGTAGCACTCGGCGTCAATGGCGCGCGAGGCGGCGGTGACGCCGCTGAGCGAGAAGGTCTGGCGGATCTTGATGCCGCGTTCGTTGGTGCCCTCGATCACCATGCTCGAGCCGGCCCGCATCGCGCCGGCCACGTCCTGGGCAATGCCGGTATCCAGGAGCCAGGCTGCATCGTCGCTGGTAAACAGGGTGAAGCTCTGGCCGCCGACCTGCAATTGCGCTTCCGAATCCGGGCTGAAGGTATAGCCGGCGATCAGGTTGAGCTCGTTGCGGATACGCTCGGCCGGACGGTGGGTGAGGTACAAATAGGCGTCGCCGTAGCCGTCGGGCTCCGGATCGGTTGCGGTGGGCTTGCTCATGACGAAACAGATCTTGCCGGCCGAATCCGAGGTCGCATAGGCCGACCAGTCGCGGAAATCGCCGAGCAGGCGAACCGACTGGGCAAAAGCACCGGACGCGGACACGGCGACAAGGCCGGCGACCAGCGCGAGGCGAACGGGCCAGGATGCACGCATTGAGGGGCCTTTCATCTTGCCTGATGCTTGCCACGACACTCGGCAAAGATCAATGCCGGGACGACGTTTCGGCGACCGGACCCGTGCCGCATCGCCGGGCGGAGCCGAATTCCCCCAAGGACTGCGATCCCAGGGTATGGCGAAGAAGGACGCAACGGCGCGGTCGAAAACCGGGATCAACTGCCGGGGCAGGCCTTGTCGATTTCCGCCATCGCGGCGGTGACGCCGCTGAGCGAGAAGCTGTAGGAGGTGTTGTTGCCGCGCGCCGAGGTCGATTTGACCACAAGCTCGCGGCCCGCCTTCATGGCCTGAACGAAGCCGGGATCGTCGGCAACCGACTGCAGCCACATGGTCTTGTTGCTGGCACCGGTGGTGTCGACGAACATGGGATAGGTCTTGCCGTCAATAGTGGCGCCGAGCTCGCCATCCTTTTTCACCGCATAGCCCATCTGCGCCTGCACCTCGCCGCGTCCCGGACGGAAGCCGGTCACGGTCTTGCCGTCGGCGGCATAGATCGGCGCCTTTTCGCGGTTGATGACGAAGAAATAGATGTCGCCGTGATCAAGACCGTTCGGCTGCTTGTCCTGGGGGTTGGACGAAATGTAGCAGATCTTGCCGTTTTCGTCAGCGCTCTGCCAGGCGGTCCAGTCCTTGAATGTGCCGAGCTTGGTGGCTTCGGACGCCGCTGCTGCTTCGAGGCTGGCAAGAAGCGCGACAAGCGCTAAACCGATCCGGCCAATCCTGCTCAATGCCATTGGTAAAGTCTCCTCGTGTGCGAACCCGTTCAATGCGGACACCAAAGCTGAAAGCGGCGGTGACGACTCTCGCACACACATGGTTACCAAGCGGCAAAGAGCATTCCGTATTGCCGGACTTTCGCGACATTAGCGGTAAATTTGACGTGAATTTGGCGCCGGACCGCAAGCCCCGGTTTGCCAGATCTGCGGTTAACCGGAAGTGAACGCCATATTCATGCAGCCAGGTCGTAGGTCTGTTCGACGATATAGGGACCGCCCCCCACCGATTCACGCGAGGAAAACAGGACGAAGCGCCCGACGGTGAAGCTCAGGGGCTCGAACCTGAGGCTCTCCTGCAAATAGCGGGCGAGTTCGCCCGGAGTCGTCGATTTGAGGCGGGCCAGGGTGACATGGGGCAGGAATTTGCGGCTGTCGGGCTGAAGGCCGATCTGCTGCAGGGCGCGTTCCTGGGCGGCCTGCAGCCGGTTCAGCGTGTCGTTGAGCTCCGCCGCGGCGAAAAGGGCGCGCGGCTTGTTGCCGCCGAAAGAGCCGAGATGGTCGAGCCGCAGGGCGAAGCTTTCGAAGCTGGTGAAACGGTCAAGCGTCGAGACGACCTCGTTGGCGGTACGGTTGTCGACTTCTCCCACATATCTCAGGGTAATGTGGTAATTGTCCTTGTCGATCCAGCGGGCGCCCGGCAGGCCGCCTTTTTTCAGCGACAGGGTGAAGGCGACTTCGTTGGGAATCTCCAGTCCGGTGAACAAACGTGGCATGGAACGCACTCCTTCCCGCCGCGACGCGGACCGACCGCGACATGCCCGAATCAAGTGTAGCACGATTTTGGGTGGCTTCATTACGGCGGATGGCATCGGGACGACCTTGTAATTGCTACAATGCGTCGCCATATTGTCCGCAAAATCCGGGGCATATACATGCCTCGACGAGTTTTCTGGAAGGGAACAGCAATGGCTCAATACGAACGTGAGACCCTGAGGACGCGGACCGGCACGACGGCCGCGATCGACGAGGGCCTGCGCAGTTACATGCTGCGTGTCTATAACTACATGGGCGGCGGCCTCGTGATTACGGGCCTGGTCGCCTGGTTCACCAACATGCTGGCGACGACCACCGATGCGGCCAGCGCTGCGACTGCCGGTCAAGCCGGTCAGGTAGCGCAGATTTCGGCGGGTACTTATCTCACGCCGTTCGGCATGGCGCTTTACGGCAGCCCGCTTCAGTGGATCGTGATGCTGTCGCCGCTTGCCTTCGTGCTGGTGCTGAGCTTCGGCATCAACAAGTTGAGCGCCTCGACGGCGCAGCTTCTGTTCTGGGCCTTTGCCGCGGTGATGGGCCTGTCGCTCTCATCGATCTTCCTTGTCTATACCGGCGCCTCGATCGCGCAGGTGTTCTTCATCTCGGCGGCGACCTTCGGTGTCATGAGCCTTTATGGCTACACCACCAAGCGCGACCTGACCGGGATCGGCAATTTCCTGTTCATGGGTCTGATCGGTCTGATCATCGCCTCCGTGGTCAACATCTTCCTGCACTCCGGTCCGCTCGATTTCATCATCTCGGCGGTCGGTGTCCTGATCTTTGTCGGCCTGACTGCCTACGACACCCAGAAGATCAAGGAATCCTATTCGGTTAGCTTCGGGGCCGAGGTTCTGGCCAAGGGCGCCATCATGGGCGCGCTGCGGCTCTATCTCGACTTCATCAACCTGTTCCTGATGCTGCTGCGGCTGTTCGGCAACCGCAACTAGAGCATCGTGCGCAAAAGTGGGTCCCGGTTTTGCGCAAAAAGCGATGCGACAACAAAAACATAGAGCGGCGAAGCGATTCAACTTGAACGCGCGCCGCTCTAGGCTGTCAGGTAGCCAGCGATGAAAAGGGCCGCGGTTCGCACCGCGGCCTTT
>CAZKTH010000100.1:0-10786 GCA_964555575.1 uncultured Devosiaceae bacterium | reverse complement strand
TTTTGCGCCAACCGGGGACCGACCCGAAGGGACAGATCGTGCCGGTGGCACGATCCGAGGTCCGAAGGATGCAACAACAACAGCATAGAGCGGCGAAGCGATCCAACTTGAACGCGCGCCGCTCTGGCTGTGAGGTTTCAGGCGAAGTGGATGCCGGTTCGCTGGTTCGAAAACGCGTCTACTCAAAAACTTTGAGCTTCCGATCTGATTCCATCAGAACGGAAAATGTTCTGGCGTTGGCTGTTTTTCCCATCCGGCTGCGGCAAGTTCTTGTCCGCTAATATTTGGTTACACCACGCCGGTGGAGGACAAAACTGGAAATAGCCGCGGATGCGTCTGCCTTGCTGACATAATTTTGCTTTGCCTTTGCATGTTGTAACCGGCCTTACTTTTTCCGGTGCCGTTGGTGAATATATGTAGCTATTTGCCTATCCGTGCTTCCGGCCGAGGGTGCGTTACAATTTCGCGGGTTTCGTTCAAAAATAGATTTGACCTGCCAAAAAATTAGGCAGATGATAACCATGTGCTGGAGGACACGACTATGCTGTCCGTTCACCCATTCCTGTCCCTCAACCGCGCCAGCAGCGCACGGTCCGGTTTTGCCTCGATCGAAACCGAGATCCGGGCGGAGACGGTATCGACGCTTGGCTCGATGGGTCGCTCGGTCGAGCTGGCCCTGGCCGATCTCGCTGTGGCGGGCGAGGAAGAAAAGCCGGCCCTGCTTCAGGCAGCGGCCAACGAGGTGTGGGCCTACTTCGTTCAGCGCGAAATGTGCGGAGTCTACGATCACAGACCCGTCATAAGCGAGATGAACATCCCGCAGGCCGTTCTGAACCGCATGGGGATGGTCGCGCACTGAACGAAAGGCGCCCGACATGATCTTTGGGTCCGTGCCGTTTCGCGCGGACGCGCAAGGGTTTTGATCGGGCTCATGCAATCCGGGACTTTGGTGAAATCCCCCCTGCTCCGAACCGCAATCCTTCGGGCAGGCCTTGATGCACGCCCCGTCATGACAGGGACTTTCGGCGCCCCTCGGGTGCAGGGGTCGGCCTCGACAGGAAAGCCGGAAAAACCGCGGGCGGCGGCGAATCCGGTCGCGAAAAATGTCGAAGGCGCAAGGCAGTGCTGCCTTGCGCCAGGTTGGCGAATGCGTAATCGCGACTAGAGCATTTTCCGTTCTGATGGAATCAGAACGGAAGCTCCAGGTTATCGAGTGGTCGCGTTTTCGAACCGGCGAACCGGTATCCACTTCGCCTGAAAACGCTCTGGAGCGGCACGCGTTCAAGTTGAGCGCGTCGCCGCCCTATGCTTTTGTTGTCGCATTGTTTTTTACGCAAAACCGGGACCCACTTTTGCGCACGATGCTCTATTTGGACTTGTTGGTCGAGATCCCGAAGATCTGATAAAGGGCGCACCAGCCGATAAGACCGGTCACCAGCGGGATGATGCCGATCCACCACAGCCAGTTCCATGCTCCGAGCCAAGTCGGAAACAGGAAGTAGATGGCGATCATCACGATGCCGATCACCACCCTGATAACGCGGTCGGTCATGCTTTCATTGGTCTTGAACATTTTAACCTCCGACACCCGCATATGCGAGCTATCGCATACAATTTGGTGCTGATCCGGCTGAAAATCAAGCATTTGGCAGCATTGTGACCCTTTGAGTGCCGTGCCATCCGAGCTATTCTTGCGCCGGTCACATGCCATCGTTGCGCATCCGGAATCCGCCATGGCCCTGCGCCCGCCCATATCGCTTTTTCAGGCCAAAAGCGCCCGAACCGGCTTCGATCGCCTCGAAACCGAGATTCTGGCGGAAGCGGCCTCCAATCTCGGTCACAGCGGTCGCCAGGCCGAGCAGGCCCTGGCCCGGCTCGCAAATGCCGGAGAAGACGATCGCGAGGCACTTTTGCAGGCAGCGGCCGATGCCGTCTGGGCCTATTTCATCCAGCGCGAATTCTGCGGCATGCACGACCACGCCTCGATCGTCCACGAGATGAACATCCCCCAGGCCGTGCTCAACCGCCTGGGGGTGGTGAAAAAGAAAGGCTAGAGCCACTTTTTCGCACGATGCTCTGAAGTCCGCCCTACCTCAGCCAGCCCTGCGGGCGCGGATGCAGATCCATCTGGCCGTCCCTGGTCGCCTCGTCGATGGCCTTCAGTTCCTCCTCGGAGAAGTCGAGATTGTCGAGAGCGCCGAGATTGTCCTTGAGCTGATCGAGGTTGCGCACGCCAACCAGGGCCGAGGTCACCTGCTTGCGCCGCAGCACCCAGGAAAGGGCGAGCTGGACCATGGTCTGGCCGCGCGCCTCGGCGATAGGCATGAGCCTGTCGACGGCTTCGAGCACGTTCGGGGCGATATGGCTCGCCTTCAGGCTCGTATTCCGATCGCCGCCGCGCGTCCCTTCGACGGCGCCGCGATTGTATTTGCCGGAAAGCACGCCCTGGGTCAGCGGCGAGAAGGCCATGATGCCGATGCCGAGCTCGCCGCAGGCATCGATGGTCCTGTCGTTCTCGATCCAGCGGTTGATCACCGAATAGGACGGCTGATGGATGGTGCAGGCCACCCCCATCTGGGTGAGCATCTGGTGGGCGCGGCGGGTTTCCGCCTCCGGATAGCTCGAAATCCCGACATAGAGCGCCTTGCCGGACCTCACGATATCGGCCAGCGCCCCCATCGTCTCCTCGAGCGGGGTGTTGGGATCGAAGCGGTGCGAATAGAAGATGTCGACATAATCGAGCCCCATGCGGGAGAGGCTCTGGTCAAGGCTCGACATCAGGTACTTGCGCGAGCCGAACTCGCCATAGGGGCCGGGCCACATGCGGTAGCCGGCCTTGGTCGAGATGATCATCTCGTCGCGATAGGGCCGGAACTCGCGGGCAAGGATGGTGCCGAACAGCTCCTCGGCCGAACCGGGCGGCGGTCCGTAATTGTTGGCGAGATCGAAATGGGTGATGCCGGAATCGAAGGCATAGGCCAGGATTTCGGCTGCGGTGTCGTGGTCGCGGTTGCCACCGAAATTCTGCCACAGGCCGAGCGAAAGGACCGGCAGGTCGAGGCCGGAACGCCCCGAACGGCGATATTGCATGTTGGAATAGCGGGCGGGGCTCGCGGCATAGGTCATGGCGGAACTTCCTCGAAATGCGGATGGGCAATCGCCTTAGCCCATTCAGCGGCAAAAGGCGATGGTTACTGCGCGCAGGTCTAGAACATATTAGCGATAACGCGCAAGTGAAGCCTTGGCCGCATCCTCGTCACAAACCGTCTGCTATTGTCGGGGTTTGACACTGATGTCGGCAATCCACCTCGGCAGAAGCGGAGAACGCGATGAAAATCCAGTGGCTCGGCCATTCGGCCTTCAAGATCACCGGCGACAAGACCAGCGTGCTGATCGATCCCTTCCTCAACGGCAATCCGAAATTCACCGGCAAGATCGATGAAGCGACAAAGGGCATAAGCCATGTCCTTTTGACCCACGCCCACAACGATCATTTCGGCGACACGCTGGCGATCCTCGAAAAGACCGGCGCCACACTGGTGGCCATGGTCGAGATCGCCGATTTCGTCTCCACCGCGCAGCCGGGCGCCAAGGTGGTCGGCATGAATTTCGGCGGCACGTTGCACACGGACGAGGGCTTCGCCGTCTCGCTGGTGCCGGCCTGGCACACCTCCTCGCTCAATCTCCCCGACGGGCGGGTCATAAATGGCGGCGTGCCGGCGGGCATCGTCCTGGGCATGGATGGCCACACGCTCCTGCACATGGGCGATACGGCGATCTTTTCGGACATGGCGCTGATCAACGAGCTCCACAAGCCCGATATCGGTATCGTGCCGATCGGCGGCCATTTCACCATGGACCCGAAAACCGCAGCGCTGGCGGTCAACCGCTTTTTCGATTTCAGGACCGTCATTCCCTGCCACTACCTGACCTTTCCCCTGCTGGCCCAGTCGGCGGACGCGTTCGTTTCCGGGGTCACAAAGGGCAAGGTGCTGACGCCGGCGCCGATGGCGACGGTGGAGATATAGCGCCTTCTCCCTGCGGAAGGGCGTAAGGCCGGGGGATCACCTGGGCCTTCACCCGACCCGGCTCTGCCGGGCCACCCTCCCCGTCAAGGGGAGGGAAACGGCCCCTACGGCGCCTTCCGCTTGTCGAGCAGCAGGACCATCTGGATGAGATCGAGCCATTTGCCGTGCTTCTGGCCGACCTGACGCAGCACGCCGGCACTCTCGAAACCGAATTTCTCGTGCATGGCGATCGAGATCGCGTTGTTGGCGTCGATCACCGCCACCATGGCGTGGAAACCGTCGGCCCGCGCCTGACCGATCAGATGGTTCAGAAGCGCTTTGCCAACGCCGTTGCCGCGCGCATCGGCAAACAGATAGACGGAATGCTCGACGGTGCCGCGATAGCCTTCGCGGCTGCGATAGCTGCCATAGGAGCCGTAGCCGAGGGTCCTGCCGTTGTCGTCGACGGCGACGACGACCGGGAAACCGGCGGCCCGGCGCTCGATGAACCAGTTCTGCCGGTCCTCAAGGCTTTCCTCGTGCTCGATCCAGATGGCATCGAGCGTGCGGATGGCCTCGTTGTGGATGGCCAGCAGGGCGGGCAGGTCTTCTTGGTTGGCGTTGCGGATGATCATAGTCTGTCTGTCGGGCGGGAAGAGGGGGATGGGGGAAGCGGACGGTATCGCATGTTCGGTGCCGGTCGGCGAGGGGCCGAACTGTCTCAGGCATCCGGCTCAAGAAAGGCGAGGATTTCCGCCCGCACCGCCTCGGGCCGGTCGAGATTGGCGCAATGGCCGGCGCCTTCGATGTCGACAAGGCGGAAATTGTCCCGATCCTTCATGTTGGCAAGGCTCGGACCGAGGACGGCGTTGATATTCCGGTCCTGGGAACCGCGCAGCATCAGCATCGGCTTGCCGAACAGGCGGGCTGGTTGACGAAGATCGTAATTCCGAAGATTGCGCGCCACCCGCATCACCGCGTCGCGGTCGATGCGCTCAAGGATCGACCGGATCAGGCGCCGCGCCGCAGGAACCGAGGATGTCATGCGTGCCGTGACCAAGGCCGTCAGTCTGCGCCCGGCGAGGATCTGCACCCATTCGGAGAGAATGGGCAGATAGGCCGGAACCTCAAGGTTCTGCGCCGTCCCGAAAGTGACCAGCGACAACACCCGCTCCGGTGCCGTTTCAACGAGTTCGAGGCCGAGGATGCCGCCGAGGGAATTGCCGACCCAGTGCGTCGTAGCGATCTTTTCGGCGTCGAGCATGGCGATGAGGTCGCCAGCCAGTTCGGCAAGGGTGAAATCGGCGTCTGAACGGCTTGCGGGCGAAACCGAACGGCCATGGCCGCGCAGATCCGGCACGAGGACGAAAAAGCCCCTGGCCGCGAACCATTCGGCATCGGCACGGAACTGCGCCCCTTCGGCGCCCAGCCCGTGACAGATGACCAGCGGCGTGTGCGAGGGATCGCCGAAGCGCGAATAGGCGATGCGGTAACGGCCGCGCTCGACATAAGTTGGCGGCGGCATGTCCGCATGCCCGAACGCATCCGCCATCAGGCGATGAGACCCGCCTGGCGCGCCATCGGCTGGAAGCCCCGGCTGACCGGAAGGCGGGCGCCGGAATTGGTCTCGACCGTCATCCGACCGCCGGAGCGGTACACCCGCCTGACCTGATCGAGCGCCACCCAGTGCGAGCGGTGGATCTGCACGCCGGCAACGCCTTCGGTTTCGGCAATGGCGTCGGACAGGCGCATGAGCAGCAGCGCCCTGCCCCTGGTGGTGACCACCTCGACATAATGATCGGAGACGGACAGGGAAACGAGGGCGCCGCGCCCGGAGACCGGCAGACGTTGCAGCAGGCGCGGCGTGCGGCGCGTCGGTGCCCTGTCGGGCGACCGGCGGAAGGCGGCGAAAACGGCGGCGACACCGGTCGACACGGCGATGCAGGACAAAAGGAGCGAACCCGCCGCCACGGCATCGAAGCCGCGAGGTGGATTGGCGAGCGCATCGATGACCAGTGCCACAAGCGTCACCGGCACGCCGCTTGCCACGCCGGCCAGAGGCACGGCCACATGGGTTCGGCCGTCGGGCGCCAGCAGGACCGTGGCAAAGGTTCCGCAGAAATAGCCGGTCGAGAAGGTCGCCAGCGTCATGACCGCCCAATAGGCAAGGCGCGGACCGATGGCGAGCCGCTCATAGGTTCCGAACGGACCCGACACGCCAAGAATGACAATGACGGCAACAAGGGTCACCAGCGTCGCCGGATGGCGAAACAGCTCCCGCATTCTGCGAAGCGCGAAATTGAGCGCCGTGCCGGTCACGAAATATCCCTTCCGTTCACGCAGTTCCGTTTGCCGCGCCACGGCGGGCGCGTCATTTCCGCCGGCACGGTTCGGTGCCCGATGCGATCGAGCCTAGCTTACCCATCGGAGATGTTCATGCCCTTTGTTGTCGAAATCCTTGTCCATACCCCGATCTGGGTCTGGGCCGTGCTGGTCCTTTTGATCTGGTTCGGCCTGTCGGCGACACGCGATCGCGAGGTGTCGGCCAAGCGCGTGCTGATCACGCCGGCAATCGCGACCCTTCTGGTGCTCGGCCACCTGCTTGCGGACGCTCCGACGGCAACCGAGCTCGCCGCCCTGGCGCTTGGTCTCGCCTTCGGCTCGGTCATCGGCGCCATCCGCTACGGCGCCAGCGGCAGCCGTCGGGTTGCGATCGGCCGGCTCTACCTGCCGGGAAGCTGGAGCAGTCTTCTGGTGCTGCTGACGATCTTCTTCATCCGCTATGTCAGCGGCGTGCTTGACGCCGTTGCGCCACAACTGGTGACGAGCACGCTCGTTCTCGCCGCGACCACTCTCGTTTCCGGCTTGCTGGTGGGCATGTCGGCAACGATGGCCGTCCTGCGCCTGCATCTGGCCTATGCCGCCACCTGAGCCGTCAGGCGTTGCCGATCAGGATGCCGGCGGCAAAGACCAGCGCCCCGCCCAGAACCACCTGGAAGGCGGCACGGAAGAAGGGCGTATCCATGAAGCGGTTCTGGACATAGGCGATGGTCCACAGCTCGACGAAGACGACGGCGAAGGCGACACTGGTCGCCACCCAGAAATGCGGAATGAGATAGGGCAGAGCGTGTCCGAGCCCGCCAAGCGCCGTCATGATGCCGGCGGCAAAGCCGCGCTTGATCGGCGAACCGCGCCCCGTGAGCTTGCCGTCATCGGCGGCCGCTTCGGTAAAGCCCATGGAGATTCCGGCGCCGACCGAGGCGGCCAGACCGACCAGAAAGGTCTGCCAGGTGTCGCCGGTGGCGAAGGCGGCGGCGAAGACCGGCGCCAGGGTCGAGACCGACCCGTCCATCAGCCCGGCCAGGCCCGGCTGGATAAAGGTCAGAACGAACTGGCGATGCGCCTCGCTCGCCTCGGCGTCCTTTTCGCTTTCGCCCAGATGCGCCGCTTCCAGGGCATCGGCCTTGTGCTCGTGCCGGGCCTCCTCGGCGGCAAGAGTGCCAAGCAGCTTTCTGACTTCGACGTCCTTGGTCAGCTTGGCCGCCTCGGTATAGAAATTGTAGGCGCCGCGTTCCATCTCCCAGACCTGCTGGCGGATGGTCTCGATGGAAAGATTCTGCATCAGCCAGACCGGCTTTCGGGTGAAGAACCCGCGCACATGCTCGCGCCTTATCGGGATCAGCGTGTCACCGAATTTCTGCTTGTACAGATCGAGCAGTCGCTGGCGATGCGTGTCCTCTTCCTCGGCCATGCCTTCGAAGATCTTGGCCGAAGCCGGATAGGTGTCGCGGATCTTGTCGGCATAGGCGGCATAGATGCGTCCGTCCTCTTCCTCGGCGGCAACGGAGAGCGACAGGATTTCGGCGGCGGAAAGCGAGGAGAAATCGCGTTTGCCGTGTTCGAGAAAACGAGTGAGCATTGCGGAGCGCGAGCCTTTCTGCAGCTTTTTCGTAACAGTGAAGACAATTGGTCGGCAACGCCAATCCCGGCCGCCACGCGATCGTTGACAAACAGGCGTCGACGATAGAAATCTTGGCCACTTTCTACAGCGATCTATGTCAATTGCAATTCGCTTCGCTCCGCCCCGACGGGCGGAGGTGGTTTTGATATGCGGCGCGCCCCTTTTTGGACGGGGTACCGCATTCGCTGGAATAATCCATTATGTTCAGACAACTCGATGCGTTCTTCGAACGCCCCGCGCCCTTTTCCGCCTACACCGTCGATGCCCTTTGGACCGACCCGTACCGGGCCCGGCAAATGCTCGTCCATCACCTTGACGAAACGAGCGAGTCCGCTTCGCGCCGTCCAGCCGACATCGCCGGGATCGTCGGCTGGCTCGATGCCCGTCTCGGCTTTAGCGGCAAGGCGATCACCGATCTCGGCTGCGGACCGGGCCTTTATGCCCAGGCCATCGCCGGCCGCGGCGGCAAGGTCACCGGCCTCGACTTTTCGGTTAATTCTCTCGCCTATGCCCGGGAGCAGGCCGACATCGCCGGCCTCGACATCACCTATCTCGAGGCCGACTACCTCAAGGATCCCCTGCCCGATCGTCAGGACGTGGTGATGCTGATCTATGGCGATATCTGTCCGCTGTCGCCGCGGCGGCGGCGCCTCGTCTACGAAAAGGTCAGGCAGAGCCTCAAGCCCGGCGGCATATTCGTCTTCGACGTCTTTTCGGTCGCGCGCTTTGCCCGGCTCGAGGAAATGCAGGCGTTCGGGCGGCGCCTGATGGGCGGCTTCTGGGAAAAGGGCGACTATTTCGCCTTCGAGGCACGGTTCCTTTACCCGGAGACCAGGCTGGAACTGCAGCGCTATCTCATCGTCACGCCCGAGACCGAGTACGAGGTCTACAACTGGCTGCAGCATTTCGACCAAAAGGCGATCCGCGCCGAACTGGCCACAGCCGGTTTCAGGGATATCGGTACCTTCGAGCTGAAAACCGGCGGCAGGATAGATCCCGAGGCAGACGCCTTCATGGTGGTCGCGCGGACCTGATCCGCCTGCCTTGCGAGAAAAACGGTGCCGGCGGCAAAGACCGCCGACACCGGAAATGGAATCCTCCCCTGGAGATAGGAATTGACAATTTCCCGACGTCCGGTTGGGTCAGTGCTTCTGTCCCAAATGCCGCCCCTATCATGGCCCGGCCCATTCAGGGCCGCCCGCCTGAGTTCGTTCCGAAGCTCTTCATCGCGCTCGGGGAAGGCTACAGCTTCCCCCGCCTCGGCCATGACCTGCTGGCCGGCCTTGCCCCGGGCCTGCGTTGTGTTCTCATGCCGGGTTTGATGCTATGTCCCGATCCCTGAGATTGTCGGCGATGTTGCCATGGACTATTCCCGAACCCTCGAGAGCTTCTATCGCGCGCTGAGCCAAAGCCAGCACTGGTCCCCCGGGCAGCTTGCAGCCCATCAAAAAAACCAGCTGGAAAGGCTGGTGCGGTTCGCCCAGGCGGAGGTGCCTTTCTACCGGAACCGGCTTGCGCCCCTGTTCCGAAGGGATGGCGGCATCGACTGGAACGGATGGCAACACGTTCCCATTCTCCGCCGGCGTGACCTGGCCGAGAAGCGGCCGGACATGCTGGCGCGACACCTGCCGGACGCCCATGGCGTCGTCATCGAGGCAACCAGTTCGGGGACGACGGGCATGCCGGTCACCGTCTCGATCAACATGCTGGCAGTGGCGGCCTCCGACGCCGCGCTTTTGCGCGCCCATGTCTGGCACGATATCGACTGGTCGAAGAAACTGGTGCGTCTGGACGAATACGAAGCCGGCAGGGCCACCTGGCCGAACGGCAAGGACGAGGGAAGCTGGGGGCCGCGTTTTTCGGCCCGTACGGCGGCGGGCCGGCGCTGGGCCCTCAACCGCGCGGTCTTGACGGATCAGGCCCTCGACTTCGTGGTGCGCCACAAGCCGGACTACCTGATCTGCGGCCCGCCCTCAGCCGAAATGCTCGCCAGCGCGGCGCTCGCCAAAGGCGTGTCGCTGCCGATCGAGGCCATCATGACGCGCGGCAACTGGATCTACGAGGCGACGCGCAATCTGTGCCGCGAGGCTTTCGGGGCGCGCATGATCGGTCTTTATTCGAGCAAGGAGTCCCTGCGCATGGCGCATCAGTGTCCGCAATGCGGGCTCTACCACGTCAACGCCGAGACCCACATGCTCGAAATCCTCGACGACGACGGCGCCCCTGCCGCGCCGGGCCAACTTGGCCGGGTCATCGTCACCCCGTTCTTTTCGACCGCCCAGCCGCTGATCCGCTACGAACTGGGCGATCTGGCAACCCGGGGTGAGCCCTGCAGTTGCGGGCGCAACCTGCCCACGATCGGACGCATCGAGGGCCGACTGTGGCAAATGTTCCGCCTGCCCGACGGACGGCGTGTCCTGCCGCAGATTTCCGAATCCTATCTCGCCGACCTTGGTGGCCAGTCCTGGCAGATCGCCCAGGTCGGCCCGCTCGATTTCGAGGTGCGCTATGTGCCGCTCGACGACGATGCGCCTGGCGATCCCGAACCGGTGACCCGCGCCCTGATCGGCATGATCCACCCGGAGGCGCGCATCCGCGTGGTCCGGCGCGCCGTCCTGCCGATGACAAAGGCGGGCAAGATCAACACCTATGTGTGCGAACTCGACGCGCCGCCGGCCTGACCGGCCGAAACGCCCTGTCGCCAACGAAAAGGGGCGACGCCAGGCATCGCCCCTTCAAACCTGTGCCGCGCTTCCTGACAGAAGCACGGCAAACGTTTTCAAATCCTGGAGCGTTTTCAGGCGAAGTGGATACCGGT
>CAZKTH010000099.1:0-10804 GCA_964555575.1 uncultured Devosiaceae bacterium | reverse complement strand
CCGATGTGCTGTCGATAAAGAGCCGAATGAAGCAAATCTAGGCTTTTTGGTCCAATGCCGCCGATTCCTTCGCCTTCTGCGTAGAAAAAATCGGCGATTAGAAAATGGGCTGCAAGGACTTCGTGAATCCCCAGCGTCTTCGGCGTGGCGTAGGGATCTTCTTCGCCAACTTCGGCCATCCACCTGTCATATTCACCGCGAACACTTGGGCTCAGCGTGGTGATATCCATCGTAGCGCCTACATGTGTATCGCCCCGAGCCCGCAGGCCAGCGCCGCCTCGCGCACCGCTTCCGACAGGGTCGGGTGGGCGTGGCAGGTGCGGGCCAGATCCTCGGCCGAACCGGAAAACTCCATCAGTACCGCGATCTCGTGGATCATCTCGCCGGCATTGGCGCCGATGATGTGGCCGCCGAGCACCCTGTCGGTCTCGGCGTCGGCAAGGATCTTGACGAAACCGTCCGTCCTGAGCATGGCCTTGGCGCGGCCGTTGGCGGTGAAGGGGAACCTGCCGACACGATAGGCGATGCCCTCGGCCTTCAGTTCCTCCTCGGTCCTGCCGATCGAGGCGATCTCGGGGCTGGTATAGACGACGCCGGGGATGACGCCGTAATTGACGTGTCCCGCCTGGCCGGCGAGGATTTCGGCCACCGCCACGCCCTCGTCCTCGGCCTTGTGGGCCAGCATCGGCCCGGCGATGACGTCGCCGATGGCGTAGATGCCCTCGATGTTGGTCCTGTAGTGGCCATCGGTCTTGATCATGCCGCGTGAATCGACCTCGACGCCGACCACGTCGAGCCCCAGCCCATCGGTGAAGGGCCTGCGGCCGATGGACACGAGCGCCACGTCGCAATCGAAGCCGGCTTTGTCGCCGCCATTGGCCGGCTCGATATGGGCGTGAAGGCCGGTTTCGGTCTTTTCGATGCCGGTGACCTTGGTGCCGAGATGGAAGGTGAAGCCCTGCTTGGTCAGCATGCGCTGGAACTGCCTGGCGATCTCGCCATCCATGCCGGGCAGGATGCGGTCGAGGAATTCGACCACCGTCACCTCCGCCCCGAGCCGGGCCCAGACCGAGCCGAGTTCGAGGCCGATGACGCCGGCGCCGATGACAAGGAGCTTTTCCGGTACCCGGTCGAGACAAAGGGCGCCGGTCGAGGTGACGATCCGTTCCTCGTCGATCTCGATGCCGGCAAGCGGCGTCGACACCGAGCCGGAGGCGATGACGATGTTCCTTGTCTCGATCTCCTGCGGCTTGCCATTGTCGGGGGTGACGACGACCTTGCCGGGCGCGGCGATCGAGCCGAGACCGTGAAAGCTGGTGATCTTGTTCTTCTTGAACAAATATTCGATGCCGGTGACGTTGGATTTCACCACGTCGTCCTTGTGGGCCATCATCTGTTCGAGATTGAGCCGGGGTCCGTCGATATCGATGCCGAGCGTGTCGAAGTGCTCCAGCGCCTCGGTGTACAGTTCCGAGGCATGCAGCAGCGCCTTGGACGGAATGCAGCCGATATTGAGGCAGGTGCCACCGAAGGTCGGCCATTGCTCGACGACCGCCACCTTCATGCCGAGTTGGGCGGCGCGGATGGCTGAGACATAGCCGCCCGGGCCGGTACCGATGATCGTCAGATCGAATTGGTCCGCCATGGAGTCCCCTCTAGTTC
The DNA here is from genome assembly GCA_964555575.1 of uncultured Devosiaceae bacterium. Classification (GTDB taxonomy): domain Bacteria; phylum Pseudomonadota; class Alphaproteobacteria; order Rhizobiales; family Devosiaceae; genus JAHJQZ01. Next base: position 9,142 of record CAZKTH010000099.1, on the reverse strand, counting down.
CTTTGCGTCACGGCCACCCGGATCGCCAGAAAGATGAGGGCGGCACCGGTGATCCGGTTAAACCATTGTCCGAGGCGATAAAACCCCGCACGGATCGAAGGCGTGGTGAAAAACAGCGAAACCAGCGCGAACCAGGTGAAAAGGATCACGCTCATCGATCCTACATAGAGCGATTTGACGGCAACCAGCGTGTGGGCGTCCACAAGGGTCGTGAACAGGGACAGGAAAAACAGCATCGCCTTGGGATTGAGGAGATTGGTCAGGAACCCGATGACATAGGCACGCATCGAACCGATCTCCGGGCCGGCGGCGAGGTCCGGTTGCTGAAGCGTGGCCGGCGGTTTCGGGGCCGGCGCGCGGATCGCCGAAAAGCCGAGCCAGAACAGGTAGGCCGCGCCGGCGATCTTCAGGATGTTGAACAGGATCAGCGAGTTCGCCACCAGGAAGCCGAGCCCGAGGATGGTGTAGGTGCCGTGAACGAGGATCGCCGAGGCGATGCCGGCGCTGGTGAAAAGCGCGGCACGACGGCCGTGAACGATCGACTGGCGCACGACCATGGCGAAGTCCGGCCCGGGCGACACCGCCGCCACCGAAAACGTGGCCATCAGGGTGAGATATTCGAGCCAGGGAAAACTCATCGCAAGGTCCTCAGATCACCGCGCCGACGAACAAAAGGATCAGCCCGACAAAAGAGATCGACCAGACATACGAGCGTGCCGGCGAGATGCCGAAGACATAAAGCGGCAGATAGACGACGCGGGCCCAGAAATAGAGGTGACACCCCCACTGGGTCATCCAGTTCGATCCTCCGGTGAGCGAAACCCCGGCGGCAAGGGCGGCGAAGATGGCGTAGGTCTCGAGGAAATTCCTCAAGGCCCGGTTGCCGCGTCCGCTCATCAGGTCGGGTGCAGGCTCGTTGTCGCGGGTGTTGTTGGCCTCGGCGATGCCGATCTGACGGCGATAGAGCCCGGCCTGCACCGAGAGATAGACGAGGCCGAGTCCGGCGCTCCAGATCAGATAGGCGGTTTCGAGTGTCACGGGTTTGCGGCTCCTTGTGCGGCGCGGGCTTTCCTGGATCAGCTCCGGTCGAGGGCCAGCCTCAGGCCCATGCCGGCGAAGGCGGCGGCGGTCAGGCGCCGGAACCAGGCCATGGCCGTGCGGCTTTCGAGCACCCGGTCGCGCACCACGCTCGCCAGCTGCCCGTAAAGGACGAAAACGACGAAGGTCATCAGCACGAACGTGCCGCCGAGCAGCAGGATTTCAGTCAGCGAGCGCGCGGGGTCGCCGGACATGAACTGCGGCAGGAAGGCGACGAAGAAGATCGAGATCTTGGGATTGAGGATGTTGAGGACGAACCCGCCCCAGGCGGTTTTCATCAAACCCTTGACCTCGCGCGCCGGCGCGAAGCGCACCGGACCCTTGTCGCGCAGGGTCTGGATGGCGAGCCAGAGCAGATAGGCAACGCCGGCATACTTGACGATCTGGAACAGCAGCGCACTGGCATGAAGGATCGCCGCCAGCCCGACAAGGGCGCCGGTCAGGTGCAACACCGTCGCGCCGGTGCAGCCCGTCGCGGCGGCAAGCGAGGCAATGCGTCCGCGCCCGAGCCCGGTCGCCAGCGTGTAGATCACCCCGGTCCCAGGTGCCAGGACGATGACGAAGGCGGTCACAAGGAATTCGGGCGAGAGCATCGGTCACCTCAAGAAGGGCAATTAGGCGGAATGTTTGACACCCGGCCTAACCACGTAAAGGTCGCGAACAGCAGCTTTACCTACATCTGCGCCAGCTGACTTCGCAGCAACCTGAAGAAACTCGGGAAGTCTTTCGTCAGATGGTGCCTTTTGGAATGCGTCGAATTTTATCAGTACTTCACGTTCGCTCACGAAAGATATTGGAACAAGCGCCATTGCTGTATTGAAGACGGACACTTCCGAAGAGTCTGAGGAACAGCTCCCATCCAATACAGAGCGTGACCCCAGAAGGTCAATCATGATCCCAGCTCGGCGTCTTCCGATTTCATCTCGCTCCAGCCGCCGATTTTGTAGGCGGTCAACGACAACCATCGCCACAATGGCAATTGCAGCGCCCAAGATCGCGCCGACCACCCCAATGGCAGCTACCGTCAGTTCGGCGCTTCCCATTCCGTCTTCTACAAATCGAGCACCAGCCGCTGCGGGTCCTCGAGGCTTTCCTTGACCCGGACCAGGAACGTCACGGCTTCCTTGCCGTCGACGATACGGTGGTCGTAGCTCAAGGCCAGGTACATCATCGGACGGACGACGATCTCGCCCTTCACCACCATCGGCCGCTCCTGGATCTTGTGCATGCCGAGAATGCCGGACTGCGGCGCGTTGAGGATCGGGGTCGACATCAGCGAGCCGTAGATGCCGCCATTGGAGATGGTGAAGGTGCCGCCCTGCATGTCGGCCATGGAAAGGGTGCCGTCGCGGGCAAGCTTTCCGAGGCGCCCGATCTCCTTTTCGATCTCGGCGATTCCCATCTGGTCGGCATCGCGGACCACCGGCACCACCAGGCCCTTGTCGGTGCCGACGGCGACGCCGATATGGGCGAAATGCTTGTAGATCAGTTCGTCTCCGTCGATCTCGGCATTGACCGTCGGGATTTCCTTGAGGGCATGACAGACGGCCTTGGTGAAAAAGCCCATGAAGCCGAGCTTGACGCCGTGCTTTTTCTCGAACAGCTCCTTGTACTGAGACCGAAGATCCATGATCGGCTTCATGTCCACCTCGTTGAAGGTGGTGAGCATGGCGGCCGTGTTCTGCGCGTCCTTCAGGCGCCTTGCGATGGTGAGGCGAAGCCGGGTCATCTTCACCCGCTCCTCGCGCCCGACGTCGTTGGCCGGGGTCGGGGCGCGCGACGGCTGCGGCGCCCTGGGCGCCTCGAAGGCCTTGACGATGTCGATGGGCGGCGGCGGCGGTGCCGGCGGCTCGACCCGGGTCGGTGCCGGCGCGGCCGCGGCGGGCGCGGTCTCGACGGGCCGGTTTGCGGCGGCCTTGACGACGTCCTCCTTCAGGATCTGGCCATGCTTGCCCGAGCCCTTGATGTCCTCGGCCTTGAGGCCCGTCTCGGCCAGAAGCTTTTCGGCGGCGGGGCTGGGCGGGATTTCGCCATTGGCCGCGACGGGGGCCGGCGTGGCGGGTTCCTTCCTGGCGGGCGCTTCGTCATTGGCGGCCGGCGCGGGAGCGACGGCGGCGCCGTCGCCGGCCAGCGAAGCGATGAGGGCGCCGACCTCGACGGTCGCGCCGGTCTCGGCGACGATCGATTCGAGCACGCCGGCCGAGGGCGCGTTGACTTCGAGGGCGACCTTGTCGGTTTCGAGTTCGACCAGCGGTTCATCGACGGCGACAGCATCGCCGATCTTCTTGTACCACTGCCCGATCGTTGCCTCGGTCACGCTCTCGCCAAGCGTTGGAACCCTGATATCGATCGACATGGACCTCTTTCCTCTCGCATCGTCCGCCGGCTTCCGGCGCTTGTTTCACTTGCTCGCAACGAGGCAGGAAACCTCGCATGACTTTCGGTCAGGACCCGGATCGGCCTTGACCGCAGGACGTCTCCGCTTTCACCCCTCGGTCAGGTGTCTTGAGCCAATCAAGACACATGACCCGTTCTATCGCGTGGTCGCATGTTCGAACCGGAAAACCGGCACCCGCTTTTCCCGAACATGCTCTATCACTCGAAGGCTTCGTCGAGGAAGGCCTGAAGCTGGGCGAGATGGGTACGCATCAGGCCCGTCGCGGTCGAGGCCGAGGCCGGCCGGCCGGCATAGCCCGGACGGCCACCGGGGCGGCCGAGCTGCTCGATCACCCATTCGAGATAGGGCTGGACGAAACTCCAGGCGCCCATGTTCTTGGGCTCCTCCTGGCACCACACGATCTCGGCGTTCGGAAAGCGCGACAGTTCGTCGATCAGCGCCTTGGCCGGGAAGGGATAGAGCTGCTCGATCCTCAAAAGGTAGACGTCGTTGACGCCGCGCTTCTCGCGGTCGTCGAGAAGGTCGTAATAGACCTTGCCCGAACACAGAATGACGCGGCGGATGTCGTTGTCCTCGGCGAGATGGATTTCCGTCTTGATCGTGCCCGGCGCCTCGGCGTCATCCCACAGCAGCCGATGGAAGCAGGTTTCCGGTCCCATTTCCTCGAGCGTGGAGACCGCCTTCTTGTGTCGCAGCAGCGATTTCGGCGTCATCAGGATCAGGGGCTTCCTGAAATCGCGATGCACCTGGCGCCTGAGGACATGGAAATAGTTCGCCGGCGTCGTGCAGTTGGCGACCTGGAGATTGTCCTCGGCGCAAAGCTGCAGATAGCGCTCGAGTCGGGCAGAGGAATGCTCCGGCCCCTGGCCCTCGTAGCCGTGCGGCAAGAGCATGACCAGACCCGACATGCGGAACCATTTGCGTTCGCCGGCCGAGATGAACTGGTCGATGACGACCTGGGCGCCATTGGCGAAATCGCCGAACTGCGCCTCCCACAGGGTCAGGGCGTTGGGCTCGGCCAGCGAATAGCCGTACTCGAAGCCGAGCACCGCCTCTTCGGACAGCATCGAATTGATGACCTCGTAGCGCGCCTGGTCGCCCTCGAGATTGTTGAGCGGGGTATAGCGCTCGTCGGTCTCCTGGTCGTGGAGAACCGAATGGCGCTGCACGAAAGTGCCGCGTTCGCTGTCCTGGCCGGAAAGACGGACCGGATGGCCTTCGGTGACAAGCGCGCCGAGGGCCAGCGCCTCTGCGGTGCTCCAGTCGATGTGTTCGCCACTCTCGAACATCTGCCGGCGCTTGTCGATGAAACGCTCGATGGTGCGGTGGATGCGAAAGCCCTGCGGCACGGTGGTGAGCCTTGTGCCGATGGATCTCAGGGTTTCGACCGCGACCCCGGTATCGCCGCGGCGCGGGCCTTCCTCGTCGGCGGCGCGGATGTTCTTCCACACCCCGTCGAGCCAGTCGGCCTTGTTGGGGCGGTAGTCCTGGCCGGCCTCGAATTCGCTGTCGAGATAGGCGCGCCAGTCGGTCTCGAGCTTGTTGACCTCGTTCCTGGTCATGAGACCCTCGGTCACCAGCTTGTCGGCATAGATCTGGAACGCGGTCTTGTGGTCGCGGATGCTCTTGTACATCAGCGGCTGGGTGAGGCTCGGATCGTCGCCTTCGTTGTGGCCGAAGCGGCGATAGCAGAACATGTCGATGACCACGGGCTTGTGGAAGCGCTGGCGGTATTCGGTCGCCACCTTGGCGGCAAAGACCACCGCCTCGGGATCGTCGCCATTCACATGAAACACCGGCGCCTCGATCATCTTGGCGGTGTCGGTCGGATAGGGCGAGGAGCGCGAATTGTGCGGGGCGGTGGTGAAGCCGATCTGGTTGTTGATGACGAAATGGATCGAACCGCCGGTGCGGTGACCCCTCAAGCCGGAAAGGCCGAAGCATTCGGCCACCACGCCCTGACCGGCAAAGGCGGCATCGCCGTGAATGATCAGGGGCAGCACCAGCGTCCGGTCGGTCTTGCCGGTGTCGTCGAGGAAACGGCCGTCGACGGCGTTGTGCTGATCCTGCTTGGCGCGCACCTTGCCGAGCACCACCGGATCGACGATCTCGAGATGGGAGGGATTGGCCGTCAGGCTCAAATGCACCTTGTTGTCGTCGAAGGAGCGGTCGGACGAGGCGCCGAGATGATATTTGACGTCGCCCGAGCCCTGGACGTCCTCCGGATAATAGGCGCCGCCCTTGAATTCGTGGAACAGGGCCCGGTGCGGCTTGGCCATCACCTGGGTCAGAACGTTGAGCCGGCCGCGATGGGCCATGCCGAGGACGATGTCCCTCACCCCCAGGGCGCCGCCGCGCTTGATGATCTGTTCGAGCGCCGGGATCAGCGCCTCGGCGCCGTCGAGTCCGAAGCGCTTGGTGCCGGTATACTTGACGTCGAGGAACCTTTCGAACCCCTCGGCCTCGGCCAGCTTGTTCAGGATCGCCTTCTTGCCCATGTCGGTGAAGGAGATTTCCTTGTCCGGGCCCTCGATGCGTTCCTGGATCCAGGTCTTGGCCTCGGGATCGGAGATGTGCATGAACTCGACGCCGACCGTCGAGCAATAGGTCCTCAAAAGGATCTCGAGCATTTCCGGAATCGTGGCGTATTCCAGCCCGAGATAGTAATCGATGAAGATCTTGCGGCCGTAGTCGCCGGGGGTGAAACCGTAATTGGTCGGTTCGAGCTCGGGGGCGGGTTCGGGCGTCATCAACTTCAGCGGATCGAGATCGGCATGCAGATGGCCGCGCATGCGGTAGGCGCGGATCATCATGATGGCGTGGATGGAATCGCGGGTGGCCTGCCGGATCTCCTCGTCGCTGGCGGCACGACCGGCCTCGGCGGCCCTGACCCTGGTCGCGCGCTCGGATTTTACCGCGATATCGCCCCAGTCGCCGTCAAGGGCGGAAACGAGGTCCCCGTTCGGGCTCTGCGGCCAGTCGGTGCGGGCCCAGCTCGGACCCTCGGCATTGGCGGCGACGTCCTGGGGTTTGTCGGAAAGCTTGGAAAAGAAACTCGCCCAGGTGGGATCGACCGAGGCCGGATTTTCCGTATAGCGGGCGTAGAGCTCCTCGATATAGTCGGCATTGCCGCCATAGAGGAACGAGGTCAACAAGAACGTTTCGTTCTTTTCCTGTCGTGTCATCGCGCGCGCCGGGTTTTGCCCCGGCCTCTCCACTTCATGCGCCCTGAAAGACTTCGTTCTGGCGCTGGACCATGCCCTTGGCCCGGTTTGATGGCCCCTCATTGATATCGCAAATGCTGCGACATTTTGGTCAATGCCGGAATTGCTAGTTGTTGAGCGGCGTCAGCCGCGCGTCAACCCTGCAAAACCTCAACAAGCGTTTCTCCGATACGGGCCGGCGACTTCGAGACCCGAATGCCCGCCGCCTCCAGGGCGGCGATCTTGTCCTCGGCGCCGCCCTTGCCGCCCGAGATCACCGCGCCGGCATGGCCCATGGTGCGGCCCTTGGGGGCGGTCAGCCCGGCGATGAAGCCGGCCATCGGCTTGGACCGGCCCTTCTTCGCCTCGTCGATGAGGAACTGCGCCGCGTCCTCCTCGGCCGAGCCGCCGATCTCGCCGATCATGATGATCGATCTGGTCTCGTCGTCGGCCAGGAACATCTCGAGCACATCGATGAATTCGGTCCCCTTGACCGGGTCGCCACCGATGCCGACGGCCGTGGTCTGGCCGAGGCCCGCATTGGTCGTCTGGAACACCGCCTCATAGGTCAGGGTCCCGGAACGCGAGACGATGCCGACCGATCCCTTCTTGAAGATGTTGCCCGGCATGATGCCGATCTTGCATTCCTCGGGGGTCAGAACGCCCGGGCAGTTCGGCCCGATCAGGCGCGCGTTCGATTTGGCGAGCCGCGCCTTGACCTCGACCATGTCCAAAACCGGCACGCCCTCGGTGATGCAGGTAATGAGCTCGATGCCGGCATCGATCGCCTCGATGATGGCGGCGGCGGCGCCGGCCGGCGGCACATAGATCACCGAGGCATTGGCACCGGTCTTATCCCGGCCCTCGGCGACAGAGGCAAAGATCGGCAGGGTCGTGCCGTCGACGCCCGAACTCCAGGTCTCGCCGCCCTTTTTCGGATGGGTGCCACCGACCATCCTGGTGCCGTAATAGGCGAGCGCCTGCTCGGTGTGGAAGGTGCCGGTCTTGCCGGTCAGGCCCTGGACCAGGACGCGGGTGTCTTTGTCGACGAGAATGGACATATCGGTTCCTAGCTATTCTTTCTCGGTTCGAGGCCGTCATGTTTGCGGATCCCGGCCGCCGGCCGAGCATCCCGATCGTCTTTGGTCCCGACCCGCCGGGATCCGCCGCTTTGTCCGGACGGCGTCACGCCATCCGGACAAAGCCTATTTGCGGATCTGGGTCAGCAGTTCCGTCAGCCGGACGATCTGTGCCTTCAGATCGGCCATCTGTGCGCTCAACGCGGCAATCCGGTCGTCCGGGGTCGCTTCCGGTACCCTTGCCACAACAACCGATTTGCCCATCTGTCCGGCCAGTTCGTTCATTTCCGCAGGCGATCCGGCCAGATTGGTGATCTGGGAAACCTGGTAGGTGAAATCACCACCCAACTGGTGGGCCAGAACCAGGGTGGGGTGGCCGGTTCCGGCCATCTGCCAGGAACCGTAATCCCGTCCCGCATAGCTCTCGACCGTTCCGGTCAGTGCCGGATTCTCGCCGATCCTGGCGATGTCGAAGGTGAATTCGGTTTTGTAGACGGAGGTCGAGCAGAAATTGATCGTGTAGCCGGGATAGTGCTCGATCACCGCGTAATATTCGAGCGTGCCGATATCCGCGTAGTCCTGCGTCCCGGTCATGATGTCGTAGGTCGGTTGCTCTTCCGGCGAATCCGCTTCCCAGCCAGCCGCTTCGAGGGTTGCGACGGCGGCCGGGCCCTTGTCGATGATCGCCATGCAGGCGGCGTTGGCATCGGCGATCACGGCGTCCTGCGGGTTGATGTCCCCGGACGCGGCCAGTGCGATCGAAGGCAAAAGGGTGCCTGCACAAACAAGGCTCGCCGCGAAAAAGCCGTTCATGGTCCGGTTTCTCCAGATGGATTATCCACAAGCCACAGCAACGGCTTTCCCGGTGGCATCGTCAAGACCGTCGGGAAGACCGGCTTGGCCCTGAACCGGGACATTCGGGCTCTGGTCGAGGAATTGGAACATGACGTTTCCGCGTTCTTGTTCAGGCCCGGACCGGGCGTTGAGGACAGGTATCGGGTTCGGCCGCTTCGCCGCTCACGACACCGCGGTGCCCACTGCCCCGACGATCTTTTTGGCGGCATCGTCGAGATCGTCGGCCGGAATGACGTTGAGGCCGGACTGGGCGAGGATCTTCTTGCCTTCCTCGACCCGCGTGCCCTCGAGGCGGACGACCAGCGGCACCTGAAGCCCGACCTCCTTGACCGCGGCGATGACGCCCTCGGCGATGACGTCGCAACGCATGATGCCGCCGAAGATGTTGACCAGGATCCCTTTGACGTTCGGGTCGGCGGTGATGATCTTGAAGGCGGCCGTGACCTTTTCGGTCGAGGCGCCGCCGCCGACATCGAGGAAGTTCGCCGGCTCGGCGCCGTAGAGCTTGA
>CAZKTH010000098.1:0-10875 GCA_964555575.1 uncultured Devosiaceae bacterium | reverse complement strand
ATTTCTCTAACTGGCATCGCATTTGACGCATAAGCGATCATCACGAAAGCGAAATTTTTTTTGCGGCACTGAGTCATTACGATTTTAGAACAGCCATACCATATGCGTAAAATCAGTATCGCTATTCCCGAAATCGACCGTAACTGGTTGTATCCCACCGACTCGCGCCGACGTTTGGACGCAAGATATTAGGCATTCCCCGATTGATTGCGGGCAAAGAGCGTACTTTTGCTTTTTTCAGCCTTGAAAAGAACGCCGTGAAAGATCACAAGTTCAACTTACGTTTTCAGCCGTCTTTGGCTAACTGATCTGCCGGCTCGCCGGTTTGCTTGGCTTCCCGCAGACTTTGCGAACGTTTCGGCTCGTGCGCGTGTTGCGCAGGGGAAATCCGTCCGTTCGCTTCAGGCATCGGGCACCACCAAAGGTAAACATCATGACCACCGGTACGGTAAAATTCTTCAATGCCACCAAAGGCTTCGGCTTCATTACGCCCGATGATGGCGGCAAGGACGCCTTCGTCCATATCTCCGCTGTCGAAAACGCCGGCCTGAGCGGGCTGGCCGAGGGCCAGAAGGTCTCCTACGACCTTGCCAACGATCGCAACGGCAAGGTTTCGGCGACGAACCTGAAACTGGCAGAGTAATCCCGGGCGGGGCGATGCACCGGCATGGCCCCGCGCCTGTCGCGGAATCGACCGAAATGCGACCCGTTCGGGTTCGGCTTGCGATTTTTCTTGCTATTCGAACCGTTCGTCTCCACATAAGCAGCTTCTTGCCCCGCTGCTCGGCGGTCGTCTGATCGAGCCGGCAAAAAATTCCGGGGCAAGCGGCTTCTCTTCTTTCCGGCCAATGCGGCAAGCGGCGAAGCGGATCCGGGCAACAGGCCCGGACGCGTCAGCGCGATCGAGTGCGTTTCTTCGCCGCTGCTTGTTTTGATAATTGACCGTTGCCGCCCAAAGGCACTTGGGCCGCTCCGGAGCCGGACGCGTGTTGGATTGCGCGCCGCTCCACACCGAAAAGAACCATATGACTTTTACTTCCTTCGCGGATTTCGATCTGCCCCAAAGCCTCGTCCAATCTCTCGAACGGGCCGGTTTTACCACTCCCACACCCATTCAGGCCAAGGCCATTCCCGCCCAGCTTCAGGGCCGCGACATCCTCGGCATCGCCCAGACCGGCTCGGGCAAGACGGCGGCTTTCGCCCTGCCCATCCTTGTCGGCCTCATGAACAGCGAACGGCGGCGCAAGCCGCTGAGCGTCGGCGCCCTCATTCTGGCGCCGACCCGCGAACTGGCCGTCCAGATCGACGAGATGATCCGCGCCTACGCCGGATCCGGCCGTCTGACCACGGCGCTCGTCCTGGGTGGCGTTTCCCGCTCCGCCCAGGTTCAGAAGCTCATGCGCGGCGTCGACATCGTCGTGGCAACGCCGGGCCGGCTGCTGGATCTGCTCGAGGACCGCAAGATCTATCTCGGCGACACAAGCTATCTGGTGCTCGACGAGGCCGATCGCATGCTCGATATGGGCTTCATCGCCCCGGTTCGGAAAATCACTGCCAAATGCGCTGCCAAACGCCGGACGGCGCTGTTCTCGGCCACCATGGCGCCCGAGGTGGAAAAGCTGGCGGCGAGCCTTCTGACCGATCCCGTCCGGGTCGAAGCCGCGCCGCAGGGCACGACCGTGACCACAGTCGACCAGCGCGTCATCTTTTCCGGCGCCAAGCAGAAGCGCGACGTGCTCAACACGCTTCTGACCGATCCCGACATGACGCGGGTGATCGTGTTCGCACGCACCAAGCACGGCGCCGACCGGGTGTCCAAGAACCTGGCGTTCGACGGCCACTCCGTTTCGGCCATCCACGGCAACAAGAGCCAGGGCGCCCGGCAGGCGGCCTTGCGCGACTTCCGCTCCGGCAAGGTGCGGCTGCTCGTTGCAACCGATATCGCCGCACGCGGTATCGACGTGCCGGACATCTCCCATGTCGTCAATTTCGACCTGCCGGACGATGCCGAAAACTATATCCACCGCATCGGACGCACCGCCCGCAACGGCGCATCGGGCTCGGCCATTTCGCTGGTCGACGGCACCGAGAAGTCCAAGCTGCGCGACGTCGAGAAACTCATTCGCAAAACCCTGCCCAAGAGCGGCGAGATCGCCCCGCCGGCCGGGCAGGCGGCCCCGGTGGCAGTGGACGCGCCTCCGGCCACGCGTCGGAAGGCGGGCGGCAATGCGGGCAAGAAGCCATACGCCAAGGCACGCCGCAAAAGCGGCAGCAAACCGTGGTGGGCGACGCTCGATGAGAAAGGGGCCGGCGGTCGCCGCGAGGCGCGCGACCGCGCATAGGAACATCCCGATCCCAATGACTGATTGGCCAGGGAACCTGAATCGGCAGCCATGCGCCGCATGACTGCCGCTTCCTGCGACTTGTTCCGTGTGACGGAGGAACGATCGGGAACACCGGCGGAGCCGGGCCTAGGCGGCCTCGTCCTTCTTTTCGCCGCCGGCCATCAGGTTGGTCAGTTCGTCGAGGGTCTTTTCTCCCGCTCGGAAGTTGGCCGCGACCTGACCCTGCAGCAATATGGTGAAGCGGTTGCCGACCGAGAAGGCATGGGTGGCATTGTGGGTGATGAGTATCAGGGCCACACCCTGCGCGCGTGCATTGCGGATGGCGTCGATGACGATGCCCGATTCCCTGACGCCCAGCGCCGCGGTCGGTTCGTCAAGGATCAGCACCTTGGCGCCGAGATAAAGCGCCCGGGAGATCGCCAGGGCCTGTCGTTCGCCGCCCGATAGCGTGCCCACGAGCTGTTCGGGATCGGTCACGCGCCTTATGCCCATTTTCCGGATCTCGGCGATGGCGATCCGTCCGGCCTTTTTCGCATCATAGGACTTGAACGGTCCCCATCCCGTGGTCGGCTCCACTCCCAAAAAGAAGTTGCGCGCCACATCAAGCAGGGGGATGGAGCCGATATCCTGGTGAACCGTCGCGATGCCGAGATCGAGTGCATCGCGGGGCGAGGAAAATGCGACGGGATTGCCCTCGTAATAAATCTGCCCAAGCGTCGGCTGAATGACGCCGGACAGCATCTTGATCAGGGTCGACTTGCCCGCGCCGTTGTCGCCGAGAAGGCAATGGACCTCTCCGGCATAGACGTCGAGATCGACCGATGACAGGGCAACGTTGTTGCCGTAGCTCTTGGCGGCCTTTTCCAGCCGCAGGACGGGTGCCGGCGCGCTCATTTGCGTGCTCCCTGTGCCAGCGCCTTGCGGCGCACGAGATTGTTGGTCGTCACGGCAATGACCAGCAAAAGCCCGATGAAGGTCGAAAGCCAGTCCGTCGACCAGCCGGTGTAGAACAGACCCAGGCTCACCACGCCGTAGATCATCGTGCCGAAGACGACGCCGAGCACCGAGCCGAAGCCGCCGGTGATCAGCACGCCGCCGATGACCGCGGCGATGGCGCCCTGGAACACATAGCCCTGTCCGGATGTGGCGTTGCCCTGGTTGAATTCGAAGGTCGTCAGCACGCCGACGAAGGCCGAACTGATTGCCGTCCACATGAACAGGATCAGCTTCACCCGACCGACGGGCACGCCGGCGCGGCGGGCGCCGTCGATATTGCCGCCCGTTGCGAGGATCCAGTTGCCGAACGGGGTGCGGCGCAGCACCCATCCCGCCAGCAGGGCGGCGAAAAGCCACCACAGGATGGAAATGTTGTAGCCGCCGAACTTGGAGGCGAGCAGGACCTCGGCCCAGCCTTCCTCCTTCATCGAGATCGTGCTGGTGCCCGCCAGAAAGCGGGACAGACCGAGAGCGGTGCCGACCAGCACCATGTTCGAGGCCAGCGTGACGATGAAGGAGGGAAGCTTGCTCCGCTCCACCAGCGTTGCGTTGAACAGGCCCGTCAACACGGCGACGAAGAAGGCGAGGGGAATGACGACGGCGGACGGCAATCCGTAATAGTTGATCCCGACCGCCACGATGATCGACGCGGCGCCGACCATCGAGCCGGTCGACAGGTCGAATTCGCCGGCCATCATCAGCAGGCCCACCGGGATGGCGATGATGCCCAGCTCCGCGGCGATATTGAGCCAGCCGGCGGTGCCGCCCATCGTCACGAAGCCATTCTGACCACCTGTGATGGCAAAGAACGCATAGATGGCGACGAAGGCGACGGCTGGCCCGAGCCAGATCAGGTTGGCGATCTTGAACAACGGACGCGCCGCGGTTCCGTTTCCGTCCACTGCGTCGGGTCCGATTGCAGAATCCATCATGGTCGTTCCTTCTTTCGAGGGTGGGCTGCATGTCGACATGCAGTCCACCGCTCCCCCCGCCTATCGGTTCAGTTGGCGCCGCGGATGCCCGGATAGGCCTTGCTGACGTCGAGCACGGCGGCGACATTGGCCGCATTGATCATGAACGGGCCGGAGTTGACCTCGGTAACCGGCGCGACCTTGTACTTGACGTATTGCGACGCCATCAGCAGCCCATAATAGCCCTGCAGGAAGGGCTGCTGGTCAAGTGCGAACAAAAGCTTGCCGTCCCGGATCGCTTCGAGGGCGCTGGTCGACAAGTCGGTGGTGCCGACCACGACGTCGCGCCCGGTCTGCTCGACGGCGGCGATGGCGTTCATGGCGACGCTCGGGCCGAGCGTGAAGACGCCGTCGATGGTCTTGTCGGACAAAAGGGTGCCGCCAATGGCCTGCTGCAGCTTCTGGTCGTTGGTCGTGTCCTCATAGGGGATGGTGATCATCTTGGCCGTGCCACCTGCCGCCTCGATCGCGGCGATATAGCCGTTGCAGCGCCGCTCCAGCACGGGGTTGGACGCGACATGATTGACACAGACGCCGTTGGTCACGCCTGCCGCGGCTTCGGCCTCGCCGCCGGCCTTGCCCATCAGATCGGGATCCTCGCCCACAAAGCCGAGCGCACCGAGTTCCCGCCAGGTCGTGCGACCGGAATTGGTGACAAAGACCGGGATGCCGGCTTCGACCGCCTGCTTGATCAAGGGTTCGACGCTGTCGGGAAAGAAGTCGCCGATGACGATGGCGCTCGGATGGCGGGCGATGGCCGCTTCGGTGAGACGGGCATAGAGCGCGACGATGTCGTTGAAATCCGGTGTCGTCGAGTACTGGTAATTGACACCGAGTTCCTTGGCGGCGGTATCCGTTCCGAGCTTGACGGCCCCGAAGAACGGATCGGTCAGCGGACCGGACAGAAAGATGATGGTGTCTTCGCTGGCTTGTGCCGGCAGGACGCCGGCCATGAGGCCGGTTGCCGCGAAGGTGGCGGCAAGCAGGGCAATTTTCAGTGATTTCATTTGGGTCTCCTCCTCGGGAACAGGCGCTCGTCCCCACTAGAGCGCGTCGCGCAATGCAGTCAGGAGCCGCCACAGGCGGCTGTGGGGTGTTGGATCGTGAAGGCACCGGTTGCCGAGATAGGCAAAGGCGATGCCGTTTTCGGGATCGGCGAAGGCCAGTGAGCCGCCGCGGCCATTATGGCCGAAGGAATGGGCGGACAGCATCGGCTCGCGCGATGAGGGCAGCATGAATCCGGCGCCGAAGCGCGTCGGCTGTTCGGTGAGGATCAGGTCGGGCCCGAACACGCATTGGCGGCGGAAATCGTCGATCGTCCGGGGTGAGAAGCGGCGCATTGGTCCGTCGGTCGCGGTTGCATAAAGAGCCGCCAGACCGCGAGCCGAGGCGATGCCGCCGGCACTGGGGATTTCCATTTCCCAGACATGGGGATCGTTGAAGATGTCCGTGTCGATCGGTGGATTGGTGAAGGCGTTATAGGTCAGCGATTGGGTGTCGCACAAAGCCGTGGCGAGGGCGCCGCCGAGTTCGGCATGGGCCGGCGCGTCGAACAGCAATGCGACACGGCCGGCAAGGTCCGGCGGCAATCCGATGAAGACGTCGAGGCCGAGCGGATCGGTGAATTCGTCCTTCAGGAAGGCGCTGACCGTCTTGCCCGACACGCGTCGGATCAGTTCGCCGGCGAGAAAGCCGAAGGTCAGGGCGTGATAGCCGTGGGCCGTTCCCGGAGGCCAGAACGGCGTCGCGGCGGCCAACAGGCCGGCGATGCGGTTCCAGTCCGCCAGATCCCTTATCCCGACCGGAACGGTGAAGCCGGTGAGACCGGCCTGATGGGAAAGGAGCTGCCTGACGGTGATCGCTTCCTTGCCGTTGCGGGCGAAGTCCGGCCAGTATTCGGCGACCCGCGCGTCGAGATCGAGCCTGCCGGTCTCGCGAAGCAGCATCAGACAAAGGTTCGTCACCCCCTTGGTGGCCGAATAGAGCACATGCAGCGCGTCGTGCGGATAAGGCGCGCCCGAAACGGCATATCCGCCTGTCAGATCGACGACAGGGCGTCCGTTCCGGTAGATCGTCACCGAGGCGCCGAGATCGTCCCCGACCAAGAGATTGGTTTCAAATGCCGCCCTGACCGCCTCGAAACCGGGCGCGCAGCGGCCGAGGATGGGCGGGTCGCCTTGGCTTTCCGGATCGGTGCGACGCTGCATCGTCATGATCGCGTTCTCCTCCGCAGGCCGATCCCGCTCTTGGCGAGCGGCGATTATTAATTCGGTTTCCTACATTAATGACGGTATTCCCCCATATTTTTGTTCGTCAACAAAATTAATTTGTCGCACCGTTGCTGCGGAATTTACTGTGGACGCCGGGAGTTCGGGCGAACTATGACGGGAAATGGCGAAGGTGGGGCGAGGCGCCATGAAACATTTATCCACAAATCGAAATATTAGACACGCCATCATGACCCTGCTGCAGCAATCCGGCCCGTTGAGCCGGGCCGAGCTGGCCAGGCGAACCGGCGTGGCGCGGTCGACGATCACCGTGGCCGTTACCGCCCTGATCGAAGACGGCATCGTCCACGAAACGACCGGCAGACAGAACAACGGCCGGGGCCGGCCGGCCGTCGCCATCTCGCTGGCACCCAGCGCCGGCGCGGCGATCGGCATCGACTTCGGATTTCGCCACGTCCGCGGCGTCGTCGCCGACCTGGCCCACAACGTCCTGGCGCTCGAAGAGGTCGCGCTCGGTACCGATTACGAGGTCGCCGACGGCATCAGGGCGGCCCTGAAGATCGTCGACAGCCTCAAGCAGAAATGCGGCCTCGACAATGGCGACCTGCTCGGAATCGGGCTGGGGCTGCCCTGTCCAACCGACCTCGACGGCATGCCGACGCGCTCGGCGATGATCCCGCACTGGAGCGGTGCCGACGTCCGGCAGCTCTTGGCCGACCGGATCGGCATTCCCTACGTCATCGAGAACGAGTCGCGTCTGGCGGCGCGTGGCGAACACGTCTGGGGGGCGGCCAGGGGTGTCGACAATTTCGTCTATCTGAAGCTGCATTCCGGTGTCGGTGGCGCCATCGCCTTCAACGGTACCTTCATCACCGGCCAGAACGGCGGCGCCGGCGAACTCGGCCATATCAGCCTCGACCCGACCGGACCGGTGTGCCGGTGCGGCAATCGTGGCTGCCTTGAGGTCTATGCCGGCATCCCCGCCGTTCTGGCGCAGATCCGGCCGATCTATCCCGATATCAGCCTGCAGAAACTGCTGGCCCTGTATGCCGGCAACGATCCGGCGACGGTGCGCGTTTTTTCCGACACGGCAAAGAAGGTCGCCCAGGCTGCGGCGATGCTGTGCAATGCCGTCAATCCGGAACTGGTGCTGATCGGCGGAAGCCTGTCGGGAGCCGGCGAGGGTTTCATTGCCAGGATCAAGGCCGAGATGCAGCCCCTGGTGCTGGAACTGAACCGCGGACCGCGGATCGAAATCGGTACGCTGGGACGCAATGCTTCGGCACTGGGCGGCGTGGCTCGGGTCTTCGAACTCTATGCCAACGACCAGCTGGCGCAAAAGGCATCGATGACAGTGTCCTGACGGTGCGGCCTCGCCGGGTTTGGAGGCGTTCTCAAATGTCGCGATCGATGCAGCCGATCGAGACCACAACCGACGCCGCACCGAAGTCCAAAAGTGGCGTCATCTCGACATCGACATTATTGCAGGCCGTGTTCCCTTTCAGGAACTGCAAGGCAGTCCTCAACGGGTGATACGGGGCACCAAAAGGTTGTCGGCGTTTGCTTGAATACGAAGAAGTCAGGCAAACGCAGCCTGAATTGCCTTTCCTGAATACGCGATGGAGCCACTGCCGCCGGAGGCGAAGGGCGGGCATCCCGGTCGGGCACGTCGCACGACGAAATGCGTGCGGGAGGACATGCCCGAATAGCTCCCTTCGCGTTCGCCAAGGGCGAGTTCGGACGACTCGTCGATCCATCTGATCGGAACGCGCGCACACGCTCCGTTCTCATAGGCATGGCTCAATCCGTCGTCATCGTAGAGATCGAAACGTGCGTCGCGTCCGGGAAAGACGAGAAGGTCGAGCTTCCCGGTCGATGCTGCTGCCGTCGATTGAACGATCGGCCCAAGCGGAAGGATGCTTCCGGCCCTGACATGCACCGGAATGCGTTCGAGCGGGCTGGGCACGTTGTGCGCCTCGCCCCCGCTCCTGGGTTCCCCGGTCCAGAAATCGAACCAGCCGCCGTCGCTCTCGGGCAGGTAGACCTGCCACTCGCGCGCCCCGGCCGCAAAGACCGGTGCCACATGGAAGGCGTCCCCGAACATGTAGGCATGCGCCTGGTCGAGGGCGCGGACGTCATGGGGGAAATCGAATATCAGGGGGCGCATCAGTGGCAGGCCGGTTCGCGCCGTCCTGGCCGCCATGCTGTAAATATAGGGCAGCAGGCGATAGCGGAGTTCGAGATAGGTTCTCGAAATCGCCTCGACTTCCTCGCCATAATGCCAGAACTCGGTGTCGCTTTCGAAGCCGTGGACGCGCTGCATCGGCAAGAAGGTCGCGTACTGGAACCACCTCAGGAACCGCTCCCGATAGTCCGGATCGGTGTATTGACCCGGCCCGGGGCGGAAAAAGCCGCCAGCATCCACCGTCCAGTGGGAATAGCCGGCGGCGGCCATGTTGAGACCGGCGGGAATCTGGCGCTTCAAGGTCTCGAAATCGTTGCCGATGTCGCCGGACCAGGTCACGGCGCCAAAGCGATGCTGTCCGAGGAAGGCGGAACGCGTCAGGATCAGTTCGCGCCGGTCCGGCGCGGCCGCCCGCCGCGACTGCGTAACGGCGCGGGTGACCTCCAGCGGATAGGCGAGCTGGACGTGCTCTCCCGGCCCCACCGCGGTCATGCGTCCGTCGAGGTCGTCGTTTTCCGGCTCCGTCGCGTCCTGCCACCAGGCGTCGATTCCATATTGTCCGAGCCGTTCGTTCTGGTTGGCGCAATAGAAGGCGACGGCTTCTGGATTGAAGAAGTCGATCCAGGTGGTGCCGGGAATGAAGTAGTTGCGCCGGTCGAATTCCTGTCCGAGTTCGGAGGCCGGATCGATCCTGGCCCAGACCGACAGCATCAGGTGCGCGTCGCGCCGTCGAACCTCGTCGACCAGGAGCGTCGGATCGGGATAATGCTCTTCATCGAAGCGCATGGCGTTCCAGCCGTGCTTTCCCCAGTACATCCAGTCCTGGACCATGACATCGACCGGCAGCCGGCGCCGGCGGAATTCGTCGAGCGTGGCAATCATCTCGTCCGAGGAATGGAAGCGTTCCCGACTGTGCACGTAGCCGAAAGCCCAGCGCGGCAGCATCGGCGTGGCACCGAGCAGGTCGCGATAGCCGCCCATCACCTCCGTTGCGGATGGACCGGCGATGACGACGTAGTCGATGGCCTCGGCGACCGGCGAGCGCCAGATCGTCCGGTCCCGCGCGGGTCCATGGAACAGCACCGGTGCGTCGGTGTCGTTCGCTTCGACCCTGACCCGGTGCCCGCCGGGCGCGAGCTCGGCGAAAAAGCTCGTCGTCGGCGGCAGCCAGAAATTGGTGTAGTCGGCAACGACCTGCCCATCGATCTCGACACGATAGCGCGTGCCCATTTTCTGGCCGATATCGAGCAGGAACGCGTGACGCCCGACGGTTTCGGCGGCGAATTCTCCCTCGAAGACGGCAAGCCGCCGTTCGACTTCCGCGCCGCCCGCGGAGGTCGAGACGCTGGCGACCTCCAGCGGTCCGCTGCTGCTCTTGGCAAGGGCCAACCGGTGCGGCGGCGTGTTCAGTTCGCTTTTGCCGCGATGGTGCCAGATGAGGCCGTAGCCCTTGCTGGACAAAAGAAAGGGCAGGCTGATCTGGGTGTTGACCTGGGTGAGCCGGCGCGGCAGCGCCCGGATGTCAAGCGCGCCATCCTGGAAGCAGCCGGTCCCGAAGATGCGCTCGTCGGAGGGGGATTCGAATTGCTGTTCGGCGACAAGGACCCGTTCGTTGCCAAGCCAGGCCGGCGTCAACTGACGCCCGGCCTCTGCCTCGGCGAGATACAACGTCCCGTCAGGACCGAAAAAGCGAAGCCGGCCCGTCGCGTGCATGATCTCGCAGATGAGATTGGGCAGTGCGAGACGCAGAAATTCATCGCCCCGCGTGACCTCGACACACGGATGTGAGCCTGCCGGCAGGAGAATCGGACTTTCCGGCATGTCCGGCGTTGAGCCGGGCGGCGTGAAGCGTATCCGGAACGCCCGGTCGCCGAGCGCCGCCACCTGCAATGCGCCGCCGTCATGGACCTGGACGAAATCGGGACGAGTGTCTTGCATCGCACGCTCAGCCTTTCACCGAACCGCTGGTCAGGCCGGCGAGGATGAAGCGCTGTCCGAACAGGTAGATGACAATGACGGGAACGATGGTCAAGAGGATGTCGGCGGAGACCAGGTTCCAGCTCGACTGGTACTGGCCGAAGAAATTGTAGACCGCCAGCGTCATCGGCCAGTTGGAGCTCGAGTTGAGGTAGTAGAGCGGCATCATGAAA
>CAZKTH010000097.1:0-10885 GCA_964555575.1 uncultured Devosiaceae bacterium | reverse complement strand
CGGGACCACGCCGATGGTGTTCTCGTCGCAGCGCTTGATCACCTCCTCGGGATTCATGATCAGCCGGTCGCCCTGCATCGGGATTTCGCGCAGTTCGACATCCCAGTAGCGGCAGAACTTGTGCCAGCACACCTGCACCGGTCCGGTGACGAGATTGGGCCGGTCCGCCGGCTTGCCGCTCTTTTCGCGCCGCTGGCGCCAGCGCCATTTCATCGCCATGCCGGCCAGCATCGCCGCCTCGCTCGAGCCAGTGGTCGAACAGCCCATGGTGTCGGTCGCTTCCGGCGAGTTCCACAGATCGGCGAGCATGTGCACGCAGCGCGCCTCGATCTCTGCGGTCTGCGGATATTCGTCCTTGTCGATCATGTTCTTGTCGATGCTTTCGGCCATGAGCCGACGGACTTCCGGCTCCATCCAGGTGGTGCAGAAGGTCGCAAGATTCTGGCGCGAATTGCCGTCGAGCAGCAATTCATCATGAACCAGCTGATAGGCATGACGGGGCTCGTGCTCGCCAGCGGGCATGCGGTATTTGGGCAGGGAAACGGACGTGTCGGTCGCGGCGTAGATGTCGTCGGACAAGGCGTCGCGAATATCGTTTCTGCGATGAAGGGACATCGGTTCGGCTCCTCGGTTTGCGGCGCGGTTCGACAGGGGTGACCAACACGCCCGGCGATGTTCAGCAGCAGGGTCGGACCTGACGCCGGAGGCTAGAGCGTTTTCAGGCGAAGTGGATACCGGTTCGCCGGTTCGAAAACACGGCCACACAATAACGTAGAGCATGCGTTCTGATTCCATCAGAACGGAAAATGCTCTGGCGCTGCCTGCCGGCTCCCGACCTATTCGATCAGGATGGCCCGGAAGTCGTTGACGTTTGTCCGCGTGGGACCGGTGATCACCTGGTCCCCGAGGGCTTCGAAAAAGCCATGGCCGTTATTGTTGGCAAGTTCGGATCTGGCCGACAAGCCGAGCGCCGCGGCGCGCCGAAGCGTGTCGGGGGCGGCAATGGCCCCGGCAACCTCCTCGACGCCGTCGACGCCGTCGGTATCGGCGGCAAGGGCATGGACGCCGGCAAGTCCGTCAAGCGCCACCGCAAGCGAAAGAAGAAACTCGACATTGCGGCCGCCGCGGCCATCGCCGCGCAGGGTGACCGTCGTCTCGCCGCCCGACAGAAGGACGCAGGGTTTTGCGAAGGGCTGGTCCCTGAGCGCGATCTGGCGGGCAATCCCGCCCAGAACCGTGCCGACCTCGCATGCCTCGCCTTCGATGGCATCGCCGAGAATAAAAGGGGCAATGCCGTGGCTGCGGGCGACCGCCGCCGCCGCTTCCAGCGCCAGCTGCGGCGCGGCGATGATGCGCGCCTCGCCCGTTGCCAGGCGCGGATCGCCGGGCTTGACGCTTTCGCTCGCCGGATCGTTGAGGACGTCCATGACCGATTTCGGCAAGGTCAGCCCGTAGCGGTCCACAATCTCCAGCGCGTCCGAAAGGGTGGTGGGATCGGCGACCAGAGGGCCGGAGGCAATATCGATCGGGTTGTCGCCCGGCACGTCGGAGATCATCAGGGTCAGCACCCTGGCCGGCGCGCAGGCCGCCGCCAGCCTGCCGCCCTTGATCGCCGAGATATGACGTCTCAGGCAATTTATCTCCGAGATCGTCGCCCCCGAGGCGAGAAGCGCCGTGTTGACCGCCTTCTTGTCCGCCAGCGAAATGCCGGCGAGCGGCAGCGGCATCAGCGCCGAGCCGCCGCCGGAGATCAGGCAGAGGACGAAATCGTCTTCGGTAAGGCCGGATACCAGATCGAGCATGCGCTCGGCCGCCGCCATGCCGGCGGCGTCGGGAACCGGGTGGGCCGCCTCGACGATCTCGATGCGTCTGCAGGGCACCTGATAGCCGTAGCGGGTGATCACCAGGCCTTCGAGCGCCCCTTGCCAGCGATCCTCGACGACACGGGCCATGGCGGCGCTGGCCTTGCCGGCCCCGATGACGATGAAACGTCCCTTGGGCGCCATCTCGGGCAGGTTTGGCGGCACGCAGACCGACGGCTGCGCCGAAGCGATCGCCGCGTCCAGCATTTCCCGCAAAAGCGATCGCGCTTCAGCCATCGCGTTTCCTCCCGTGAAGCGACGGCCTCGAGCTTGATGACAATGATGAAATACGTCCAGGATGGGCAAACATGGGCAAGATGCGCCGACGCGACTCCTTACGCCTTTGCCGCATTGCACGGACCGGTCGTCGTGACCCCTGATTAGCACGTTCGCCCAAAACTGGTCCAGAAGGAGCAGGCATTCGTTTCCGGAAAATCGCCCCGCCGCGACATGCCCCGCGACCGGGCAGATTTGGCAAAAAGACGGTGCCGGTCCCCTGCCAATCCGGAAAATTGCCGCATCCACCCCGTCAAAAGGCATGCCAAGGCAGGTTTCTACCGCATCCCGTTGAATTGGGCTTGCAACAAATCCATCATGGCGTTGAAAGTATTCTTGCAAACTCTCGAGGAAGATGAGATGGCGAAAATCACCATCGCCCAACTGGCACGGGAAGCCGGCGTAAGCGTTGCGACCGTCGACCGCGTGCTCAACGGACGCGAACGCGTGCGCGAGTCGACGGCACTGAAGGTCCAGCAGGCGGCGGAGCGGATCGGCTATCACGGCGTCAACGCAATCCGTGAGCGCATCTGGGCCGACCTGCCGGAACTGCGCTTCGGCGTCATCCTGCAAAAGGAGCGACACGCCTTCTATCGCAGTTTCGCCGAGCAGGTCATCAGATCGATGAAGGCGATCACCTCGCACCGGGTGCGGGTCAGCATCCGCTTCGCCGAAACGACCATGCCGGGCGAGCTGGCCGATCTGCTCAAGTCGATGATGGGCAGGGTCGATGCCGTCGCGGCAACGGGCCTTGATCATCCCGAGGTCACCCATATCGTCGAAGATTTGCGCGCCCGCGGCACGCCGACCTTTTCCCTGTTGTCGGATTTCGCTCAGGGAGTCAGGGAAAGTTATATTGGACTCAATAACTTGAAGGTTGGTCGCACCGTCGGCTGGCTCATGTCCAGGATTGCGGCAAAGCCGGGCAAGGTCGGCATCTTCATCGGCGGAAACCGCTTCCACGGCCATGCCCTGCGCGAAACCGGCTTTCGCAGTTCCCTGCGCGAATATGCGCCCGAACTCGAACTGCTCAATCCCCAGATCAATCTGGAGACGCGCAACCTGACCTATGAGGCCACCATCGCCATGCTGGAGAATCATCCGGACCTGGTCGGCATCTACTGTGCCGGCGGCGGAATGGAGGGGGCGATTGCCGCCCTGCGCGAGACGCGCGCGCCAGGCAGCATCACCCTGATCGTCAACGAGATGACGGAGGAAACCAGAGAGGCGATGCAGGATCGTACCGTTTCGGTCGTCATTTCCACGCCCTTGCGCGAACTGTGCGAGGAGTTGACCTCAATGATGATCTACACCGCCGATCACGGCATGGCGGAAACGCCGGGACAGAAGTTTCTCCCGCTTGCCATCTGGACTCCCGAGTCCTTCTGACTGATGGAATTCCATCAGGGCGTAGGCGCGATTACATCAAATTTGATGAGTTTCATGACGGCCAGCAGATTGACCTGAACCGGGCGGATCGTGAATCTCTGCGCATGGCAATGCGCGCAAACGCAAGTGCCATGGAGAATAAAAGAGGCAGTAACTGCCCGCCTGCGTTTGCTCACAAAATGCAGCAAACAAAAAATCGCCCAAAATGGGCTAATGGAGGAGAAATATGAAAAAATACCTGCTTTCTACAGCACTCGTTCTAACCATGGCGGGCGCCGCTCAGGCTCAAACCATCGGCGTGTCGATGGCGTTGTTCGACGACAATTTCCTCACCGTTCTGCGCAACGGCATTCAGGGATTTGCCGACCAAAAGAGCGTCGACGTTCAGATCGAGGACGCTCAGAACGACGTGTCCAAGCAGCTCGACCAAATCAACAATTTCATCGCCTCGGGCGTTGATGCGATCATCGTGAACCCGGTCGACACCTCGGCCACCCAGGCCATGTCCGACGCGGCGGCTTCGGCCAATGTGCCGCTGGTCTATGTGAACCGCCAGCCGGTCAATCTCGACACCCTGCCCGACAACCAGGCATTCGTGGGATCGAACGAAGTCGAATCCGGCACGCTCGAAGCTTTCCAGATCTGCCAGGATCTGCGCGCCGCCGGCAAGACCGCCGGTGCCAAGGGCTATATCCTGATCGGCGAACTGCAGAACCAGTCGGCCATCCAGCGCACCAAGGACGTCCATGACGTGCTGAACATGGATATGTGCAGCTTCATCAGCATCATCGACGAGCAGACCGCCAACTACCAGCGGGACGAAGCTCAGGACCTGGTGACCAACTGGCTGTCCACGGGCGAGCATTTCGACGCCATCTTCTCGAACAATGACGAGATGGCGATCGGCGCCATCCAGGCGATCAAGGCGGCCGGCATCAGCATGGCCGACGTCGTCATCGGCGGCATCGACGCCACCCAGGACGCCCTGTCGGCCATGGAAGCCGGCGACCTCGACGTGACGGTGTTCCAGAATGCCGCCGGTCAGGGTTCGGGCGCGCTCAATGCGGCTCTGTCGCTCGCTGCCGGCGAGGATGTTCCGCAGATCGTCTACGTCCCCTTCGAACTGGTGACGCCGGCCAATGTCAACAAGTATCTGTCGCGCAACTAGCCGGCCCAGATAGCTTTGACGGAAAGTGGCGCAGTCTACGCGTCACTTTCCACTCGGGTTGTTATGTGAAACCCTGTTCACATCGAACGGGGGAGGGGACAAATGGCGAAGTCAGCGCACAGCACGGGCGGGCTGAGTTATGACGACTCAAGGCGCGTCTGGCCGAACGAGATCAACGTCTTTGTTGCGTTGATTCTGATTGTACTCGTGTTTGAAGTGCTGGGACGGATGCTGTACGGCGACAGCTTTCTGTTCAACTCGCGCGAGAACGTCCACACCCTGTTCAACGAGCCACGCCTCAGGATCATCGTCCTGCAGGTCTCGATCGTTGGCATCATCGCGATCGGCGTCACCCAGGTCATCGTGTCGGGCGGCATCGACCTGAGCTCGGGATCGGTGGTCGGCGCCACTGCCATGGTGGCGATGAGCTTTGCCCAGGTTGCCGTGGTCAACGGTCATCCCAATCCAAAAGCCATGTTCCCCGAGCAGGGCTGGATGGATCTTCCGGTCATCGTTCCGATACTTGTCGGGATGACCTGCGGCGTCATTGCCGGCCTGATCAACGGCTTCTTCATCGCCGTTACGCGTATCCCGCCTTTCATCGCAACGCTCGGCATGATGGTGTCGGCGCGCGGCTTCGCCAAATGGTGGTCCAAGGGCCAGCCGATCTCCTTTCCGACCGAAGACTACATTGCCATCGGTGCGGGCATGATGCCGGTGATCATTTTCGTGGTCCTGGCCATCCTTTTCCACCTCATCATGCGTCACACGGTCTATGGCAAGCATACCTATGCCATCGGATCGAACGAGGAAGCGGCCCGCATGTCGGGCATCAAGATCGGGCGGCACAAGATCCTCGTCTACACCATCGCCGGTCTTCTGGCCTCGATCGCGGCCATGGTTCTGAGTTCGAAGAACCTGACGGCGCAGGCCGGCATGGGGCAGATGTATGAACTCGATGCCATCGCCATGGCGGTCATTGGCGGCACGTCCCTTTCGGGCGGTCGCGGCTCCATCATCGGGACGGTGCTTGGCGCGCTGATCTTCGGCGTCATCATCTCCGGATTCACTTTCCTCAAGCTCGACGCCTACTACCAGGAGATGGTCAAGGGTGCCATCATCGTTGGCGCGGTCGTGCTCGACCAGTGGCGCCAGCGCTATCGCTCGCAAAGCGCATAGGAGGGACGAATGAGCAATAACGGCAAGCCGGAAGCGGGCGAAGTCATTCTCGAAACCCATGAGCTGACCAAGCATTATGGTGGCGTGCATGCCCTGGAGGCCGCCAATTTCGAACTGCGCATGGGCGAGCACGTCGCCATCATGGGCGACAACGGCGCCGGCAAATCGACCTTCGTGCGCCAGATCACCGGCGTCGAACAGCCGACCCGCGGCGAAATCATCTTCCATGGCAAAAAGGTACAGTTCGAAGGCCCGCTCGAAGCGCGGGAGGCGGGAATCGAGACCGTTTATCAGACCCTCGCCCTCGCCGACGATCTCGACGTGCCGGACAATCTGTTCCTTGGCCGGGAAATGACCCTGTTCAACCTGGGACCGTTCTCGATCCTCGACTACAAGAAGATGCGCGAGGCGACCATGGCCGGTCTGGAAAAGACCGGGGTCAAGATTCCGAACATCCGCAACACCATCCAGAACATGTCCGGCGGCCAGCGCCAATGCGTTGCCATTGCCCGCACGGCGGCGTTCCACTCCAAGCTGACGATCATGGACGAACCGACGGCGGCGCTTGGCGTGCAGGAAACGGCGCAGGTCGAAAACATCATCCGCGCCCTCAAGGACGCCGGCGAGCCGCTGATCCTGATTTCGCACAATATGCGTCAGGTCTTCGACCTGGCGGACCGCATCGTGGTGTTCCGCCGCGGCCGGATCGTCGCCAATCTGAACAGGACCGAAACCGATGGCCAGGACGTTGTGGCCTATATCACCGGCGCCAAGACCGGAGACGAGTATGCAGAGGATGCCGCCTAGCCCGTCTGCGGCCGGGTAGTCGGCCACAGGCACAAACGGAAAAGAAGCGTCTGCCGACGCAACAAAAGCCACTTCGCCAAGAAGAGGGCGGGGGTGTTTGTGCCTTGCGTTGGCAAAGAAAGGGTGAAGCGACAGACAGACGAAGATGAGGAAACCGATATGAGAATCGCCCTTGATCCCTACATGCATCGTTTCCTGGCCTTGGAGGAGCTGGCGCCCAAGGCCAAGGCGCTCGGCTATGACTGGATCGAGCTCAGCCCGCGCGGGGATTTTCTCGAATGGTTCCGTCGCCCGCGCGTCTATCCGGGCAAGATCAAGTCGTTCAAGAAATCGCTCCGCGACCATGACGTGAAGATCGCCACGCTTTTGCCGATGTATCGCTGGTCCTCGACCGACGAGGAGGAGCGCAAGGCGGCGGTGGAGAACTGGAAGCGCGCCATCGAGATCGCAGTCGAGATGGAAGTGGACACGATGAACTCCGAGTTCGGTCGCGGCCCGCATCCGGAAAAGGGTCAGACCACTCCCGGCGGCACCGGCGGCGATTCAGGGAACGAGGAGGCCGAAAGGGCCTGGTGGCGCTCGATCGAGGAATTGATCCCGATCTTCGAGCGTGAAGGCATCAACCTCAACATCGAGCCGCATCCAGAGGACTGGGTGGAGGCGATGATGCCGGCGGTGGAATTCGTGCGAACGGTCAACAGCCCGCGCTTCAGGTTCCTCTACTGCACGCCGCACACCTTCTATTTCGGCGACGACGCCAAGGCGATGCTCCGCGAATGCGCCGATGTTCTGGCCCATGTCCACATCGCCGACACCTTCAACCACAAGGAATCCTCGGGCAATCGCTACATCGTCAACCCGCCCGGCTCGACCGCCCGCGTTCATCAGCACCTCGACATCGGCCAGGGCGAGGTGCCCTGGGACGAGGTGTTCTCGACCCTGGCCGAAATCGGCTTCGACGGCATCATGACCGTGTGCGTGTTCGCCTGGGAGAACCGCGCCGACGACAGCGGCAGGTTCAACCGGCAAAAGATCGACGAATACATGAAGAAATATTTCAAGTGAGGCACACAAGATGACTTTGAGAATGGGTGTAATCGGTACGGGCATGATCGGTCGCGATCACACCCGCCGCATTCAGCAGGTCCTGACCGGCGCCGAGATCGTCGCCTTGTCGGACGTCAACCTGGAAGGCGCCAGGGCCGTCAAGGCCGACCTGGCCCCGAACGCCGAGATTTTCGAGACGGGGCAGGCGTTGATCGCCTCGGACAAGGTGGATGCGGTCCTGGTCACCTCCTGGGGCGACACGCATGAGGACTATGTGCTGGCCGCCATCGCCGCCGGCAAGCCCGTGTTCTGCGAAAAGCCGCTGGCGACGACGGCCAGGGGCGCCAAGGGCATCGTCGACGCCGAAGTGGCGCATGGCAAACGCCTGGTGCAGGTCGGTTTCATGCGCCGCTTCGACCAGGGCTACAACCTTTTGAAACAGACGCTCGAAAACGAGCTTGGCACACCGCTCATGGTTCATGCCGCCCATCGCAATCCGACCGTGCCGGACGCCTATGTGACGCCGATGGCGATTCACGACACCCTGATCCACGAGATCGACACCTTCCGCTGGCTGTTGGGCGACGACTACGTCTCGGCCCGCGTGATTTTCCCGCGCAAGACGAAACACGCGCATGCCGGGCTCGCCGATCCGCAGATCGTGACCCTGGTCACGACAAGGGGCGTGGTGATCAACACCGAGATCTTCGTGAACTGTCGATATGGCTACGACATCCAGTGCCAGATCGTGGGCGAAGAGGGCGCCGCCTACCTGCCCGAGCCGATGGCCGTGACGATGCGCAAAAACGCCAGGCGCGAGAACGCCATCCTCACCGACTGGAAAGGCCGTTTCGTTGCTGCCTTCGACACCGAAATGCAGGCGTTCATCGACGAGGCCGCCAACGGCACCATCTCCGGCCCATCCTCCTGGGACGGCTACATGGCCGCCGTCACCTCGGACGCCTGCGTCAAGGCGCAGGAAAATGAGGGCGCCGCCATCGACATCACTTATCCGGACCGTCCGGCCCTTTACAACTGAGGTTTGCCATGCGCTTTGCAATGAACCACATCGTGGCGCCCAAGCTTGGTCTGGATGCCTATTTCCAGATGGCCCGCAATCTTGGCGTCAGCGAAGTCGAAATCCGCAACGATCTGCCCGATGTCGTGGGCACGGTCGGCCCGGAAGAGGTCAGAATGGCGGCCGAAAAGGCCGGCGTGACGATCATTTCGATCAACGCCCTTTATCCGTTCAACGTCTGGTCCGGCGATCTGCCGGAGCGGGCCGTTGCCATGGCGGACTATGCCGGGGCCGCGGGCGCCAGGGCGCTGGTCATGTGCCCGCTCAATGACGGCAACAAGGTGGCCTTTGCCGATCTCGTCGCCGCCCTCAAGGCGATCAAGCCGATCCTCCGGGATCGTGGCCTGACCGGGCTGGTCGAACCGCTCGGTTTCCCGATCTCGTCGATGCGGACCAAGAAGCAGGCCGTCGCGGCGATCGACGAGGCCGACGGTGCCGATGTCTACAAGCTCGTTCACGACACCTTCCACCATCACCTCGCCGGCGAGACCGAGTTCTTCGCCGACTGGACCGGGCTGGTGCATATTTCCGGCGTGGTCGATCCGGATGTTGCCGTCGCCGACATGCTCGACGCGCACCGTGTCCTGGTTGACGGCAAGGACCGGCTGGACAATGTTCCGCAGATCAGGGCGCTGCTGGCGACGGGATTCGAGGGGCCCTACAGCTTCGAACCCTTCGCGCCCGAAGTGCATGATCTTGCCGATCCGGAAAGCGCCATCCGGGCGAGCATGGACTTTGTCAAGGCCGCGCTCTGATCCCGGCAATCCGTGCCGGTGACAAGATCCGGAAGGATCCTTTCACCGGCCCGGTCGCCGGATAGCCGGAGGCAGTAAGGAAAGCCATGACCACTTCGCGACCCATGCCGATCGAACCGCTCGGTGTCGCGCTCATCGGCACCGGCTTCATGGGCAAGGCCCACGCCATGGCCTGGCACAATGTCGCGACCGTCTTCGGCGGCGCCCATCCCCGTCTGGAGGTGCTCGGCGACGTGACGGCGGATGCGGCCCGGGACTTCGCCCGCCGCTTCGGATTTGCCCGCGGCACCTCGGACTGGCGCGACGTGATGGCCGACCCGGCGGTCGACGTGGTCTCGATCACCACGCCCAACGGCCTGCACCGCGTCATGGCCGAGGCAGCCCTTGCGGCCGGCAAGCATGTGTGGCTCGAAAAGCCGATGGCGCCGACGCTCAGGGATGCCGAGGCGATGGCGGCACTGGCCGGCAGGCATCCCGACAAGGTCACTCTTTTGGGGTACAACTATCTGCGCAGCCCCGCCTTCCAGGCAGCGGTGAAAATGGTCAGAAACGGCAAGATCGGCACGCCCAAATCGTTCCGCGGCGTCTATGACGAGGACTATTCGGCCGACCCGGACCTGCCCTGGTCCTGGCGCCTGACCCATGCGGGCGGGGGCCTCGGGGCGCTCGGCGATCTCGGCTGCCACCTGGTCAGCCAGATGCTGGCCCTGATGGGGCCGGTCGAGCAGATCACGGCGCTGACCCAGATCGCCATTCCCGCCCGGCCGTCGCCGGACGGCCCGAAGCCGGTCGAGAACGAGGACAGCGCCCTTGCCCTCATCCGTTTCGCTTCGGGAGCGCTGGGATCGTTTGCCACCTCGCGGGTGGCGCGCGGCCGCAAATGCCATCTGCAATGGGAACTGCACGGGACGGACGGCACCATCGTCTTCGATCAGGAGAACATGAACGAGCTCCTTGTCCATCGCAAAGGCGAGGCGGGTTTCGTCCGGCATCTGACCGGTCCCGAGCAGCCGGACTTTGCCCAGTTCTGTCCGGCGGCGGGTCATAATTTCGGCTTCAATGAGCAGAAAGTAGTCGAGGCACGCGATTTCGTCTCGGCGATTGCCGGCGGCCCGAAGGCGGCACCGGATTTCGCCGAAGGTCTTGTGATCGAGCGCATCATCCACGCCATGGCGGCGTCAAACGGAAAACCTGTAGCAATTGAGAGAGCATCGCATGCCAGCGCTTGATGTGATCACGATCGGTCGTTCGTCGGTTGACCTGTATGGAGGCCAGGTTGGGGGGCGTTTGGAGGACATGGGGAGTTTTGACAAGTACATTGGCG
>CAZKTH010000096.1:0-11013 GCA_964555575.1 uncultured Devosiaceae bacterium | reverse complement strand
GTTGTCGCATCGCTTTTTGCGCAAAACCGGGACCCACTTTTGCGCACGATGCTCTGGATCGTCTCCCGCAGCACCCAGCCTGATTTTTTCGGGCCCGCGCGTCGCGAATTGATTCGCCGCATCGCTCCTGCCCTGTGCGGTTCCGAAATTCAGTTCTCGCTCCACACCGCCATTTCATTGCCGCCCGGCTCGCGGAAATGGAATCGCCGCCCGCCCGGAAAGGCGTAGGCCGGCTTGACGATCTCGCCGCCCGCCGCGATTACCTCCAGTTCCGCAGCAGCCAGATCGACCGCCTTGAGGACGATGAGCGGCGCTTTCGGAATGCCGGATTGTGCCTCCGCCAGGCCACCATCGATCCCCGCACCCTGAAAGCCCGCATAATGCGCGCCGTAATCGACATGACGCCATCCGAAGGCATCGGCGAAAAAGCTCCTGGAGGCGCCGAGGGACAAGGTCTGCAGCTCGACATAGTCGATCTTGAGGGGAGTCATGGCTCGGTCCCTATATGTTCGTGTTATGTTCTAATTGATCTTTCCGATCCGCGCAAGCTGCTCCTTCGGAATAACTCAACAATCCGATCTACTTTCTGTTTGCCACGCCGGAGGGCAGCGGGCGGAATTAGCCGATTTTTCCCGGCCTTTTTTGCCTAAATGCAGGCCTTGCCGGGATCCGATGAACACGTCCGGTCGCACATTGATATTCAGGCAGCACCACCGCCTTGCCTATGCGGCCGTTTTCGTCGCCTTTTTTCTGGCCCTGCTGGTCGTCATGGCCGGCGTCGGCGCGACTGTCGTGCAGAACGACCTCGATCAGAGGCTTGTTTCGGAAACGCGGGATTTCGACCGCTTCTCGCGCAATCTCAGCAAAACGATCGATGCCCTCATGGCGCGCCCGTTGTTCTTGTTATGTTCTAGATGGCGCCAAAACCTTCGTCAAGCTGTGTCAGGGCGGTTTCGCGCTCCTTGCGGGGGTGATTCCGCGTTGATCGGTTCGGGTTGGATCTCCGCAATCCCGTGCCGGTCAAGACAGGCGCACACCGCATCGGGCGCATTGCGGCACGGCAGCGCCAGTTCCAGGCGGTCCGCGCGCAGCACGAGCTCGCGCAGGCGTCTTGGCCCGGTGCGATGCACCGGCAAGAATGCGTAGGACGTCAGCCGCGCATAGGGCACGAAACGCGTCGAGACCGCATAGACCGGGTGGAACGGCCGCCGGGCCGGAATCCCCCGGTCGACAATGACGAGTTCGTCGGTCGCATCGACAATCAGCAACCCGTTCGAAAGGCGAAGCCGGTTGCGGTCGTCGCGGCAGGGCCGGTTGCGCGGCTCGAAATGCAGCACCGTTGCCGGGCGGTCCGTCCTGTCGCGCACCGAGCGCAGCATGTTCCTGTAGAACTGATCGGCGAAATCGACCGGCGTCTCCTCCGGCGGCAGATTCGACCGTGTGGCAACGGGCACGAGCCTGTCGCGGATGAAACCGACGACCTGATCGAGGCGCGCCGAGGATACCGTGTTGTAGTCGATGTCGAGCGTGCCGCCGTCACGCAGCAGCAGCGACAGCCTGCCGGCGAGAAGATCGGAGAAGCTGCGCACAACAGCGATCTCGTCCCAGTCCAGGCTTCGGGCATCAACGCCGGTTCCGGTCTGCCGGAAAACGACCATCCGATCGTCATGGATGGCGACCAGCATGGCGTAAAGCGCCATGCCCGGCCGTACATCGTGGCGATCGGCCTTGATCGGCACCTTGAGCAGAAAGCGCGCGTTTCGGTGTTCCGGCCAGGCGGCACGGAAAAGCCGCGGCGTGTCGTCAAGACCGCGCACGTCGCGGACCCAGGGACCGAAGCCGTCATATTCCTGCCGGTCCCCAGGGCTGGCGCTCCAGTACCAGTCGCGCGCCGGCGGCGGCGCTTCAACCCTTGCCCGCATCGCCATTCTCCACCCCTTCGAGATAGGCGGACAGAAGATCGAAACCCCTTACCGCCGCCCCAAGCGCCTCTTCGTCCATCGCGGCGAACAGTAATTCGAACTGCCGGTGCCGCTGCCGTTCGAGATGCCGGGTAAACGCCGTGCCGTCCGGCGTCAGCGCCACGAGATAGGAGCGCTCGTCGCCGGAGATCGCACGCTTCTCGATCAGGTCGAGGCGCTGCAGCCGCCGGATCAGCGAGGTCAGGGTGCCCTTCTCGATCCGCAGGACCCGGCTGAGATCAACCGGGCGCGTCGGGCCGAAACTCAGCGCCATCAGCACGACGATCTCGTATTCCGAATAATTGCGGCCGCGATACGCGCTGCGATGCAGGATCGGATTGATGTGCACCATGAAGTACCGCATGAAGCGATGAACGGCGTTGTCCAGCCGGGCGGTGCCCGTGTCCGATGCGCTCACCCTGCCGCCTGCCCCGGCCTCCGTGTCGTTCGCGCGTTTCGCCATGCCACCGCCTTCCTTCCTGTTAGTTTGATTTCTTACTGTATGATTTCTTACTTTCATCGGTCAATGGTTCGTACCGCCGGCGCGGTCCGGCGAATCTCCCCCGGCACTGGATTTGTCCGGCATCCTGCCCGAAGATGGCACCGGCCATGCTTTCGGGTCATGAGACCGGACGGACCATCAGGGAGGGCGCCGTGGACAGCTCGCAAGCCTTCTGGAACCGGATCGCGACACGATACGCGGCCCAGCCAATCGCCGACGAGGCCGCCTATGCGGAAAAGCTCGCCCGCACCCGGCGGCGGCTGCGTCCCGATATGGCGCTTCTCGAATTCGGTTGCGGCACCGGCGGCACCGCTTTGATCCATGCGCCTCATGTCGGCTCGATCCTTGCCATCGACTCTTCCGAAAACATGATCGCCATCGCCCGCGCCAGGGCGGAGGAGGCGGGCATCGCCAATGTCCATTTCGAAACCGGCTCCATCGAGAGCCTGAAGGCCGAGGACGAGAGTTTCGACATGATTCTCGCCATGAGCATCCTGCATCTGGTGCCCGACCGCCATGCGGTGATCGCCAAGGTCAACCGCCTCCTGCGACCAGGCGGACTCTTTGTCTCGTCCACCGCCTGCCTTGACACCATGCCGATGATCCTCCGCCTGATCCTGCCGCTTGCCGCCGGCCTTCGCCTGGCGCCTCAGGTGCATGTCTTCGGCGACGACGATCTGGTTCGCGGCATTCAAGCCGGCGGCTTTGTTGTCCAAGACAGATGGCAACCCAATCGCGAGGACGCCGTCTTCCTGATCGCCCGCAAGCCCTGACCGGCCGGGTCCGGCTCCGTTCCGGGTCGTGCCCGCACCCGCCTTCAAGCCATGACGATGCGCGAACTTGACCACCCGACCCAGAACGAGGTCGGCGCGCTTCCGGACACGAGCAAGTCGCTGGCGAGCCAGCGCGTGGCGGTTCTGGTCGAAAAAGGCATGCTCGGCCAGAGGCGCGACCCGGCCAATCACCGCCAGGTGCGGCTCGGTCTGACCGAAGCCGATGCCGATACGCTCGAAGCGGTCCATGCCGAAATGGCCGGCAACGCCGCCGAGATCTTCGACAGCCTTGGCCCGGACCGGGCCGGTCTCGCCAGGACCCTCAACCGTCTCGTCAGGATACTGCCGGCAAAGGTGCGCGAAAAGGGCGCCCGTCCCAACGGCCTGCCGTTTCGCAAATCCGCCCCGGACTAAAGCATGCGTTCCGATTCCATCAGAACGTATGCTCTATCCCTTTGTGATCGCATTGTTTTTTTGAAAACCGGGACCCACTTTTGCGCACGATGCTCCAATCGTCGGCCGAGGCAGACGTCGGCCTGTTCCCCCTCCCTCCTGCGGACAGAAAAGCGAAGGACCGGCAGTCCGGCCCGAAGCGTTCCGTGCCCGGCGTCGCCTTTTCGGCAGGCGCCCGATCGCTGCGGCGAATGACGGGCAGGACAGACTGCCCATTGCTTTTGCCGGCAAGCGGACGCATGAACCTGATTGTGCGCCCTCCGCTTTTCCCACCCGTGCCATCCAGATGCCGCTGAGTTCCGTTGCCAAGGGCATAGTCTTTTCCCTGATCTGCCTCGTTCTGCTCGGGACGATGCCGATCATTTCCAATCTCAGGCCGGCGGCGATCGGCGCCCTGCCCTTCGCCTTTGCCCTGAGCTTCTGGGAAGTCGTGTTCGGCCTGCCGATGCTGCTCGCCGAGCTGCGCGGCGCCAAACGCGGCGTTTTCGGCGCCGAACTGGCACCGCCGGTGCTCAGGCGCATGGTCGGGGTGACGCTTCTGACCGGCGCCCTGTTCGGCGGCGCCACCTATCTTTATGTGCTCGGCGTCGAAAAGGCCGGCGCCACCAACGCCGCCATCGCCATGCAGGCGACGCCGCTTTTCGCCATGATTCTCGAGGCTCTGTTCCTGAAGGGCCGCAAGAACGCGGCCGAACTCGG
Organism: uncultured Devosiaceae bacterium; assembly: GCA_964555575.1. Taxonomy (GTDB): domain Bacteria; phylum Pseudomonadota; class Alphaproteobacteria; order Rhizobiales; family Devosiaceae; genus JAHJQZ01. The sequence goes on along the minus strand of CAZKTH010000096.1, from coordinate 6,625 downwards.
CCTGACCTTCATCCTGCTCGCCGCCCTTTACTATCTGGGCACCGAGGGCAGCTTCCAGATGTCCGGCCTGTCGGTGTGGTTGCTTCTGACCCTTTGCGTGCCGCTGCTGTGGACCATCGCCCACACCTTCATCAAGATCGAGTTCCGCGAGACCCCGATCACCCCGACCCAGGTCACCTTCTTCCGCGTCGTCGTCTCGTCGCTGGTGCTGTTCGTCATTCTGGCACTGGTCAACCCGGCCGATTTCCTCACCCTCGCCCTTGGCACGGTACTGCAGCCCTTCTCGGCCCTGATGGGTCTGGTCTATTTGCTCGAACTGGTCTTCTGGTTCCACTCCATACGCCACATCGATATATCGCTCGCCAGCTCGATCGGCGCGCCCTGGCCGGCCCTGACCATGATCCTCGCCTTTTTCCTTTTGGGCGACTCGATCGCGCCCTACCAGATCGGCGCCCTTGTCGTCGTCATCGCCTCCATTTTCGGGCTGACCCATGTCAGCGTCAAAAAGGACAGGACGCGCCGCGCCGCGGCGTGAGGCGGGCAGGCGCAAGCACCCCCGCGCCACGACCTGGCTGGCGGCAATGCAACAGGCGAGCGGGCATGGGGCGCAATTCATCCGTATTTCGGTAGACGGCGATGATGGGCGCACCGCACCCCATGCCAATCCGGGGTTTTCGGCCTGGATGTCCAGTGGTTGCGCCGAATGCCCGGTAAACCCGCGTTCCACTCTTTCTCCTGGCCGTTGTCGATACGCGGCTGACGCACTTTTGACCGCGCCGCACACGTTCTTCCGCCTACTTGCCGGCGGGAGGGACGCTGGCGGCAGGAGGCAAGTCCTCCGCCCGTGCGACGTGACCCAGCGTGACTGGTCACTGTGGCGCATAACGGCGCGGCCTCTTTTCGGGCGACCCCGAAAAGACCCCGAACGGCCTGCGCCGAGTTCGAGAGCTCGACCGCCCAGTGCAGACCGGTGTGGATTCTTCACTTCATCGGTGGTGGCGGAGAGGGCAGTATCGCCAGCAAGCCGACGCTTGCCATCCTCGATGAACTCCTTCGACCTACCGGAAAGCCGTTGTCCACTAATCGGCGACGCCGATGTTCAAGCGTCCGTATTTGCATAAGTTGAGAGTCTCGTCGATGTTTGTGTACCTGTCGCCACCGAAGGACGCCCTGAGTGTCACGACACACTTCCCATTTGGCACGACAATATCGAATGTTCTGCTTTGACCGGACCAAATACGCGTGCCACCCTGAATCTCGCCGCCCCGGACAACGACACCAACAATCATGAGGTCGGTGTTGTTCTTGATCGTGAGTTTGCGCGTGTCGGCTTGAGCAGCCTGCGGAAGGCAAACAGTTGCAGCGAGAATTGAGAGTGCCAATAGTCGTTTCATTTCCCAAAGCCTTTTCACTAAAGTCAATGGCTTGAGTTTGCACGCAAATCGCCGCTCGCACAACATTGTCGGATTACAGTGACAGTGCGTCTAATTGGCATCGAACTCGCGCGTCCTTGGATTTGTGCGCTGTCACCACAATTGCTGTCACCGCTGCCAATCATCGCTTCATCGCCACCCAGATCATGTGCCGCGCGCCGCGTTTGCCGTTGGCGCGGGTGGGGATCTCGGTCACGGCAAATCCGGCCTGTTTCAGCCGGCGCGTGAAGGCCGGGTCGGGGGCGGACGACCAGACCGAGAAGAGGCCGCCGGGGGTGAGCGCCCGGTAGGCGGCGGCAAGGCCGCCCGTCGTATAGAGGGCGTCGTTGCCCTGGCGCGTCAGACCATCGGGACCGTTGTCGACATCGAGCAGAATGGCGTCGAAACCCGCCCTTGCCTTGTGGATGAGGGCGCCGACATCGCCTTGATGAAGGTTGACGCGCGGGTCTTCGAGGCATCTCTGGAAGAGGTCCGCCATGGGGCCCTTGGCCCAGGCGATGACAGCGGGCACCAGTTCGGCGACGGTGACATGCGCGTCCGGCCCGAGCGCCGCCAGTGCGGCGCGCAGCGTGAAGCCCATGCCGAGCCCGCCGATCAGCATTTGCGGTTTTGGCCGTCCGCCGAGACGTTCACAGGCGAGGGTGGCGAGTTCTTCTTCGGAGCCTGAACGGCGGCTGTTCATCAGCTCGTTGGTGCCGAGCATGATGGAAAACTCGGTACCGCGACGCATCAGCCGCAGCTCCTGTCCATCTTCGAGTGTGACGGCATCGAGCCGGATCAGGGGAAGCACGGGACTGTCCCTTCGGGTGGGATTGCTGATTGTGGTGACGGTTTATCCGTTACACCATACTCCCCATATCGGTGACAGTGCCTGTGGCTCCACCCTCACCCGCCCTTCGGGCCTTGTTCGCTGACATCGCTCCACCGGAGCGATGTCCGTTTGCTCACAAGTCTCCCATCAAGGGAGAGGGAGAAGAGTGTGGCACCGTTTCCCTTCTCCCCTCGTGGGAGAAGGTGGCGCGTAGCGCCGGATGAGGGGGCCGACCCAGCCATATGCGACTGCCTGCGCCACAAGGGGGAGGGAAGCCGAGCGTCAACTGAATGGCGCCGGCCCTCGTCCTTCGACAGGCTCAGGATTAGGGTTCGGGATACAGCGCTTTTCACATACTCCGTGTCGTTCCGGGACATGCCTGTCCCGGGACGACATGTGCAAGGGATGAGGACGACAGCCCTCACCCCGCGTGATGGTGCTAATGCACCACCGCCTCGCCGCCGCCGAGATCAGCCCGGCGGGCGATGTCGGCCTGCGGGCGGCCGTTGATGGTCAGCCCGATCTCGCCGGCGTCGATGACGACAGGATCGCCGTCGGTGATCTCGCCGGCAAGCACCGCCTCGGCGAGGCCGTCCTGCACCTCGCGCTGCAGGACGCGCTTCAGGGGCCTTGCGCCATAGGCGGGGGAAAAGCCCTCGTTGGCCAGCCAGTCGCGGGCGGAAGGGCTCAGCTCCAGGGTGATCTCGCGATCGGCGAGGAGCTTTTGCAGCCGTGCGACCTGGATATCGACGATGGCGCCCATGTGCCGCCGTTCGAGGCGGTGGAACAGCAGGATGTCATCGACACGGTTGAGGAATTCGGGGCGGAAGGCCCGCCTGACCTCGTCCATCACCCGCCCGCGCACCAGATCGACCTCCTCGCCGTCCTTCAATTCGGCGAGATAGTCCGAGCCGAGATTGGAGGTCATGATGATCAGGGTATTGCGGAAATCGACCGTCCGCCCCTGCCCGTCGGTCAGGCGGCCGTCGTCGAGCACCTGCAACAACACGTTGAAGACGTCCGGATGGGCTTTTTCGATCTCGTCGAACAGAACCACCTGATAGGGCCGGCGGCGGACCGCTTCGGTCAGGGCGCCGCCCTCGTCATAGCCGACATAGCCGGGCGGGGCGCCGATCAGGCGGGCGACCGAATGCTTTTCCATGAATTCGGACATGTCGAGCCGGACCATCGCCGTCTCATCGTCGAAAAGGAACTGCGCCAGGGTCTTGGTCAGTTCGGTCTTGCCGACGCCGGTTGGCCCCAGGAACATGAACGAGCCGATCGGCCGGTTCGGGTCCTGCAACCCGGCGCGCGAACGCCGGACGGCACGGGAGACGGCGGCGACCGCATCCTCCTGGCCGATGACGCGCCTACTTAGCTCTTCTTCCATGCGCAAGAGCTTGTCGCGCTCGCCTTCGAGCATCCTGTCGACCGGAATGCCGGTCCAGCGGCTGACCACCTGGGCGATATGGGCCGGCGTCACCACCTCTTCGGCAAGGACGCTGTCGGGCTTCACCTCGGCCTCGCTGTCCTCGGCGGCGGCGATCTTTTTTTCCAGATCGGGGATGATGCCATAGGCCAGCTCCCCCGCCCTGGCGAGATCGCCGGAGCGCTGGGCGATTTCGAGCTGGGAGCGGGCGGAATCGAGCTCTTCCTTGAGCCTTGTGGCACCGGCGAGCCGCTCCTTTTCGCTCTGCCAGCGCTGGGTCAGGGCGCTGGCCTCGTCCTCGAGATCGGCCAGCTCGGCTTCGAGCCTGGCGAGCCGGGTCCTGGAGCCCTCGTCGCTTTCCTTTTTCAGCGCTTCGCGCTCGATCTTCAACTGGATGATGCGGCGGTCGAGTTCGTCCAGGGCCTCGGGCTTGCTATCGACCTGCATCCTGAGGCGTGCCGCCGATTCGTCGACCAGGTCGATGGCCTTGTCGGGCAGGAAGCGATCCGAGATGTAGCGGTTGCTGAGCGTCGCGGCGGCAACAAGGGCCGAGTCCGAAATGCGGACGCCGTGATGGAGCTCGTATTTCTCCTTGATACCCCTGAGGATCGAGATGGTGTCCTCGACCGTCGGCTCGTCGATGAAGACCGGCTGGAAACGCCGGGCCAGGGCCGCGTCCTTTTCGACGTGCTTCCTATATTCGTCGAGGGTGGTGGCGCCGACGCAGTGCAGTTCGCCGCGCGCCAGGGCCGGCTTGATGAGGTTCGAGGCGTCCATCGCCCCTTCCGACTTGCCGGCGCCGACCAGGGTGTGCATCTCGTCGATGAACAGGATGATCTGCCCTTCGGCCGCCTGGATTTCGTTGATGACGCCCTTCAAACGCTCTTCGAACTCGCCGCGATATTTGGCGCCGGCGATCAGCGCGCCCATGTCGAGCGCCATCAGCGCCTTGTTCTTCAGCGATTCGGGCACGTCGCCATTGACGATCCTGAGGGCGAGGCCCTCGGCGATGGCGGTCTTGCCGACGCCCGGCTCGCCGATGAGGACGGGGTTGTTCTTGGTGCGGCGCGACAGGACCTGAATGGCGCGGCGGATTTCCTCGTCGCGGCCGATGACCGGATCGAGCCTGCCCTCGCGCGCTTCCGCCGTCAGGTCGCGGGCGTATTTTTTCAGGGCGTCGTACTGGTTCTCGGCCGAAGCGCTGTCGGCGGTACGGCCCTTCCTGAGATCCTCGATGGCGGTGTTGAGGCCATTGGCGGTGACGCCGGCGGCGGCAAGGGCGCGGCCCGCATCGCTGTCCTTCTCGATGACAAGGGCGAGCAAGAGCCGCTCGACCGCGACATAGCTATCGCCGGCCTTGTCGGCCGCCTTTTCGGCCGTCTCGAAGACCCGCGCCAGTTCGCGGCTCAAATAGATCTGGCCGTTGTCGCCCGAGACCTTGGGGATTTTCCTGAAGGCGGACTCAACTCCGGCCCGCACCTCGCGCGGATTGCCGCCGGCGCGTTCGATCAGGCCCGAAGCCATGCCCTGGTCGTCGTCCATCAACACCTTCAGAAGGTGAACCGGCTGGAAATGCTGATGCCCCGAGGAAAGGGCAAGGGTCTGGGCGCTCTGGATGAATCCCCGGGCGCGCTCGGTGTATTTTTCGATATTCATGACGCAACTCTCCTTTTCGCGGCACGTCGACAAGCCCCGAATGGCAGCCTGAAAACGCCCGAAGCGTTGGATGAAGTGGCACCCCGGAAGGCGATGCCGGCTTTCGATGAATGATATGGGGGCGATTGGGGAAAAGAAAAGGCCGGGCGGGCAGCCCGGCCTTGATCCATCTTCTCGTTATTGAACTCGGACGCCCCTTCTCCCTCCCCCTTGCGGGGAGGGTTGGCGAACAGGACTTAGCTTCAGCTAAGTCCGTCGTGAGGCTGGGTGAGGGTAGTAGCGCCGGCGCTTGCGGCTCCACCCCACCCGACCCGGCTGCGCCGGGCCACCCTCCCCATCAAGGGGAGGGAAGCTGCGTGCTGCAACCTTGGTGACGCCACTAAAGAACTGAGCCGCTTCAGCAAGCCGCACCGCACCCACAGCAATCCTACCGCCCGCTAAAGCCCCTTCCCGGCCGCGCTCACGGCAGCAATCACGCTCTCGATCGCCCCAGGGACAGGGCTGTCGCCATTCCAAAAATCGCCGCGGTCCAGATCGCCACGCCATGGATCTGCACCGAAAAATCAACCACCGAATGCATGAGCACGAGAACGAGTGCGCCGAACAGCACGGCCCCCGCGAAGCGATAGCGCCTGCGCTTCAATACGCCCTCGATCGCCACCGCAACCAGAGCCACAACTCCGGCGGCCAAGGCGATGGCAAACGGCAGGCCGAGCCCGAGATAGCCTTCGAGATAAACGTCGTGGGCCTTGTACCAGACCCCGTCGATCCCGGCGCAGCCGACGATGCGGTAATGCGGGAAGACCTGATCGAAGGTGCCGAAGCCGGTTCCGAAAAACGGGAAGTCGGCAATCGCTGCGAGCGTGGCCTGATAGGCGCAAAGGCGCCCCTCATCGACACCCAGCATCTCGGCGCGACGGATCGCCTGGCCGGCATAGGTCAGAAAACCGGCAATCGTCACGACAATGACCAGGGCCGGCGCGATCAGGCGACGCGGAGTCCAGTTCCGGCCCGGCAGGGCAGGCGTCGCCAATATGATCGCGGTCACCGAGACGCCGAGAAAGGTCGCGAAAACGCCGCCGCGCGACTGGGTCATGAACATGGCGGTCAGATCCGCCATCATCATCACGAAAACCAGCAAAAGCCTGAGCGCTGGAGATGTCATCCGCCCCTTTCGCAGGGCATCAAAACTGCCATCGCGACGCATGCGGCCAAGTTGCCAGGCACCGAGACCGAGCGGCAAAAGCGCCGCCAGGCCGAGAAAGGTCACCGCCGTATTGCGATTGACGAAACTTG
>CAZKTH010000095.1:0-11181 GCA_964555575.1 uncultured Devosiaceae bacterium | reverse complement strand
AGGTGATGTTGGGGACGAAATGCCCGTCCATCACGTCGAGATGGATCCAGTCGGCCCCCGCTTCGGCGACCGCCTCGACCTCATCGCCGAGTCTGGAAAAATCGGAAGCAAGCACCGACGGTGCCATGATGGTCCTGCGCATGACATCCCCTACCTATGGATGTTGGGCGCCGGGACGCGTGCGTCCCGGCCCGCAAGGCGAATTCGTTTTCAGGCGGCGGCGACGCCGAGTTTTTGCCGCCAGCCCGGATAGAGCGTGTCGGCATCGTGCGGGAAGCTCTCGAAGGCGCGGCCGAATTCCTTGTGTTCCCTGGCGAATTCGACCGGATCGGCACCCTCGCGCCACAGCTGCTCGGCCTGGCGCAGCGAGGCGGCGCCGGCGATCGGGCCGTCGATATGGCCGAACGAACCACCGCCGGCCGTCATGATCAGGTTGGAATGGCCGAGATTCTTGAAGAAACCCGGCATCCTCAAGGCGTTCATGCCGCCCGAGATGATCGGCGTGGTCGGATTCATGCCGAGCCATTCCTGGTGGAAGAACGGCCCGTCGACGCTGTCCCCGGTGATCTGGTGGGCGATGATGGTGTCGCCGGCATCGCCTTCCATCTTGCCATAGCCCATGGTCCCGACATGGATGCCCGAGGCGCCCTGCAGCCGCGCCATCTTGGCAAGAACGAAGGCGGTGTAGCCGCGTTTGGAACTGGGCGAGGTGATGGCGCCGTGCCCGGCGCGGTGATAGTGCAGATACTGCCTGGGGAAGGTCCGGCGGGCGGTGGTGATCGCCTGCGGGCCGGCGACATAGCCGTCGACCAGGAAGGCGACGTGATCGGCATCGGGACCGAAGGTCTCAAGGATGTATTCGCCGCGGGCGATGGTCTCGTGATAGTCGTCGGCGGTGATGTTCCAGGAAAACAGCTTCGCCTGACCGGTCTTGTCCTGGGCCCGCATCATGGCGTCATGGACGAGCCGAACCGTCTCCCGGAACGGCGCGAAGACCTGGTTGCCCTGCGGCTCGTCGTTCTTGATGAAGTCGCCGCCGAGCCAGAAATCGTAGCAGGCATCGGCAAAGGGCTTGGGCCTCAAACCGAGCTTGGGCTTGATGATGGTGCCGACGATGAAGCCGCCATCGACGACCGGTCGGCCGAGGACGCGCCAGAGGTCCCTGATGGTGGTCGAGGGCCCGTCGAACAGTCTCAGATAGGCCGGCGGCACGAAAAAATCGTGCATCTTGGCATAGGCGACGTCGCCCATGCCCTGATTGTTGCCGATGGTGAGGGTCAGGAAGGAGGCGATCATCGCCCGGCCGTCGACGATGTTGCGGTCGAACAGTTCGATCGGGTAGGCGATCTTGGTGATCTCCTTTTCCGCGTCGATCTCGTAGACGAGCGCATCGACGCCGCGGGTGAAATCGTCGGTGGTCGAGACCTCGACATTGGTGCCGGTCGAGCTTTCGGCGGCGAAATGGGCCGCCGTTTCGAGATAGCCGTAACCGGGCTTGGGCTTCATGACATAGGCGCAAAGGACGTGGCGTCCATTGGCGATCAGGTCCTGTTCCCTCAGGGACAGATTGGCGTAGCGGTTTGACTGGTCCATGTCTTCATCTCCGGTTCGTGCCGGACTGAAGGTCCGGACAACGGGGGTTGATGCGGTCGATCCGGTTGCGCCCATGACAGGCGTGCCGGCGTGGTCGGGCAAATGCCTGAAGTCCTGTTGTTTGGCGCGGCGTGCGGCCTAGCCGAGCCGCCGTTCGCGTTCGATGAGCTGCATGATCAGCGGCGTCAGGATGAGCTGCATGGCCAGATCGAATTTGGCTCCCGGCACCACGATCGAATTGGCGCGCGACATGAAGCTGTCGTGGATCATCGACAGCAGGTAGGGGAAGTCGATGCCGCGGGGATTGGCGAAGCGGATGACCAGCATCGATTCGTCCGCCGTCGGGATCCAGCGCGCGATGAACGGATTGGAGGTGTCGACGATCGGCACGCGCTGGAAATTGATCTGGGTGAGCGCGAATTGCGGCATGATGTACCGGGTGTAGTCCTGCATGCGGTTGAGGATGACATCCATCACCGCCTCGGTGGAGTAGCCGCGGGTCGAGCGGTCGCGATGGATCTTCTGGATCCATTCGAGATTGATGACCGGCACCACGCCGATGAGCAGGTCGGCATATTTGGTCAGATCGATGTCGTCGGTCACCGCCGCGCCGTGCAGCCCCTCGTAAAACAGCAATTCGCTGTCCTCGAGGGGCTCCCAGGGCGTGAAGGTGCCCGGCGCCGAACCGAAGATGTCGGCCTCTTCGTCGTCATGGACATAGTGGCGGGCCTTGCCGGTGCCCTTTTCGCCATATTCCTTGAACACGTCCCTGAGGATTCCGAGTTCGTTGGCTTCGGGGTGGAAATGGGTGAAATTGGGTTTGCCGTTCGCCTTGCGCTCGGCGACCATTCTTTTCATGCCTTCGCGGTCGTAGCGGTGGAAGGCGTCGCCCTCGATGAAGGCGGGCGTGATCTTCTCGCGCCTGAAGATCGAATCGAAAATACGCTTGACCGAAGTGGTGCCGGCACCGGACGACCCGGTGATCGAAATGATCGGATGTCTTGCGGACATTTGCTTGTCCTCCCTGCCAGATTACGTCCGGAACAGACCGCGCTTGCCGAACAGGGGCGCGCGGTCGGCCATGGCGCTTGCCTCGGTATGGTAGCGCCGGATCTGCTTGACCTCGTCGCGCGAGCCGAAGATCAGCGGCACACGCTGGTGAAGATTGTGCGGTCGGATATCGAGAATGCGCTCGACGGAATCGTGCGCCCCCGCCCCCGCCTGCTCCATCAGATAGGCGATGGGGTTGGCCTCGTAGACCAGACGCAGCCGGCCATGGGCATAGCCCTTGCGCCTGTCGCTGGGATAAAGGAACACCCCGCCACGCATCAGGATGCGATAGCTCTCGGCCACCAGCGAGGCGACCCAGCGCATGTTGAACTTCTTCTCGCGCGGCCCCTGGGGGCCAGCCAGACAATCGTCGACATAGGCCCTGATCGGCTCCTCCCAATGCTCGAAATTAGAGGCATTGATGGCGAACTCATGCGTCTGGGACGGCACCGCGACGTCCTCATAGGCCCTGACGAACGCCTTGTGGCGGTTGGAGTAGACAAAGACGTTGGTGCCGGTGCCGACGGCCAGGGCGAGGGCGAGCTGCGGTCCGTAGATGAAAAAGCCGGCGCCGAGAAGATTGCTGCCGGCTTGCAGGAAGGTCGCGCACGGATGCTCGACCGGATCGTCCTTGACCGGCAGGATGGCGAAGATGGTGCCGATCGAGACGTTGGAATCGATATTGGACGAACCGTCGAGCGGGTCCATGGCAAGCGCCAGCGGCGCATCCTTGTCGATCAGGACCGGACCGTCGAGCTCCTCGGAGGCGTAAAGCGCCACCGGCAGCCTGCGTATGAGGCTCAGGAAGGTGTCGTCGGCAAGGACGTCGAGCCCCTTTTGCACGTCGCCATCGGGATTTTCGCTGCCCTGGGCGGTGGCAAAGGCACTGCCGAGCACGCCCTGATTGATCACGTCACGCATGGCGGTGGCCCCTTCGGCGAGCGCCAGCACGGTTTCGGCGACCTGCTGCGCGTGGGGCAGATCACGTCGGGCATGAGCCTTGAGATATTTCTCCAGCGTCTGCGGTTCCATTTTCTCCTCCTGCCCGGGGCGTCCTTGCGGTTCGGGGACCCGTCCGTGTGATCCGGGAAGCCGACCGCATGCCTGCTCGGGACCGACACGAGCGTTATGGCGCACAAACAGTGATTAGGAAATTTTAATGTCTTTACAGCCTGACTAAAAAATATTTATCTAGCGCATGCTCAACGTCACTTTCAGACAGATCAACGCCTTCCGGGCGGTTCTGGCAAAGGGCAAAATCGCCAGCGCCGCCGACGCCTTAGGCCTGACGGCGCCGGCGGTAACCATCCAGATCAAGCAGCTCGAGGCCGAGCTCGGCCTGCCGCTCTTCGACCGGACACCGCATGGGGTGCGACCGACCGCCGCAGGCTTGATGGTGGCGAAACACGTCAAGGCCCTCATGGCCGAGCTCGAGCACATCGAAAGCACCCTCGACGCCATCAAGGGCATCCGCACCGGCAGCGTCAGGCTCGGCCTGGTGTCGACGGCGAAATATTTCACCCCCTCGATCATCGCCGCCTTCACCCGGGCGCATCCGGGCATCGAGGTGGCCCTGGTCATCGGCAACAGGGCCGAGATGCGGCAGGCCCTCAGCGAACACAGCATCGAACTGGCCCTGATGGGACGGCCGCCGCGCGATCTGCCGCTCAATTCGGCGGTCATCGGCGCCCATCCGCTGGTGATCGCCGCCGCACCCGACCACGAACTGGCGGGGGTCAAGGGGATTTCCAAGGAACGGATCGCCGGCGAGCACTTCCTCATCCGCGAGCAGGGATCGGGTACACGCTCGGCCCTCGCCCAGTTTTTCGCCGACATCGCCGACAGGACCCTCAATCTCGGCACGGAAATGGGATCGAACGAATCCATCAAGCAGGCGGTGATGGCGGGTCTGGGGATCGCCTTCATATCCGCCCACACCATCGCCAGCGAGGTCGAGGCCGGCCGGCTGGTACTGCTCGACGTCGAGGGGCTGCCGGTTCACAGGCACTGGTTCGTCCTCAGCCGCGCCGACCGGACCCTGTCGCCCGCGGCCCAGACCCTGCAGCTCTTCATGATCCGCGAGGGGCAGGCGCTTCTGCCCAGGATCGAGGGACTCCAAGGCTGACGGCGACGCGGATGGCCGTCGAGATCCGGACTTCCGGGTGCCGACGACGGCAGCCATGTCGGCGCTTTTGCGGCGGCGGAACGCCTTCCCTGCTTCCGCTCCGCGCCTTTTTCTCCAGGGTGCGACATGCCAGCGCGCCCACCGCAGCAGGAACCGCATCACCCGTGTCTTGGTTGACGGAGCGGAATCGCCGTGTCAGACTTCAACTTGTCTGATGAGTAGACAAGTAGGGTCGAGAAAAGATCCTGCCATGCCTGTTGCCAGGGAGGGGGCGGCGTGGAACCGGTCAAGAGGATCAGGCTTTCCGAGAGCGCGGTCGACGCCATCAGCCAGATGATCGCCGACGACGAATTCGCGCCGGGCGACAAGTTCTATTCGGAAAACGAGCTCACTGGCCGCCTGGGCGTCAGCCGGTCCTCGGTGCGCGAAGCCGTTCGCATCATGGAAGCGCGCGGCCAGCTGCTGGTGCAGCACGGCAAGGGCATCTTCATCGCCGATATAGAGAGCCAGTCCTTCGACGCCTTCGCCAACTGGCTCAAGACCAACGAACAGTCGTTGTGCGAGCGTTTCGAGGTCCGCCTGATCATTGAACCGTCGGTCGCCGGACTCGCCGCGCTGAACGCGACGCCGGACGACATCGCCCAGCTTTCCGAGGCGCACGCCGCGCTTGTGCGCACGGCCGGACACGGGCTCACCGTCGAAACCATCCTGCACGACCGCAAGTTCCACGAGCTTTTGGGCAAGGCGACGCAGAACAAGGTTCTGTTCGCCCTTACGCGTTCGCTGATCAAGTCGCAGATCGATGGCTGGATCTCCAGCCTCCACACCCCGGGCCGCATGGACAAGACGGTAACCGAGCACGGCCTCGTTCTCGACGCCATCAAGACCGGCGATGCCGAGGCGGCCAGAATGCATATGGCCGCGCACCTCACCAACGCCTTGCAGGATGTCAAGGCCTCGACTGCCAGCTGACCGGCCGGGCGCGTGCCAACGGAGACGACGTCATGATCGAAATCACCACAATCGTCGAAAACTCGCCGGGAGAGCACAAGGCGCTGAGACACGAGCACGGGATTTCCTTTTTCATCGACACCGGCGACGATCCCCTGCTGTTCGACACCGGCCAGTCCGACGCGCTCGTCCACAATGCCGTTCTTCTGCACCTCGACCTCAAGCGAATACGCCGTGTCGTGCTGAGCCACGGCCACTATGACCATACGGGCGGGATGCGGGCGCTCGTGGCCGAGAACGCCGATTTCGACCTCATCACCGGCAAGGGCTTTTTCGCCGGCAAATACGCCCAGATCGGCGCCGCCCACGAATATCTGGGCAACGATTTCGACGCCGACTGGCTGGCGGCGGCCGGCATCGCCCACATCACCGCCGACCAGCCCGTACAGGAAATCGCGCCGGGTGTGCATGTGATCACCCAGTTCAGCCGCACCCATGCCGACGAGGTGATCAGTCCGCGCTTCGTCCTGCGCAGGAATGGCGGTTTCGTCGCCGACGATTTCGCCGACGAGGTGATGGTGGCCATCGAGACGCCCAGGGGCATCGTCGCCCTGGTCGGCTGCTCGCACCCGGGCATCAAGAACATGCTCGACACCACCGTCGAACGTCTCGGGCGGCCGATCCACGCCGTGCTCGGCGGCACCCATCTGATAGAGGCGTCGCCCGAAAGCCTCGCCCTCACCCTCGCCTATCTTGATCAGAAGGACATCGAGATCATCGGTGCCTCGCACTGCACCGGGCCGGTCGCGGTGGAGCATCTGACCGGTTTCGGCGAGCGCTACAACCCCAATAGGACCGGCACGTCCCTTGTCTTCGACTAGGGCTGCCAACGGAGGAACCGCGGGATCGACGATCCCCGGCAAGACAATCAAAGCATGCATAAGAGGAGATGCGATATGCTTACGAGAAAGAAATTCCTGGGCCTTGGTGCAATGGCTCTGGCGGCGCCGCTTGCCGCACCTGCCGTCATTTCGGCCAAGGCCGCCGACAAGATCGTCTGGAAATCGTCGGGACACGGCCCTGCTTCGGACCCGTCGCAGATTTTCCATGACAATCTGTGCAACGCGATCACCAAGGCCACTGACGGCCGTTTGACCGTCAAGCCGTTTGTCGGCGGTTCCATCGTTCCGGCCTATCAGGAACTGGACGCGGTCGAGCAGAACGTTCTGCAGCTGTGCTACACCTGCCCGATGTACAATCTCGACAAGTGGCCGGCCGCGGGCCTGATCAGTTCGCGTCCGGGGTGCCTGGCGGGCAATGCCCTCAGAAGCTGGTACGACTACGGCGGTGGCTACGAGCTGATGAACAAGATGATGGGCGAGAACTACAACGCCCTGACCTTTGCCGGCGCCCTGTCGCCCCTGCCGCCGGAAGTCTTCTTCCACTCCAAGGTCAAGCTGGAGACCATGGCCGACATCCAGGGCCTCAAGGCCCGCTGCATGGGTGATGGCGGCGAGATCTTCAAGCGCCTCGGCGCGGCCACGGTCATCATTCCGGGCGGCGAGCTCTATGAGGCGATGCAGCGCGGCACCATCGACGCCTTCGAATATTCGACCCTGGCGTCGAACTGGAAGATGCACTTCAACGAAGTGGCCAAGTACGTCTACATCTCGTCGGCCCGCGCCCCGAGCGATCCGCAGGTGTTCTATGTCAACAAGCAGGCCTGGGAAGCGCTTCCCGACGACCTCAAGGAGATCGTCCAGGGTCTGGTCTCCAAGTTCACCCAGGACCAGCACGAATACCTCGAATACGAGTCCATCCGGGCGGTGGACGAGTTCAAGGCGGCGGGCAACGAGGTTCTGAGCGTGCCCAGGGAGATCGAGGACGCCCTGACGGCCGAGGCCGACAAGTTCTATGCCGAAAAGAGCCAGAGCGAATCGCCGATCTTCAAGGAGATCTACGACTCGATGACGGCCTACCGCTCGGCCTACAAGGCCGCCAACGCCTAGCATCCCCGCAGGCGACGGGACGCCCTGAAAAGGAGACGGACAAGGAGGAGAGCATGACGCTTATCAAGAGGCTACCACACTACATCGACCGCCTGAGCCTGGCCTCGGGCGCCGTGGGGAAGTGGTTCGCCGTCCTCCTTGTCCTCATCGGCACCTTCGAGACCATCTCCCGGCATTTCTTCAACGCCCCCACCATCTGGGCCTATGACTCCATGTGCATGGCGGGCGGCGCGATCTACATGCTCGGGGCGTCCTATACCTACCTCAAGGATTCCCACACCCGGGTCGATCTGATCTACAATCAGTTTTCCCCCAGGGGAAAGGCGCTGATCGACATCATCGGCGCTCTGATCTTCTTCTTTCCGCTGATGATCATCATGTTCGACATGGCCATCCGCTGGGCCATCCGCGCCTGGCAGATCCACGAGGTCATGTTCACCAGCTTCTGGTATCCGCCGGCCGGCCCCTACCGCACGCTGTTCGCCATCGGGCTCCTGATCCTGATCCTGCAGGCCACGGCGAAACTGGCACGGGACGTCTATTTCCTGGCAAAGGACAAGAATCTTGATTGAACTCAGCCCGGAAATCGTCGCCATCCTCATGCTGGGAGGCGTCTTCGTCCTCGCCCTGACCGGATTTCCCATCGCCTTTGTCATCGGCTCCATCGCCTTTTTCATCGGCCTGGTGGAATTCGGCCCGACCACCACCTTTCACATCCTGTACACCCGCTTTTACGACCTCACCCTCAACTATCCCTATCTGGCGGTGCCGTTGTTCACCTTCATGGGGGTGGTGCTGCAACATTCGGGGATCACCAAGGAACTCTATCAGAGGCTCTACGAGGCCCTGGGAAAGGTCCGTGGCGGCCTGTTTCTGGTGACCATCATCTTCGGGACGATCCTTGCCGCCTGTCTCGGGGTCATCGCCGCCTCGGTGACGATCCTGGCGCTCATCGCCCTCACTCCCATGGTTCAGCGCGGCTACGACCGCTCGCTCGCCGCCGGCACCATCGTCGCCTCCGGCACGCTGGGCATTCTCATCCCTCCGAGCATCATGCTGGTGGTCTATGCGCCGCAGGCCGGTCTTTCCATCGGCCAGATGTTCATGGGCGCGGTGTTCCCCGGCCTGATCCTGTCCGGCCTCTACATCCTTTATGTCACCATCCGCTGCCGCATCAACCCGGCCCTGGGTCCGGCCATTCCGGCCGACCAGATAACGCCGTTTTCCTTCGACAAGCTCCTTGGGCTGCTCGCGGCACTGGTGCCGCCGGTGGCGCTGATCCTTGCCGTTCTGGGAACCATCTTCATGGGCATCGCCCCGCCCACCGAGGCGGCGGCGGTCGGCAGCTTCGCTGCAATCCTTCTGGCGGTCTTTTATGGCAAGTTCGATTGGCAACTGGTGCGGCAGGCCAGTATCGAGACCCTCAGGGTCAGCGCCTTCGTCGTGCTGATCGCGGCCCTGTGCTACGCCTTTGTCGGCATCTTCATGAATGCCGGCGCCGGCGACGTGGTGGCCGAAATGATCCTGGCCGTGCCGGGCGGCAGATGGGCTTCCTTCTTCGTGATCATGCTCATCGTCTTCCTGCTCGGCATGTTCATCGAGTGGATCGGCATCGTCTTCATCATCGTCCCGATCTTCTCGCCGATCCTCGAGCAGCTCGGCTTCGATCCCCTCTGGGCCGGCATGATGATCTGCATCAACATGCAGATGGCCTTCCAGACCCCGCCCATGGCGATGTCGATCTTCGTCCTGAAGGGCGCGGCGCCCAAGGAAGTGGGACTGACCATGAGCGAGATCATCAAGGGCGTGCTGCCCTTTGTGGTCATCATCATGTTCTCGCTGGTGCTGTTCACCATCTTCCCGCAGATCATCACCTGGCTGCCGGCGATGATGATCGGCCCGTCACACTAGAGCCTGCGTTCTGATTCCATCAGAACGGAAAATGCTCCAGCAGCAACGAAAGGCAGCGTCTCATGCGTATCGTCGGAATTGAACTTTTTCGCGCCTCGATGCCGATGCGCCTCCCCCTCAAGGTGGCGATCGGACGGTCCGAGGTCTCGCAGTCGCTGTTCGTGCGCGTCGTGACCGATGCCGGCATCGTCGGTATCGGCGAGGGCAACATCTTTGCGCCCGTCGTCGGCGAGACGGCCGACAGCGCCTGGGCGATTGCCCCGTTTCTGGCTGAAAGCCTGATCGGTACCGATCCGCTCGATATCGAGGGACGCGTGAAGCAGATGAGCAGGGCGCTGCCGCACAACACCGCGACGCGTTCGGCCTTCGAGATCGCGCTCTGGGACGTCATGGGCAAGGCGGCGAACCTGCCGCTTTTCGCCGTGCTCGGCGGAAGTCGACGCACGATTGTTACGGACAACACCGCCAGCATCGACACGCCGGAAGCGATGGCCGAACGCGCCGCCGGTTTCAAGGCGCGCGGCTTTGCGGCCGTCAAGATCAAGCTCGGCACCGACGTGCCGACCGACGTCGCGCGCATGCGGGCGATCCGGAAGGCGGTCGGGCCGGACTTCGAGATCCGCATCGACGCCAATCAGGGCTGGAGCCGGGCCGAGGCGCGCGCCACGCTCACGGCCATCGAGGCCTTCGCTCCCGCCCTGGTCGAGCAGCCGCTCGCCCGCACCGATATCGCGGGGCTGGCGGACCTGCGGCGCGGATCGCGCATTCCGCTGATGGCCGACGAATCCCTTTTTGACGAACACGACGCCATGCGCCTCGTCGCGGCCGGGGCGTGTGATTATTTCAACATCAAGCTCGCCAAGGCGGCCGGCATCTGGACGGCGCTCAAGATCAATACGATCGGCGAAACGGCCGGCATTCCGTGCATGGTCGGATGCATGATCGATTCCGGCATCTCGTTGAGCGCCGCGGTGCATCTGGTCAGCGCCCGCGAAAACATCGTTCTGGCCGATCTGGACAGTGCCGACATGCTCGATGTCGATCCGGTGCTTGGCGGCTTTGTCTATGAGCCGGGCGGCAGACTGACGCCGAAAACGGCGCCCGGACTTGGGGTGGAACTCGATCCGGCCTATCTCGCCGGGCTCGAAAATCGTGTGATCGGGTCGGCCGGAGATGCATGATCTTTCGATCAGCGTCACCGCCGAACCACCCGCCGAGGCGCTCGACGCCATCGGCGACAATCTCACCGCCTTCAACGACCGGGATGTCGGTCCTTCCGGTCGCCTGCTGCTTGCCGTGCTGGTGCAGGACGACGCCGGTGAACTCGTCGCCGGTCTTTCCGGCTACACGGCCTGGGGCTGGCTTTTTGTGCAGTGGCTCTGGGTCGCCAGAAAACAGCGCGGACAGGGTCTCGCCGGTCGCATGCTCACGGCGGCCGAGGCGGAGGCCCGGAGACGCGGCTGTCACGGCGCCTGGATCGACACCTTCAGTCCCCTCGCCCTCAGGACCTATCAGCGTGCCGGATACGCGCCGTTCGGCGAG
>CAZKTH010000094.1:0-11228 GCA_964555575.1 uncultured Devosiaceae bacterium | reverse complement strand
CTGCTCCTCCTTTTAATGGCGCCGATTGTCATAATAATAGCATAATATTTGACAAATGTCAATTTCTTTATCTTTTTATACATCCGTTCTTATAATTTACTGTAATCTGATTCCCGTGCGTGATAAGGCGGTTTGTGGTATATTGTTTGGGTAGAACAGTACCCGGGCCAGGCCATGAAAAAATTATCATTTATAGTGCTTTTTATTATTATCCTGCTCGGTATGACGTTGGCGAGCTGCCCGGCGGAAAAGACTTCCGAAGTAACCGAAGTTGCCGGTCACGGGGTTCTCAAGCTTTATGGCATCGTTGCCAATGAGGAACGCGAGGACGGCGACGAGGACGAGCACGAATTGCCGCCGCTCAGGGTCGGCGACACGCCGTCCCTCGACAAATGCGAGATCGGCCAGCACTTCACCCAGCCGCCGTCGCGCTACACCGAGGCGAGCCTCATCCGCAAGATGGAGGAACTGGGGATCGGGCGTCCATCGACCTATGCCTCGACCCTCTCCGTGCTCAAGGACCGCAATTACGTGCGGCTCGACAAGCGCGCCCTCGTTCCCGAGGATCGCGGCCGCGTCGTCACCGCCTTTCTCGAGAGCTTTTTCAACAAATATGTCGAATACGGCTTTACCGCCGGGCTCGAAGAGGATCTCGACCGCATTTCCAATGGCGAAATCGCCTGGAAGGACGTCCTAAGGCGCTTCTGGGAGGATTTTTCCCGCAACGTCACCGAGATCAGGGATCTCAAGATCTCCGAGGTGCTCGACGCTCTCAACGAGATGCTGGCCGACCACATCTTCCCGCCGCACGAGGACGGCTCGGACCCGCGTCGCTGCCCGAGCTGCGGCACCGGCACGCTGTCGCTGAAATTCGGCAAATATGGCGGTTTCATCGGCTGCTCGAACTATCCCGAGTGCCACTACACCGCGCAGCTTGCCGACAGCGCCACCGGCCAGACGGCCGAGACGTCCGAAGGCGACGGGGAATTGGGCAGCGATCCGGAAAGCGGCGAGACGATCGCCCTGAAATCCGGCCGCTTCGGGCCCTATGTCCAGTTGGGCGAAGGCAAGGAAGCCAAGCGTTCGAGCTTGCCCAAGGGCTGGGACCCGGCCGAGATGACGCTCGCACAGGCCCTGCGGCTCTTGTCGCTGCCGCGCGAGGTCGGCATGCATCCCGAGGATGGCAAGCCGATTACCGCCGGTCTCGGGCGCTACGGGCCCTTCGTCCAGCATGACGGAAAATATGCCAATCTTCCCGATTTCGAGGAGCTGTTCTCGGTCGGCATCAACCGGGCCGTCGATCTGCTCGCCGCCAAGGCCAATGGTGGCCGCGGCCGGGCGACGCCGGCGGCATTGAGGACGCTCGGCGAACACCCCGACGGCGGCGAAGTGACGGTGCGCGACGGCCGCTATGGGCCCTATGTCAATCACGGCAGGATCAACGCCACCCTGCCCAAGACGCTGAAGCCCGAGGAGGTGACGCTGCAACAGGCGCTCGAACTGATCGCCGCCAAGGCCAAGGCGCCGGCCAAGGGACGGCGCGGCGGCGCCAAAGCCAAAGCCTGATGGCGAAACGCATCGCTGTCTCCAAGCGGTATCGCGCCAAGCCGACACCGCCCCGCAAGCCGCTTCGCCGCCCGGTCGAACCAGGCGCCCTGCCGAGCCGCGAGGACATTCTCGACGCCCTGGCCGATCTGCCGGCCACCGGCTCCAAGCGCGATCTCGCCCGCCATTTCGGCATCAGCGGCGACATGCGGTTGCCATTCAAGGTGCTTTTGCGGGAAATGGAGGAAGAAGGGCTGATCGCCCGCGACCGCAAATCGCTGCGCCGCGCCGCCGAACTGCCCTCTGTGACCGTCCTCGACATTCCCGCCGATGCCGACCCCGAGCACATGATCGCCTTTCCGGCCAATTGGGGCGAAGCGGACGGCGAATGCCCCCGGATCGTCATCCATTCGCCGCGCGGTGCCCGGGTCGTGCCCGGCCCCGGCAACCGCATCCTGGCCCGCATCGAGCGCGGCGAAGGCCCGGTGCCGAGCTATACGGCGCGGGCGATGAAGATCCTCGACCGGCCGCGCCGGGCCGAGATCGGCATCGTCCGGCGCGACGATCATGGCGGGCGGCTGCTGCCGGTCAACAGGAAGCAAAAGGAAATGCGCATTGATCTGGGCGATCTCGGCGACGCCAGGGACGGCGATCTCGTCGAGGTCGAGGTGCGTGTCGCCGGCCGGCTGATGCTCCCCAAGGCCAAGGTGACCAGGATCGTCGGCAACCCCGACAGCGAAGGCGCGGTGTCGCTCATCGCCCTGCACAATCTCGAAATCCCCTACCGATTCCCCGAAATGGTCTTGAGGGAAGCCGAAGAGGTCGAGGAAGCGGGTCTTTCCGGCCGCGAGGACTGGCGCCACATCCCCTTCGTCACCATCGATCCGGCGACGGCCAAGGACCATGACGACGCCGTTTTTGCCGAAGCGGACGACGACAAGGCCAATCCCGGCGGCCATATCGTTCATGTCGCCATCGCCGACGTCGCCGCCTATGTCCGGCCCGGCACCGCACTCGACCGCGAGGCCTATTTAAGGGGCAATTCGGTCTATTTCCCCGACCGGGTGGTGCCGATGCTGCCCGAGCGCATCTCGAACGACCTGTGTTCCCTGCGGCAAGGCGAGAACCGCCCGGCCCTGGCCGTTCGCATGGTTTTCGACGCCAAGGGTCACAAGCGCAGCCACGCCTTCCACCGCGTCATCATCCGCTCGGCCGGCAAGCTCGCCTATGAGGAGGCCCAGGCGGCCATCGACGGCAAGCCGAACGATGTGACCGGCCCCCTGCTCGATCCCGTCCTCAGGCCGCTCTGGGCCGCCTATGCGGTGTTGGCCGAGGCGCGCGACCGGCGCGGGCCGCTGGCGCTCGATCTGCCGGAACGCCGCATCCGGCTCAACGCGGACGGCACGGTCGCCGACATCTACGTTCCCGAACGGCTCGAGGCGCATCGCCTGATCGAGGAAATGATGATCATGGCCAATGTCGCGGCGGCCGAGGTGCTTGAACGTGGGCATACGCCCCTGATCTTTCGTGTCCACGATTCGCCGGGGCGGGAAAAGCTCGCCGCCCTCAAGGATTTTCTCAATGCCCTGCACCTGCCCTTTTCGGGCACGGAAAGCGTCCGGCCTTCCCATTTCAACCAGGTGCTGAAAAAGGCCGAGGCACAGGAAAGCCTGGTCCAGGTTTCAGAAATGATCCTGAGGAGCCAGGCCCAGGCGGAATATGCGCCGGAAAACTTCGGCCATTTCGGCCTCAATCTCGACCGCTACGCCCATTTCACCTCGCCGATCCGCCGCTATGCCGACCTGATCGTCCATCGTGCCCTGATCCGGCAACTGGGTTTTGGCGCGGACGGGCTGACCGATCTCGAAATCGGCCGGCTCTCCGGCATCGCCCAGCATATTTCCATGACCGAGCGCCGCGCCATGGCGGCGGAACGCGAGACCAGCGACCGGTTGCTGGCCCGCTACATGGCCGACCATATCGGCGCCCGCTTCACCGGACGCATTTCCGGCGTGACCAAATCCGGCCTCTTCGTCCGGCTCGACGAGACCGGCGCCGACGGTTTCGTCCCCGCCGCCAGTCTTGGACTTGAGTTTTTTCGTTATATTGAGGATCGTCAGGCCATGGTGGGCGAGCGCTCGGGCGAAACCTTCGCGCTCGGCCAGCCGGTCGAGGTCAGGCTTCTGGAAGCGGCGCCGGTGGCCGGTGCCTTGCGGTTCGAAATCCTCAGCGAAGGCCCGAAAACGCAGCTCGGGACGAAAAAGGGCAGAGCCAACCGGTCCTCATCGGTACGCCGTGCCGTTTCTTCCCGTCGCAGAAGGTAAAACCCATACCCGTGACCGGCACGACCAAACAGGCCGACCGTCCGCTGCTGCCGGCGGCACTCAACGGCATTGCCGGCAAATGCCCGGCCTGCGGCAAGGGGCGTGCCTTCCGCGCCTATCCGAAGACGGTCGATGCCTGCCATAGCTGCGGCGAACGGATCCACCATCACCGCGCCGACGATCTGCCGTCCTATCTTGCCATCCTCATCGTCGGGCATGTTGCTCATCGGGATCAAGATCGAGATGAGCATGGTTCTTCACATCAGCCCGATGACCTGTCTGATGATCCTGCCGCCGCTCAAGGGCATGGTCGTCGGCATCCAGTAGGCCAGGTGCATGCACGGTTTCGGTTCGGGCCGCGATCCGGCCGCGTCCTAGCTGCCTTGCCGTCTGCCGGCGTTCGGATTGCTTGACATTTGCCGGCAAATCCGTAGGTTGCCGGAAAATTTCAGGCCGTACGCGCTGGCGTGCGGCTTCAGTTTCGGGACAGAACCCATGGCCAAGGCAAATACCGTCAAGATCAGGCTCGTGTCGACCGCCGACACTGGTTACTTCTACGTGACCAAGAAGAACGCGCGCACCATGACCGAGAAGTTGACGATGAAGAAGTACGATCCCATCGCGCGCAAGCACGTCGACTTCAAGGAAGCCAAGATCAAGTAGTCCGACTTCTTGCGACCTGTTAATTGAAAAGGCCCGCCATTGGCGGGCCTTTTTCTTTGGCAAACAGGTCTTTTCAAATAATGGCCGCCATTCCGAAGAATGGCGGCGCTCCTTGGTGCTGAAAATTTCTCAAGCGGCTGGTCCGGCACGGTTCGAAGAGGCCACTCTTACGCGACCGGACCAGCCTCCCTACGGACCCAGGAGTTGCGGCGGACCTGAGAAGAGCCGTAGGGATTTTTGAACTGCATCTAGGTAATTCCAGTATCCGATTGGAAGATATTCCGACACGCGCCAAAGGCAAGAAATTCCACGCCTTTGCGACGTTCTCTCTTAGTTAACGATTTATTTTAAGGGTAAACACAAACCATGTCCCGAGACTGGAATAAACGGGAAATGGAATTGCGCCCGCGGCGCAGGATCGCGAAAACATCGTGGCGACCCGAAAAAGTGTCGGAATAAAGCGGACGAATTACTTGCGGCAAAGATGGGACCGGCTGGCGGCTCCGGCGCTCAGGCGGCGGTCGAGACGACGCGGTTGCGTCCTTCGCGCTTGGCCATGTAAAGGGTGTTGTCGGTGCGCTTGAGCAGGGTTTCGGGACCGGCGTCGTCGTTCCTGATCGCGGCAATGCCGGCGCTGACCGTCAGCATCAGCGTCTGCTTGTCGTCCTCGATCGAAAAATCGCGATCGGCAACGGCGGAGCGTACCCGCTCGGCCACCGATTCGGCGATGGCGGCGTCGGTGTCCGGCATCAGGACGACGAATTCCTCGCCGCCATAGCGACAGGCGAGATCGACGCCGCGGATATTGCGCTGCAGCCTCAGGGCGAATTCCTTGAGCACCTCGTCGCCGGCACCATGTCCATAAGTGTCGTTGACCGCTTTAAAATGGTCGAGATCGAGCATCATCAGCGCCATGTGACGGCCCTGCTGCTGCGCCTTGTTGAACATGAGGCCGAGATGGCGGTCGAAATAGCGGCGGTTGTACAAGCCCGTCAGTTCGTCGACGACGGCGAGCTGCATGGTGCTCGACACGCTTTCGCGCAACTCGACGGCGTAGCGATGGCGGCGGATCTGGGTCTTGACGCGGGCGGCAAGTTCGTGGCGCTCGACCGGCCTCAGGATGAAGTCGTTGACCCCGAGATCGAGGGCCCGCACCACCAGCGGGCGGTCCGCCTCTTCGGCAATCAGGATGATCGGCACCAGCCGGGTCCGTTCGAGGGTCCTGAGTTGCGAGACGATGCGCAGCGGGTCATGGCCGTTGAGACTGGTCGAGACAAGCGCCAGCTCGAAGTTCGATTCGCTGGCGGAAAAGACGACGTCGGCCGGATCGGTCAGGATCGTCACCGTGTGGCGCTGCGGCGCAAGATAGGCGGCAAGGCGTTCGGCGCCGTTGCCGTCGCTGTCAACGAGCAGAATCCTGCCGGCATCGGCCCGGATTGCATCCATGGCGCGCGCCGCCTCCTCGATGGCGATCTGCTGGCCGGTAACGGCGCGGGCCCGTAACTCGTCGGTCAGCACCTTGAGACGGACGAGGCTCTTGACCCGGGCGAGCAACTGCGTGTCGTCGACCGGCTTGTTGAGGAAGTCGTCGGCACCGGCCTCGAGGCCCTTGACCCGGTCGGAGATCTGGTCGAGCGCGGTAATCATGACGATCGGAATGTGATGGGTGCGCAAATCGGCCTTCAGGCGCCGGCAGACCTCGAATCCGTCCATTTCCGGCATCATCACGTCCAAAAGGACGATGTCGATCTGGCCCCGGCCGCAAATCTCCAGTGCTTCGGCTCCCGAATAGGCCGGGGTGACCTGAAAATACTCGGCCGCAAGTCTTGCTTCGAGCAATTTGACATTTGTGGGAATATCGTCGACCACCAGCACGCGGGCTGTCATGGTGCGGCCTCTTGGAAAACTGAACTACCCTACGGCGCTAGCGCGCTGCTCCAATGTAGCGTTCAATCGTTTCCAAAAAGTGAGATACCGAGATCGGCTTGGAGATATAACCCTCGCAGCCGCCCTGAAGGATGCGTTCCTCGTCGCCCTTCATGGCAAAGGCCGTCACCGCGATCACCGGAATGTCGGCCAGGGTTTCGTCTTCCTTGAGCCATTTGGTGACTTCGAGCCCGGAAACCTCGGGAAGCTGGATATCCATCAGGATGAGGTCGGGATGGTGGGCGCGCGCCAGATCGAGCGCCTCGAAGCCGTTGCGCGTCTGGATGGTGCCGTAGCCGCGCGACTCCAGCAAATCGTTGAAGAGCTTCATGTTGAGCTCGTTGTCTTCGACGATCATGACGGTCTTTTGCATGGCATCTGCCGGCTTTTCGACTCGAACGCTTCGCACTGTGCTAAGTCTAGGATACACTCGCCCCCTTACAAAACTCCAAACGGTAGTGCCATGCGAAACGCCGAAAAGGCGTTGGAAAACGAGATCGCCGGCGTCGCCGAGGCCTGCTTTTCCCATCTGGTGCAGAATCCGGCGGAGTTGCAGCGCTTCATGACCGAAACCGGCTACACCGCCGAGACGATCGGCGAGGCGGTCGGAAGCCGGGCCCTCGCCGTGGGCATGATCGAGTATTTCGTGCGTTCCGAGCCGCTGCTTTTGGCGCTTTCGGCCAATGCCGGTCTCGATCCTGGGCGGGTCGCGACGCTCTGGCGCCGGCTCAATCCCGAAAGCTGAGGCCGGCAATGGATTTCCTCTGCCGCGATTGCCTTTTTGCTGGTCGTGCCGAGCCGCCGCCCGATCGCTGTCCGCAATGCGGTTCGCCGCGCATCCTTGCCCATGCCGAACTCAATGCGCTCGCCATCGCCCATGTCGATTGCGACGCCTTCTATGCCTCGGTCGAAAAGCGCGACAACCCGAAAATCAGGGACAGGCCGGTGATCGTCGGCGGCGGCAGGCGCGGCGTCGTCTCGACCTGCTGCTACATCGCCCGCCAATATGGCGTGCACTCGGCCATGCCGTCGGTGACGGCGCGGCGCCTATGTCCGGACGCGGTGTTCATCTGGCCGGACATGAAGAAATATGTCGCGGTCTCCAGACAGATCCGGGAGCGCATGGAGGCGCTGACGCCGCTGGTCGAGCCGCTCTCCATCGACGAGGCCTTTCTCGACCTCACGGGCACCGAAGCGGTGCACCGGGCGAAACCGGCCCAGGTGCTGGCGCGGTTCGCCCGCAGCATCGAGGACGAGATTGGCGTGACGGTGTCGGTGGGATTGAGTCACAACAAGTTCCTGGCCAAGATCGCCTCCGATCTCGACAAGCCGCGCGGCTTTTCGGTGATCGGCAGGGCCGAGACGCTGGAGTTTCTGGCGCAAAAGCCGGTCAACGTCATTTTCGGGGTCGGCAAGGTCTTCACCGAGACCCTGGCAAAGGACGGCATCCTCACCATCGGACAATTGCAGCAGATGCCGCCCGAAGAGCTGATGCGGCGCTATGGCGAAACGGGCGCCCGGCTGGCGCATCTGGCGCGCGGCGAGGACGCGCGTTCGGTTCACCGCGATCCCGGCGCCAAATCGGTGTCGCACGAAACGACCTTCATGACCGACATCGCCGATTTCGAGACGCTGGCCAGACGCCTGCTCGATCTTGCCGAACACGTCTCGGAGCGGATGAAAAGGCACAATCTGGTCGGCGACACGGTGACCCTGAAGCTCAAGTCGGCCGGCTTCCGCCTGCGCACCCGCGCCCGTCACCTCGCCGTGCCGACCCAGCTTTCCCACACGATCTTCGAGCAGGCGAGCGCCCTTCTCGCCCGCGAGATCGACGGCACCGCCTTCCGGCTGATCGGGGTCGGGCTCAGCGGCCTCAGTCCGGCCGACGGTTCCGATCCGAGCGATCTCATTGCCCCGGAGGTGGCACGCAAGGCCGCCGCCGAACGGGCCATGGACAAGGTCCGCTCGAAATTCGGTCCCGACGCGCTTGTCAGGGGCCGGCTCTACCGCGATAAACCGGAAGGCGCCGTGCCCGGTGCCAAACCTGATGCCAAACCCGACCCAGCCAAGGATCCGTCATGACCGCTGAACAAAAGCTCGAGGCGCTCGGCCATTCCCTTTCCGCCCCCCCTGCCCCCGCCGCCAATTACGTGCCGGTCACGCGCCAGGGCAATGTGCTTTATGTCTCGGGGCAGGTTTCGACCGGGCCGGACGGCATCGTCAAAGGCCATCTCGGCCGCGATCTCGACGTCGCGGCAGGCCAGAAGGCGGCCGAGCTTTGCGCCCTCAACATTCTCGCCCATCTCAAGTTCACCGCCGGCGCCGATCTCGACAGGCTGCGAATCGTCAAGCTGACGGTGCTCGTCGCTTCCGATCCGGAGTTTAGCGAGCAGCATCTGGTCGCCAATGGCGCTTCGGACCTCTTCGTTGCCGTGCTCGGCGATCATGGCAAGCATGCCCGCGCCGCCTTCGGGGTAGCGGCGCTGCCGCTCGGGGCGGCGGTCGAGGTCGAGGCCGTGGCGGAAATCCTCGCCTAGATGGAGCGCCTGCCCGCCTTCGACCGCCCGATCGCCCATCGCGGACTGAACGACCGGCAAAAGGGCGTGATCGAGAACTCGCTCCCGGCCTTCGCGGCGGCGGTCGAAAACGGCTTTGCCATGGAATGCGACGTGCAATTGTCCGGCGACGGCAAGCCCATCGTCTTTCACGACGACGATCTCGGCCGCCTGACCGGACACAAGGGAACCGTCTCGATGCTCAGCGCCGGCCAGATGACGCGTATTCCACTTCTCGACAGCGCCGACGGCGCCTGTCCGCCGCGTTTCGAAACGCTGCTGGAAACGGTCGCGGGCCGGCAATTGCTCGTTGTCGAACTCAAGCAGCAGCAAACCGGAGCGGCGCAGAAGGAGCTCGCCAAGGTCGTGGCTGACGCCCTGGCCGACTATGAGGGGCCGGTGGTGGTCGAAAGCTTCGATCCCCGGCTTCTGACGCGCGTTCGCGCGGCCGGCTATCGCGGCCATCTTGGCATCATATTGATGCGTAACGCTCGATGGGACGACGGAAAAACCGGGTTCGTTTCGGAGTTCATTCTCAGACACATGCTGCATTATCCCATGACCCGCTTCTCCTTCATGTCGGTTCGGCGGACCGATCTCGACCTGCCGATGGTGCGCTTCTGGCGCGCCCGCGGTCTGCCGCTGACCGCCTGGACGGTACGCAGTCAGGACGAGGCGGACGCCGTCTACGTCCATTCCGACCAGATCGTTTTCGAAGGGTTCGTTCCGCAAATTGGCTGAGACGGTGCTGACGGCCCGGATCCTTGCCGCGACCGACGAGATCGCGGCCGCGACCTGGAACGCACTGGTGCCGAATACGGAGGGAAGGCCGGACAACCCCTTTCTCGATCACGGCTTTTTCCTCGCCCTCGAGCAATCCGGCTGCGCCACGGCCGAAACCGGCTGGCAGCCGCGGCACATTGTGCTCGAACGGGACGGCAGGCCGGTCGGGCTGATGCCGCTTTATCTCAAGTCGCATTCCCAGGGCGAATATGTCTTCGACTGGGGCTGGGCCGACGCCTTCGAACGGGCTGGCGGGCGCTACTACCCCAAGCTGCAGGGCTCGATCCCCTTCACCCCGGTCTCGGGCCGCAAGCTCAATGCCGCGACCCCGGAACTGCAACGCAGCCTGTTGCAGGTCTCGTCCGAACTTGCCGACAGGATCGGCGCTTCCTCGGTGCATGTGACCTTCATTTCTCGGAGCGAAGAACAACTGGCGCATGAGGCGGACTGGCTGACCCGTCACGACACCCAGTTCCACTGGCACAACAAGGGCTATGACACATTCGAGAACTTTCTCGACGGCCTCGCCTCGCGCAAGCGCAAGACCATCCGCCGCGAACGGCGTGATGCCCTCGCCGATGGTCTGAGAGTGGAATGGATCACCGGTTCGGACCTGACCGAGGCGCATTGGGACGCCTTTTACGGCTTCTACATGGACACCGGCGAGCGCAAATGGGGCCACCCCTATCTCAACCGGGAATTCTTCTCGCTTCTGTCGGCGGCCATGGCCGACAGGATCGTCCTGATCTTCGCCTATGATGGAGACGAGCCGATCGCCGGGGCACTCAACCTCATCGGCAAGGACATCCTGTTCGGCCGCAACTGGGGCACGACCCGCAACGTGCCGTTCCTTCATTTCGAGGTCTGCTATTACCAGGCCATCGATTTCGCCATTGCCCATGGGCTTGCAACGGTCGAGGCCGGGGCCCAGGGCGAGCACAAGCTGGCCCGCGGCTATGAGCCGGTGATCACCCGCTCCGCCCACTGGATCGCCCATGCCGGGCTGAGACGCGCCGTCGCCGACTATCTCGCCGAAGAGCGGCAGGTGGTCGACAGGAGCAAGGACGCCCTTTTCCGCTACACGCCCTTTCGACGCGGCGAGCGCCAGGATTGACACGATCCGGGCGGGATGCCAGCAAAACGCCCAGAACCTCCGGAGAGTCCATGATGCCTGAATTCGACCCCGACAACATCATCTACTCCTCACGCCACGCCAACTTCGTCGTCATCCTCTCCCACGAGACCGGGGATGTGGTCTGGCGCATCGGCCCGGACTTCGCCGGGCGTCCCGAGCAGAGCCTGGGGCAGTTTGCCGGGCAGCACAGTCCGCACCTCATTCCACGCGGGCTTCCTGGGGCGGGGAACATGTTGGTGTTCGACAACGGCGGCGCCTCCGGTTATGGCGGCCCGGCCACGACGGGCGAGCCGAATC
>CAZKTH010000093.1:0-11238 GCA_964555575.1 uncultured Devosiaceae bacterium | reverse complement strand
ATGTTCCGGGCCCTGGTCGATTCCGCCGCCCATGCGACCGGCGTCAACGCCACCGGCGACGCCCTGACCTCGCTTCGGGTCATCGCCGATCATTTGCGCTCGATGTCCTTCCTCATCGCCGAGGGCGTGCTGCCGTCAAACGAGGGACGCGGCTATGTGCTTCGCCGCATCATGCGCCGCGCCATGCGCCATGCGACCCTGCTCGGATCGAGCGAGCCGGTGATCCACCGGCTCGTGCCCACCCTTGTCGAGGAAATGGGCCAGGCCTATCCCGAGCTCGGCGCCGGCCAGCAGATGGTCGCCGAAACGGTGCGGCTCGAGGAAGAGCGGTTCCTCAAGACCCTGGGGCGCGGCCTTGCCATTCTCGAGGAAGAGACCGCCGATCTCAATCAGGGCGACATGCTCGAAGGCATCACCGCCTTCAAGCTCTACGACACCTATGGTTTCCCGCTCGATCTGACCCAGGACGCCCTGCGCTCGCGCGGCATCCACGTCGATCTTTCCGGTTTCGAGGATGCCATGGCCCGCCAGCGCGCCGAAGCGCGCAAGAGCTGGGCCGGTTCGGGCGAGGCGGCTTCCGCCGAAATCTGGTTTTCGCTCGCCGACAGGCTCGGGCCGACCGAGTTCTTGGGCTACGAGACCGAGGTGGCCCAGGGCGCGGTCACCGCCCTTGTCCGCGACGGCGCCGAGGTTCAGGGCCTCATGCCGGGCGAGGAGGGCTTCGTTCTTCTCAACCAGACGCCGTTCTATGGCGAGAGCGGCGGCCAGGTCGGCGATACCGGCACCATGTCGGGCGAGGGGATCGTTCTCGAGGTTCTCGACGTCAACAAGCCGACGGGCGGCGTCTTCGCCCACAGGGTCAAGGTCATCGAGGGGCCGGTCAGGATCGGCTCGGCGCTGTCGCTGACCGTCGATCATGCCCGCCGCACCGCCATCCGCGCCAACCATTCGGCAACGCATCTTTTGCACGCGGCGCTGCGCGAAGTGCTCGGCACCCATGTGGCGCAAAAGGGCTCGCTGGTTTCGCCCGACCGGCTGCGTTTCGATTTTTCCCATACCAAGCCGGTTTCCGATCAAGAGCTTGCCGAGATCGAACGGCTGGCCAATGGCATCGTCCTGCAGGATGCGCCGGTCGAAACCCGGCTGATGGCGGTCGACGACGCCCGTGCCGCCGGCGCCATGGCGCTGTTCGGCGAAAAATATGGCGACGAGGTGCGCGTGGTGACCATGGGCACGGCGCGCGAGGGCGACAAGGCCGGCAAGACCTATTCGATGGAATTGTGCGGCGGCACCCATGTCCGGCGCACCGGCGAGATCGGCCTGGTGAGCGTGGTGCAGGAAACCTCGGTCGCCGCCGGCGTCCGGCGCATGGAGGCGCTGACGGCGGAAGGCGCCCGCCGCCATTTCGCCGAGCAGGAGGCCGAGCTCAAGGCCATCGCCGGCACCCTCAAGGTGGCGCCCAGGGACGCTCATGCCCGCATCGAGGCGCTGCTCGAGGAGCGCAAGCAGCTCGAACGGCAATTGAGCGATGCCCGACAGAAACTCGCCATGGGCGGGGGTGGCGGCGAAGCCGAAGGGCCCGAGACCGTTGCCGGCATCGCTTTTCTGGGCCGGGTGGTCGAAGGCCTGCCGCCCAAGGATCTGCGCGGCATGATCGACAACGCCAAAAGACAGATCGGATCGGGCGTGGTCGCGGTCATCGGCACCAGCGACGACGGCAAGGCGGCGATCGCCGTCGGCGTCACCACCGATCTGACGGAAAAATTCAGCGCCGTCGATCTGGTGCGGACGGGATCGTCCATTCTCGGAGGCAAGGGCGGCGGCGGTCGCCCGGACATGGCCCAGGCCGGTGGTCCGGACGGCGCCAGGGCGAACGAGGCGATTGCCGCCATTCGCGGCGTCCTCGCCGGCTAGAGCATTTTCCGTTCTGATGGAATCAGAACGGAAGCTCTAAGTTATCGAGTGGTCGCGTTTTCGAGCCGGCGAACCGGTATCCACTTCGCCGGAAAACGCTTCAGCCCTTGTTGTTGCGGCCGTTGTCGCGGCGCAGGCGTCGGGCCGCGTTCAGAAAGGCGAAGCCGCCGACCGGGCCGCGATAGGTGCCGGGCGGGAAGCTGAAATAGCCGGCCACCGCCATGACGAGGAGTCCGCCCAGGGTGAACGGCCCGGCGAGTTCGGCAAAGAACACGGCGCCGAGCAGGACGGCCCAGATGATCTGGCTGTACTGGGTCGGCGCGATCCATGCGGCCGGGGCGTTTTGCGCCGCCTTGACGATCAGGACATTGCCGAAGCCGCCGAAGGTGCCGATGGCCATCATTTTCGCCATGTTGAGGGGATCGGGCACGATCTGCTGACTGAAGATGATCAGGATCGCGGCGTTGAGCACAAAGGAATAGACGAGCGAATAGGCCAGAATGGTGATGCGCTGCTCGGTCTGCGAGACATGGCGCAAAAGGATGGCGACGCCGGAGCCGAGTACGGCAACGATGATCGCCGTGAGATGTCCAAGGCTCAGTTCGCGAAAGCCCGGCCGTACCACCAGGAGCACGCCGACAAAGCCGAGGGCGAGGCCGAACCAGCGCCCCGGTGTCATTTCTTCCTTCAAGACCGCGACCGCCAGAAGCGTCGAAAACACCGGCGCCAGAAAGATGAGCGCATAGGCTTCGGCGAACGGGATATGGGTGAAGGTGTAAACGACCCCCACCACGGCCATGAAGCTCAGCAGCGCCCGCGCATGCAGCAGAAGCGGCTTTTTCGCCTTGAACAGATCGGCGAGTCGCTCCGTTTTCGGACGGGTGAGGATGATCGGAATCGCGGAAAAAAGCGCCGTCCACAGACCCATCTGGAACGGGCTGATATCGGGGCCGAGGCTCTTGATCGTGGCATCGGCACACGAAAAAACCGTATAGGCGGCCAAGGCGAAGTAAACGCCGACAGGCATGGGACACAACCGGGCTGGAGAACGGATTAACGATAATTCCTTGCTGCGCCGGCGTCGATAGGAATCCGGGATCGACGCGTATATTCTTTCCCTCGGGCCATGGTGCGCGGGTCGCAGGAGATTGACGTCCGGTTGTCGCGCCTTGGTACCGAGTGAACCTTTGACGTGCCTGCGGCGTCCAAGGCAGGCGGGCACCGTGCCCGTCAAAGGGGCAGTGTGCCCCGAAATATCGGGAGGAAAGCATGGCGGGTTTCCGCAGTCTTCTGGTCGTGCTGTTTTCGCTTCTATTCGTCTCGGGCGCGGCCTCGGCGGCCGAACGGGCCATTATCGTGCTCGACGGGTCGGGCTCGATGTGGGCGCAGATCGACGGCACGGCGCGCATCGAAATCGCTCGCGACACCCTCAACGAGGTTCTCGGCGGACTTCCGGCCGATCTCGAACTGGGGCTGATGACCTATGGCGCCCGCGAAAAGGGCAATTGCGCCGATATCCAGGTGCTGGTGCCGCCTGGCGTCGGCACGGCGGCGGCGATCAGCGCCGCGGCAGCAAAGATAAATCCCAAGGGCAAGACACCGCTTTCCGACGCGGTGCGTCTGGCCGCCGACGCCCTCCAGTATACCGAGGAGCGGGCGACGGTCATCCTGATCACCGACGGGCTTGAAACGTGCAATGCCGATCCGTGCGCCCTCGGCGCCGAACTGGAATCGCGCGGCATCGATTTCACCGTCGACGTGCTCGGCTTCGGGCTTTCCGACGAGGACGGCCAGAAGGTCGCGTGCCTGGCCGAAAACACCGGCGGCAAATATCTGAGCGCCAGCGACGGCGACAGCCTGGTCGCGGCGCTGACCGAAACGGTGGCCGAAGCGGCCGCGCCGGAACCGCGGCCGCCACCGCCGCCTCCCGAACCGGCCAAACCGGAATTCAACCTCGTGCCAACCCTAAGCCTTGCCGAGGGCGCGCCGGACTACGAGAACGACCAGGTGCTGTTCGAGATTCTTGTTCGCAATGAAGACGGCAGCCCGGGCAAATCGCTTGCGGCCGGCTATGGCACCGATTTCAGACGCTATGTGCCACCGGGCGCCTATGTGGTGCGGGCCAAGCTCGGCGAGGCGCGGCAGGCGCAGACCATCGACATCGCCGAGGGCGAGGTGGCGGCGCCGCATTTCGTCATGAATGCCGGCTTCATCGATCTGACTGCGAAACTGGGTCCGGACGAGCCGGCCTCGACCAAAGCCAAGTTCATCGTCAGGGGCGGCGGCGACGAATGGGCCTGGTACGAAAAGGCCAGGACCTTCCTGCCGGAAGGGGATTACGAGATCACGGCCGAAATCGGCAGCGCCCACGTCACCGAGCCGGTCACGATCACGGCCGGGGAGGCGTTCGCCAAGGACTTCGTGCTCGCCGCCGGTGTCGCCGCGATCAGTGCGGTCTATGCCGAAGGCGTGCCGGTCGAGGACGATGGCATGTCGGTCGAGGTGTTCGAGGCCAAAAAGGACATCCAGGGCAAACGCAAGAGCGTCGAGCACGCCTATGATCACGCACCGATGTTCAGCCTCAATGCCGGCGACTATGTCGCCATGGCCAAGCTCGGCGATGCCCGGGCGGAAATCGCCTTCACCGTCGAAGCGGACACCCGTGTCGAGCCGGTCATCGACTTCAACGCCGGCGTCCTCGCCGTCTCGGCCCCCGGAATGGACAGTGCCGAAGTGTTCACGGCCAAGACCGATCTTGAGGGCAAGCGCAAATCGGTCGCCCACGCCTATGGCGAGATCACCCAGTTCGTCATCCCGGCCGGCGATTATGTCGTCGTGATCAAGCCGAAGGCCGGCGAGCCGGTCCGCAGCGTCGAGGTGGCGGTAACGGCCGGCGAGCGCTCCGAGATAGCGGTCAAATAGTTGCAGGCCAAATGAAACGGGCGGGATCGAACGACCCCGCCCACTCGCCTATTCGAAATCGGTTTCGGCCAGGAACCGCGCCGCGGCCCTGTTCGAGCATCACCCTGCCGCGGAAGGGATAGGATTTGCCGCCATCGGCGGCATAGCCATAGCCGATATCGAGCGCCTGCAATTGCCGAAGGGTCGGACCGCGCCTGATCGCCCATCGCGGCGTGCATCGGACCTTCTCTCCTGACGGGCCCGCCAATCAGGCCTGCAATTGCAGCGACAGCTCGACAAGGGGGAAACGGCCGAGACAATTCGGCGATTTTCCTCGCCAACGGAGGTCATTGTCTTGTCGAGACAGGAAAAAGGGCGGATCCCGACGGCATCCACCCTTGCGACAAACGGGGTTCGAAAAGGCGTCAGCCACGCCCCTCGTTCTGCCGGGAGATCATCCAGCCGGGATATTCGGGCGGCAGGGCGCTGACCGCATCGAGGCGGGCAAGTTCGTCCGGGCTCAGCGAAACACCGACCGCGCCGAGATTGTCCTGAAGTTGTTCAACCGTCTTGGCGCCGACGATCACCGAGGTCACCACCTCCTGGTGCAAAAGCCAGGCAATGGCGATGCGGGCGACCGAGACGCCTTTGGCATCGCCGATTTCCCGCATCACGTCGATGGCGGCGAAGGCGCGTTCCCTGTCGACGGGCGGAAAATTGAAATTGGTGCGGCGTGCGCCGTCCGGACCCTTGCCGTCGCGGTCGTATTTTCCGCTCAACAGGCCACCGGCCAGCGGGCTCCAGACCATCAGGCCGACTTTCTGATCCCTGAGCAGGGGAACAAGCTCGCGCTCGAGATCGCGGCCGGCGATGGTGTAGTAGGCCTGAAGCGAAACGAAGCGGGCCCAGCCGCGATGATCGGCAAGGCTCAGCGCCCGGGCAAGGCGCCAGGCGGCCCAGTTGGAGACACCGACATAGCGCACATGACCCTGTCGCACGAGATCGTCTAGGGCCTGCACGGTCTCCTCGACGGGCGTCAGCGTGTCCTGGCCGTGGATCTGATAAAGGTCGATATAGTCGGTGCCGAGCCGTTTGAGGCTGGCCTTGACCGCATCCATGATATGGCCGCGCGAGGCGCCGCGATCGTTCGGCCCGTCGCCCATGGCGCCA
The DNA here is from genome assembly GCA_964555575.1 of uncultured Devosiaceae bacterium. Lineage (GTDB taxonomy): Bacteria > Pseudomonadota > Alphaproteobacteria > Rhizobiales > Devosiaceae > JAHJQZ01. The sequence continues at coordinate 5,253 of CAZKTH010000093.1, read as the reverse complement.
TGCACCTTTGTCGCCAGCACGATGTCGGTGCGCGGCCGGCCTGAGCTGCGGATCGCCCGGCCGGTGATTTCCTCGGACATGCCGTCGGCATAGACGTCGGCGGTGTCGATGAAATTGATTCCGGCGTCGAGCGCGGTGGCGACGATCCTGTCGGCGGCATTCTGGTCGAGGGCGGAAATGGCGGCCAGGCGTCCGCCGGTGCCGAAAGTCATGGTGCCGAGGCAGAGTTCGGAAACGAGCAGGCCCGTTCCCCCGAGAGGCGAATAGCGCATTGAATCAATCCTTGGAAAAAGGGTGCCGGCCGGTGCCGCAAGCGGCCGGGGACACGGTTGGGGATTATAGGAACGCAACAAGCCTAGACCGGCCCGGCCGGCGCTGTCAAAAAGCAAACGGCGCCTTTCGCGCACAATTGCTTGAAGAACGCCGGCAATGGCCGAAGCCGGACGAAGGCAAGCTCAGCCGAGTGCCTTGTCGAGATTTCTGGCAACGGCATCCAGGAACCCGATCGTCGACAGCCATTCCTGGTCGGGACCGACCAGAAGCGCCAGGTCCTTGGTCATCTCGCCGCCCTCGATGGTGGCGACCACGGTCTTTTCCAGCGTCTCGGCGAAATTGGCGAGGGCGGCGTTGTCGTCGAGCTTGGCACGGTGCGAGAGGCCGCGCGTCCAGGCAAAGATCGAGGCGGTCGAGTTGGTCGAGGTCTGCTTGCCCTGCTGGTGCTGGCGGTAGTGGCGGGTGACGGTGCCGTGCGCCGCCTCGGCCTCGACGGTCCTGCCATCGGGCGTCATCAGCACCGAGGTCATCAGGCCGAGCGAACCGAAACCCTGGGCGATCGTGTCGGACTGGACATCGCCGTCATAGTTCTTGCAGGCCCAGACATAGCCGCCCGACCATTTGAGTGCGGCGGCGACCATGTCGTCGATGAGGCGGTGCTCGTACCAGATCTTGGCGGCCTTGTACTGATCCTCGAACTCGGCCTCGTAGACCTCCTGGAACAGATCCTTGAAGCGGCCGTCATAGGCCTTGAGGATGGTGTTCTTGGTGCTGAGGTAGCAGGGCACCTGGCGCTGAAGCGCGTAGTTGAGCGAGGCGCGGGCGAAATCGCGGATGGATTCGTCGAGATTGTACATGGCCATGGCGACCCCCGAGCCCGGCGCCTTGAACACCTCGTGCTCGATGACGGTGCCGTCCTCGCCGGTGAACTTGATGGTCAGGGTGCCGGCGCCCGGATAGCGGAAATCGGTGGCGCGGTACTGGTCGCCGAAGGCATGGCGGCCGACGATGATCGGCTGGGTCCAGCCGGGCACGAGCCGCGGCACGTTGCGGCAGATGATCGGTTCGCGGAAGATGACGCCCCCCAGGATGTTGCGGATGGTGCCGTTGGGCGACTTCCACATCTTCTTGAGACCGAATTCCTCGACCCGGACCTCGTCGGGGGTGATGGTGGCGCATTTCACCCCGACGCCATGTTTGGCGATGGCATGGGCGGAATCGACCGTCACCTGGTCGTCGGTTGCATCGCGGTTCTCGATGGAAAGGTCGTAATAGTGCAGATCGATGTCGAGATAGGGCGTAATCAGCTTGTCCTTGATCGCCTGCCAGATGATCCGCGTCATCTCGTCGCCGTCGAGTTCGACGATCGGGTTCGCGACTTTGATCTTGCTCATTAAGGGATGCTCCGCCTCGGGCTGGTAAAAATGTCGCGCCCCTATAGCACCCCGCGCCGAAAGCGCAAAGCCGTGTGCACGCGCTTGAATTACGGAGTCCGTGGCACTGGTTTTCAATGCAGACCGGCGCTTTTCAGGATGGAGGATTGCGAGATGCTCTGTGCCGATGTCCGCAGGACGACCGATCCGAAGCGCACCGCCGGCCGGTTCCTGCGGCTCAAGCGGGCCTTCCCCGATCGGGGCGTGCCGGAAAAGAGCGACGGCATCATGCTGCGGACCAAGACGCGCCCGACGAAGGAGCCGGTCTATTTGGCCGGGAGAGTGGCAACGAAAGCCTCGGCGAGGGCGAGCCAGTCCTCGAGCACATCGTCGTCCTCGAGAACGTCGCCCGCGACCGCGACGAAACCGGACATGGTCCTGTCGCCCATGGTCATCGGGCTGGCGCCGGGGCGGGCGAGGGCGGCGGCATAGCCCTTGAGACCAACCCGGACGAGCAGGGAACCGCCCTTCATCGGCGCCACCAGCATGTTGCCGTTACGCATGAAGGCGATGCCGCCAAACATCCTTTTTTCGCCAAGGCCGGGTCCGCCGCCGAGCCGCGCGCGGATGCGATCGCTGAGTTCGACGACGCTCATCTCCATGCGCAACACCCGGTTCCGTTTCGGTCCTGGGCCGTCCCATACGGCTTTCCGCTCGAAATTTCGCATGCGTGAGGAGGTGCGACAAATGATTATTGCTTGATCCGGGCGGCGCGATTGTCCATCAGGAAGCACGCAGCCGCGCAAACCGCCTCCAATGCCGATCATGTCCGATTTCCTGCCGCTTTCGACCGACCGCCTGACCCTGCGCCCGCTGACCATGGCGGACGAGAATGCCCTATACGCCTTTTTGTCCCTGCCGGAGGTGGCGCGCTATCAGCTATGGGAGCCGATGGATCGCGAAACCGTCAGGGAAAAGCTCAAGGAGTGGATGACGCTCAACGGCAGGGCGGGGCGGCACCTCGAACTCGGCGTGGTTCTTGACGCGACGGGCGAGCTGATCGGCCACGTCATTCTCGCCTTCCGCAATCCCGAGGCGCGCCAGGGCGAGATCGGCTTCACCTTTCATCCCGCATTCCAGCGCCAGGGCTATGCTTTCGAGGCGGTGCGCGCCCTGATGGATATCGGCTTCAGGCACTACCGCCTGCACCGGATTTTCGGCATCACCGACGTGCGCAACACCGCTTCGTTCAGGCTGATGGAGAAGCTCGGCATGCGGCGCGAGGCGCATTTCCGCGAGCACGCCATTTTCAAGGGCGGCTGGGACGAGGAATATCATTACGCCATGCTCGAAAGCGAATGGCGGGCTCTGAACGGGGACGAGGCCTGATGGCCGGCACCGACCGCACCAAGGGAATTGCCCTGGATCCGTCGCCGGCGGTGATCCTTTGCGAACCGCAGATGGGCGAGAACATCGGCACGGCGGCCCGCGCCATGGCCAATTTCGGCCTGTGGGACTTGCGTCTGGTCAAGCCGCGCGACGGCTGGCCGAGCGACAAGGCCCGCGCCGCCGCCTCGCGCGCCGACCACGTCATCGACCGGGTGCAGGTGTTCGACACGCTTTCGGACGCCATCGCCGATCTGTCGCTGGTCTATGCCACCACGGCCCGAAGGCGCGAACTCGCCCATGAGGTGATCGGCCCGGACGAGGCGGCGCGGCGGCTTGCCGTCCATGTCGCTGGCGCGGGACGGGCGGGCCTGGTGTTCGGGCGGGAGAAATGGGGCCTTAACAACGAGGAAGTGGCCTTGTGCGACGCCATCGTCACCCTGCCGGTCGAGCCGGCCTTCGCCTCGCTCAACATCGCCCAGGCGGTGCTGGTCCTCGCCTATGAGTGGAGGCGCGAAACGACGGCGGCGGCTTTGCCCTTCGCGGTGCCGGAAGCGCGGCTTGCCAGCAAGGACGATCTTTTGGGCATGTGCGAACAGCTCGAGGAGGCGCTCGATCGGTCCGGCTTTTTCAAGACGCCGGAAAAACGCCCCTCCTTCGTCGCCAATCTGAGGACCATGCTCGGCAAGGCCGGCTTTTCCGAACAGGAGGTCCGGACCCTGCGCGGCGTTTTCGCCTCGCTCGACCGCCGGCACGAGCGGCCCAGGCCCGACCGTGCCCCGAGCCGGCGAAAAAAGCAGGACTAGCCGGGTTTTGTTTTGACCCGGTACCTTGGGCATGGCAAGCAACCGGGCCCGCCTGAAATTGCGCATCACGCATGAGCATCGACCTCGATCCATCTGTGCCTTCCACCAAGGCCTTCCACTACAGCTCCTATCGGCTGTACTGGTTCGCCAGCGCCTTCGGATCGTTTGCCGGAAACATCGTGTCCGTTGCGGTGGGCTGGTATGTTTACGACATCACGCGCAATCCGCTGTTTCTTGGCTATGTCGGACTGGCGCAGTTCCTGCCGGCGCTGTTGCTGGTGCTGGTCACGGGCCTGGCCTCGGACACCTTCTCGCGGCGGCTGATCATCGCCGTGAGCCTCGGCGTCGAGGCGATCGGCGCCGTCATGCTGCTCCTGACCGCGGCCGGGCATGTCGCCGAGATTTGGCCGGTCTATTTCGCCCTGGTACTGACCGGTGTCGCCCGCGCCTTCCTGAGCCCGGCCGCGTCGTCGCTGGCGCCCAATCTCGTGCCGCCCGCGGCGCTCGGCAACGCGCTGACCCTCAATGCAACGGCCTGGCAGTCGGCCAATATCGCCGGCCCGGCCATTGGCGGCCTGCTCTACGGCATATCGGCAGGCGCGGCCTTTTCCGTGGCGGTCCTTTTGATCGCGACCTCGGCGGTGCTGATCCTGCTGATCCCGAAGCCGCCGCAGAGGGTCAGCGGCGAAACCAAGACGGCCGAAACCCTGCTGGCCGGCTTTCGCTATATCTGGCACGAAAAGGTCGTTCTCGGCGCCATTTCGCTCGATCTGTTCGCGGTGCTGCTTGGCGGCGCGGTGGCACTGCTGCCGGTCTATGCCCGCGATATTCTCGATGTCGGCCCCTGGGGCCTCGGCCTGCTGCGGTCGGCACCGGGCATCGGTGCCATCGGCGTCGCCGTGCTGCTGCACCATTTTCCGGTCCGCAATCATGCCGGGCTGATCCTGTTCGTCTGCGTGGCGCTGTTCGGCGGCTTCACCGTCGTTTTCGGCGTCTCCAATCTGGTCTGGCTGTCGATCGGCGCCCTCATGCTCATGGGCGCCGCCGACATGGTCAGCGTCGTCCTGCGCGAAACCCTCATCCAGCTATGGACGCCGGACGAGGTGCGCGGGCGCGTTTCGGCGGTCAACGCCGTTTTCGTCGGCGCCTCCAACGAACTGGGCGAGTTCCGCGCCGGCCTGGTTGCCGCCAAATGGGGAACGGTCTTCGCCGTCGTTGTCGGCGGTGCCGGCACCATGGCCGTGGCGGGGCTGTGGTCGGTCTTGTTCCCGGGCCTGCGGAAACAGCGTCACATCGACCGGCGCATGGTCTGACCGGACATTGAAGCCGGAAGTTGGCATTCCCATATGCCGGGGAACGAAAAGGGGAGATGGCCCGTGTTCGACCTCAACAGGATCGTCAACAGTTTCCAGAAC
>CAZKTH010000092.1:0-11338 GCA_964555575.1 uncultured Devosiaceae bacterium | reverse complement strand
GACAAGGGATTTCTGACCCAGTTGGGAACGGCCTATTGGCTCGATACCGCCTCAACGCTCGGAATCATCGCCATTCCGGTCGGCATGCTCATGATAGCCGGAGAGTTCGACCTGTCGGTTGGGGCAGTGACCGGGGCCTCCTCGATCATCGTGGCCATGGCGACCGGCTACTTCGATCTGCCCTCGTGGATCGGGATAGCGCTGGCCTTCCTTGCAGCCGCTCTGGTCGGCCTGATCAACGGCATCCTTGTGGTTCAGACTCGTCTGCACTCCTTCATCGTGACCTTGTCGACCATGTTCATGGTCACTGGCGGCGTTCTGGGACTGTCGATTGCCCTGACCGGATCGAGCAGCATCTCGGCGCCGTCTACGGATTTTGCCGCGGCCCTGTTCTCCTTCAAATGGAACCAGTTCCAGGTCTCGCTCGTCTACTGGCTGCTCGTGACCGCGGCGGCCATCTATGTCATGCAGCGCACCGTTTTTGGCAACTGGATCTACGCCACCGGCGGTAATGTCGTCACTGCCCGTCTGGCAGGGGTACCCACCAACAAGGTCAAGATCATCCTTTACGTATTTACCGCGCTCGGTGCGGCGTTGGTTGGGATCATCGAGACCTACACCTTCCAGAATGGAAGCGTCACCTTGGGCGCCCAATACATCTTCAGCGGCATCGCTGCATGCGTGATCGGAGGCATATTGCTCACCGGCGGATACGGTTCGCCCCTGGGCACCGCCTTTGGCGCCGTCACCTACGGCGTTGTGTCGATGGGTGTGTTCTTTCTCGGCTGGAACTCCGACCTGACCGAACTGTTCATCGGCCTATTGCTGCTGCTGGCGGTGATGGCGAACAATCGTCTGCGCCTGATCGCCATGGGCCGATAGAAAGGTATTCCTCATGACCAAGACACCTGTGATCGAACTGCGCGACGTCTCCAAGAGCTTTTTGGGTGTCAAGGCGGTTTCCGACCTGTCCATGCAAGTCTTTCCCGGCGAGGTGCACTGCCTTCTCGGCGAGAACGGTGCCGGCAAATCGACCGTCATCAAGATGCTGACCGGGGTGGAACGACCTTCTGTCGGCGACCTGTTGGTTGACGGTCAGGTGACCCATTTCGAAGGGCCACGCGACGCCCGCGACAGGGGCATAGCAACGGTCTATCAGGAGGTCGGGACACTGCCGCTGATGAGCGTCGCCCGGAACTTCGTGCTTGCGGCCGAACCTACCAGGGGTCGCGGGATCTTCAGCCGGCTCGACATGGAGGAAGCCACACGGATCGCCCTTGACGGCCTGCGTGATCTTGGCATCAGTCGCGTTCAAAGCGGCGACCAGCTTGTCGGCACACTTTCAGGCGGCGAGCGACAAGCACTTGCCATTGCTCGCGCGCTGCATTTCGGGGCGCGGTTGCTTGTGCTGGACGAACCCACGGCGGCGCTGGGTGTTCGCGAGTCTGCGACGGTCCTGCGTCTGATCGAAAGTGTCAAGGCCAAGGGCGTAGCCGTCGTCTTCATCACCCACAATGCGTATCACGCCCACTCGGTGGGCGACCGGTTCATCGTGCTCCGCCGTGGCGAAACCCTCGCCAAGTTCGTCAGAGGCGAAAAATCGGTGGGCGAGGTCATCGAACTGATGGCAGGCGGTGCCGAACTGAGGTCGCTTCTTTCCCAGTCCGAGACAAGTGCCTTGCATGTAGAGAACGACGGTGCCGTCGGGGGGCAATGAACCGAGCCAGATCATGAGTATCACCGGCGACAGCTCAGTCCGCGCAAGACCGGAGGCGACCGACATTTACGCACAAAGCGATACTGCTCGGCTTGGCAAGAACCACCCCATCCAGGAAATTGTCGACTCCTGCGTCTTTCGAACCAGAACCTGCCAGTCCGGTTCCGACCCCAACCCGGTCATTCGGGCATGAGGCGCGAGGTGGCCGATCTGCGCGCAAGCATGCTTGTGAGACGAGATATGATTACCTTTGTATTTCAATGAGATAGAGCGTTTTCAGGCGAAGTGGATGCCGGTTCGCCGGTTCCTGCCTGCCCCATTGGCGCCATCGCGCGATCGCATCCATCCGGTTTCATGAGAAGGATCGTGTCGCTAAATGCCCAACGGGGCGTCAGATGCGGTTGCCGTTGGTGTCGAACAAGAAACAGTCGGTCGCCTTGACGGCGAGATCGACGTGGTCGCCGGGCCGTACCTGAGTGGCCATGCCGCGCATCTCGATGGTCAGCGCGTCGGCGCGTCCCGCGTCGGTATAGACATAGGAAACACCGCCGAGCTTCTCGATCACGGCGCACTGAAGCGTCAGTTCGGCATCGCCCGGCCCGGCATGGAAGTGTTCCGGCCTGATACCGAGAACCACGTCCTTCGGCAGCTCGGTGGAGCGCTTTCTCGGCATGACAACGAAATTCGAAAGCCCGAGTGCCGGCACGTCGAGCGTTGCCGCGCCCGACTCATCGCGTCCGGTGACCGTTGCCGCGATCATGTTCATCTTCGGGGAACCGATGAATCCGGCAACGAACATGTTGTCCGGATTGGCGTAGAGTTCCTCGGGCGTGCCGACCTGTTCGACAACGCCGTCGCGGAGAACGACGATGCGGGTGGCCAGGGTCATGGCCTCGACCTGATCATGGGTCACATAGATCATGGTCGAACCCAGTTCATTGTGGAGCTTGGCGATCTCGAGGCGCATCTGCACGCGCAGCTCGGCATCGAGATTGGAGAGCGGCTCGTCGAACAGGAAGATTTTCGGGTCGCGGACGATAGCGCGGCCGATGGCGACGCGCTGGCGTTGACCGCCGGAAAGCGCCTTGGGCTTGCGCTTCAGATAGGGTTCGAGCTGCAGCGTCGCCGCCGCCTGCCGCACCGCCTCCATGCGCTGTTTCTTGGGCATGCCGGCCATTTCCAGCCCGAAGGCCATGTTTTCCTCAACCGTCATGTGCGGGTAAAGCGCGTAGGTCTGGAACACCATGGCGATACCGCGCAGCGATGGTTCCTTCTTGGTGACGTCGGCACCATCGATCTCGACAGAGCCGGCGGTCACATCCTCGAGGCCGGCAATCATGCGCAGCAAAGTGGACTTGCCGCAGCCGGACGGGCCGACAAAGACGACGAATTCGCCACTTTCGACCTTGAGGTCCACGTCGCGAATGACCTCGACCGTGCCGAAGTTCTTCTTGACTTTGTTGAGCTTGAGTTCAGCCATTATCGTGTCCGGTCTCGATAGCAGGTACAAACATCACTTGACCGCGCCCTCCGTCAGACCGGCGACGAACCAGCGGCCGATCAGGGCGAACAGCAGGACAACGGGAAGGGTGGCGAAGCTGGCCCCGGCAAGCAGCAGGCCCCAGTCGACCTGGTATTGGCCGATGATGCCGGAAAAACCGACAGGCACCGTGCGCTTGGCGTCGGACAGGATCAGAACCGAGGTGAAGACGTATTCGGTCCAGGCCGTGACGAAGGCGAAAATGCCGACGCTGGCGATGCCCGGCGCGATCAGCGGGATCATGATGCGCCGCAGCAGCGTCAGCGGCGGGGCGCCATCCATGACGGCGGCCTCCTCGATTTCGAGCGGCACCGATCCGAAAAAGGAACGCAGCATCCAGATCGAGAAGGGCAGGGCGAAGGTCACGTTGACGATGACAAGCCCCGCCCTGGTGTCGACCAGCCCGAGTTTGGCAAACATGCCGAACAGGGGAATGAGGACGACGATGCTCGGAAAGGCGTAGGCGAGCAGGATGATGCGGAACAGCATTTCGCGCCCGGGAAAGCGCAGGCGGAAGAAGGCGTAGGCGGCGGGGACGGCCAGAACCAGCGTGATCAGCGTCGACAGCGTTGCGACGCTGATCGAGTTGACCATGTAGGTCATGTAATCCGAATGCGAGAGCAGCTTTTGATAATGCTGAAGCGTGAAGGATTCGGGGATCATCGTCGGTGCGCGGGAGATGATCTCCTGCGGCACCTTGATCGAGCCGCTGGCCACCCACCAAAACGGCAGAAAGACGATGGCCAGGAAAAAGGCGATGACCAGCACCAGAACGATGTTCCAGGGCAAAGATCGTCTCATCGGTCCTTCCCCGCGTCGGCAAGCGAGCCGGTGGCAAAGGCCGCGAACACCATCAGCAGGATGGTCGCCAGCACGGCAACGGCCGATGCCTCCGAGAGCCGGTAGCCCTTGAAGGCCGTTTCGTAGATCAATACCGGCAATGTGCGCGTGCCACCGGCCGGGCCACCGCTCGTCAACAGCCAGATGATGTCGAACACATTGAACGACAACAATGTCCCGATGACGAGAAGTACGCCGAGCGTCGGCGCCAGAAGCGGCCAGGTGATGCGCGTGAACCGTTTGAAGGCGTTGGCACCGTCGATGCGCGCGGCTTCATAGAGGTCACCCGGAATGCGCGTCAGGCCGGCGAGCATCATCAGCGCGATGAAGGGGAACCAGCGCCAGGAATTGATGAAGATGAGCGTGGACATCGCCGAGTCGGGCGTCGCGAAGAAGCCGATGGGCCTGCTGATGATGCCGAACTGGATGAGCAGCGGATTGATCATGCCGCCCGAGGTCGAGAACAGCCAGCGCCAGATCATGACGACGACGACCGTGGGGACGATCCATGTGAGGATAATCCAGGTCCGCGCGACCTTCACGCCGGGAAATTTCTGGTTGAGCACGAGCGCCGCGGCAAGTGCGAGCAGGGTCTGTACAACGGCATTGGCGAGGACCCAGACCAGGCTGAGCCATGCCGCACGCCAGAAGGTCGGATTGGTCAGAACCTTCTCGTAATTGGCAAGACCCACCCAGTCACCTTCGGAGCCGACCGAGCGGACGTCCTGAAGGCTCAACAGGATGGCGGAGACCAGCGGCCATCCGAGGATGGCCGCCAGCAGCAGGAGCGCCGGACCGACAAACACAAAGGCATATAGACGGGCCTGTCGCATCCGGGACTCCCTTTCTCGCTACTGCGAGACTTCTTCCATATGGGCCTGGCCGGCGGCAACCGCCTCAGCCGGGCTCATGCCGTTGACCGTGATCGACTGCAGCGTTTCGGCGATCAGGTTCTGGGCCGAAATCGCGGCGATCGCCGGGAAGACGCGGCCGGACGTGAAGCCGAACAGCTTGCCGTTCTTCGAGTTCTCGATCACCGTCTTGATCTGGGAACTATACTTCTGGACCATCGGGTCGTTCCAGAAGCTCGCGGCCTTGGCGCCGTCGGCCGTGACCGGCATGAACAGGCCCGGTTCCATGTTGAGGAAGCGGCCGTAGTTCTCCGGCTCGAGCAGGTAACTGACGAACTTCTTGGACGCTTCGAGCTTGGCTTCGTCCTTGCTGAGCAGCATCACCGCGTTCGGATAGGCGATGGTGGCGTGCTCGCTTTCACCGGCCTTCATCGGGATGGCGGCCACGCCGAGATCGGCGGCATCGCCTTCGGCCTGGGTGTCATAGGTGGAGATGACGGTGAACTGCATGACCATGCCGCAGCTGTTGGAGGCAAAGCAGGCCTCCGCTTCGCCCCAGGTCCAGGACGCGTTGTCCGGCGGGGAGAGGCTGGCGAGATCGGCGTAGTAGGCGTAGGCGGCGACCGTTTCCGGATTGTCGAAGCGCAGGGTGCCATCGGCGTTGTACATTTCGGACGCGCCGCCATTGGCCATGACCGAATAGACGGTCTGGTCCGTATACAGCTGCTTGTTGGCGGGCAGGCCGATGCCGTACATCGAATCCGAGGACAGCGCCTTGGCGGCCGCCTTCCAGTCGTCCCAGGTCTCCGGCACCGCGACGCCGGCGGCCTCGAACACCGATTTGCGGTACCACAGGTTCATGGACATGTTGTAGAGCGGTACGGCCCAGATACCGCCGTCATAGCTGTAGGCCTCGACGGCGCTGTCGATGAAACCATGGCGGGCGTCGAGTTCGCCGACGAAGTCCTTGACCGAGGTCAAGGCGCCGATGTTCTTGAGGATCGGTGTGAAGTCCGGAAGGGCGAACAGCATGTCCGGACCCGCGCCAGCGGAGATCGCGGCCGGGGCCTTGGCATAGATTTCGCCCCAGTTCTGTGGCTCCTGCTTGACGATGATGTCCGGATTCGCCGCGTTGAAGGCATCGATCATTTCCTGGACGCGCTCGACGCGTTGCGGCGGCTGCTCCATGTGCCAAAGCGTGATTTCGACCGGCGCCGCAAGTACGCCGAGTGGCGTCAACAGGGTGGCGCCCGCCAATAATGCCGTCAGTTTTTTCATGTCCGAATCTCCCTTTTTGGTGGGCACAAGGCCCGTGTCTCAGAGATGTGGATTGCGCGGCCTGTACCGTGCAACCAGCTCCTGATTGATCTCCTTCGCGCCCGGCATGTTGGCGCTCAGGTAGATTTTCGCGTCGCCCGCAGCGGCGAGCCGGGCAGCGACGTCGACAAAGATGGCGTTCAGAATGGTCACGCCGATCGCGGTGGAGATGGGACCCACCTTGAGTCGTGAGCCGGGAATGGCCATGACGGCGTCGCCGGGCGGCGAGCCGTTGTCGATGACGATGTCGGCCAGGTCCGCCAACCGTTCACCGCCGGTCTTGGCGGCCGAGGCGGTCGAATAGGCAAGCGAGGTGATGCAGATGACGGTGCATCCGAGCTCGCGGCCGACGCGAGCGGCTTCGAGCGGCGCAGCGTTGACGCCGGAATTGGAGATGACGAACAGGATGTCGCCCGCGTGGATGTCGTAGCGCTCGAAGATCGGGCGGACGATGCCCGGCGTGCGCTCATAGGCCGTGCCGGCGACGGCGCCCTCGTGGAGCATGGTCGAGCTGGCGAGAATGGGCACCGTCATGGCCGGGCCTCCGGCACGAAAGTGCATTTCCTCGGACAGCATGTGGGAGTGTCCGGTCCCGAAAATGTAGACGCGGGCATCGGCCTTTGCGGCAGTGAAGATCGCGTCGGCGGCGGCCTTCATGGCCGGCTCCGCATCGGTTTTCAGATCCGTCAGCCGGTGGATCAGCTCGTCAAAATAGCCATCGGTCAAAGTGGTCATTGGCTTCATGTGGCTCCAATAGTGAGGTCGACCTTCATCACGAAGGCATCGCCGCGATAGATCGAGCGGACGTATTCGAAGGCCGTGCCGTTCGAGTCGAATGTGAGGCGGGTCAGTTTGAGAACGGCGGCACCTTCGGCGACCCTGAGCGTTCGTCCGACGCCGGGCGAGGCGAGCGACGCCTCGAGCGTCTGTTCGGCCGAGGCGGGATTGATGTCGAATTTGCTGCGCAGGATGGCGTAAAGCGAGTCATGAGCGAAATCGCCCCTATCGAGCAGGCCCGGCGCGATATCGGCGCGGATTTCGGTCGTTTCCACGGCGAGTGGCGTGTCGTCGACGAGGCGAACACGCACGAGCCGCAGCACTTCGCTGCCCTCCGGAATGCTGAGTGCGGCAGCGCATTGCTTGTCGGCGCGCGCCACGTCGGACTCGACGACGATCGAGGAACTGCGCCGGCCCTGCCGCTCCATTTCCTCGGTGAAGCCGGTAAGCGTCGACAGCTTCTGGCGGATGAGCGGCTGCCCGACGAAAGTGCCGTGTCCGGTGCGGGTGACCAGGATGCCCTTGGTGGTCAGGTGGCGAAGCGCCTGGCGGGCGGTCATGCGGGAAATGCCGAGCGTTTCGGCCATGGCCCGCTCGGAGGGCAGCTTGTCGCCCTCCTTCAGCTTTCCCGAAGCGATCTCCGCTTCGAGCGACGATGCGATCTGCCGGTAGATCGGTAGGTCGGCTTCGCCCATGACCACACGCCCTCCCAAAGTGGTATAGCCCGACTATTAAATGGTATATACCACCTATGAGTCAAGAGTGGCGAGCGTCGCAGAACAACCAAAATTAGCGTAAAATCAGTGCCTTGCGGACTGCGCTGAAATGCGCATGGGCGCGGGCATAGGCCGGGGCGGCGTTTTCGTCGGGCGAAAAGCGCCTGTGGGCGGCGGACGCGGGCGCGCTGGCCGTGCGTATGTCGGGGAAATCGCCGAGCGCCGTGGCAAGGATCAGCGCGGCGCCCTTGGCACCCAGTTCGTCGCCATCGGGCACAACCACGTCGCGGCCAAGCGCATCGGCGATCATCTGCATCCAGAAGCTGCTGTGACCGCCGCCGCCGGCGAGGTTGATCTCCCTGCCGTCGAACTCGAGCAGGTCGACCAGATCGACCAGCGCAAAGGCGACGCCCTCGAACACGGCCCGCAGCATGTCCGCGCGCGTATGAACCGGCGCGAGACCGGAGAACTGGGCCCGTGCCTGCGGGTCAACGACCGGGGCAATGATGCCGCTTTCGCTCAGATAGGGCAGGTAGACCACGCCGTTCGATCCTATGGACGAGGATCTGGCAAGTTCGGTGATGCGATCGAAGCGGTCGGGCGCTTCGGTGAACTCGGCGGCAAGAACCGTCATTGCCCAGTCGAGGTTGAGCGTGCCGGCGACATTGACCATGGCGCGGTACCAGCAATCACCGGGCAGAGAAAACAAGAGCCCGAGATCGGGCGGTGTAAACACCGGCGTGTCGTGGCAGATGCCGACCATGCAGGTTGTGCCGAGCACGACCGTCGCCCGGCCTGGCCGCAGTCCTCCGGCGCCGATGACGGTGCAGGGGACATCACCGGCGCCGACCGCGACGGGCAGGCCCTCGGGCAAACCGGTCAGGCTGGCCGCCTCTTGGGACAAGCCGCCGATGAGGGTTTCGGAATCCATGACCGGCGGGAACTTGCCGGCGAATTCGGTCAATCCGAACAGCTCGAACATGGCATCGCTGCGCGCGCGCGTTCTGGCATTGCCGGGGATGACCGAAGCCTCGCTGCGGTCGGTGGCGATTTTGCCGGTCAAGCGCAAGCGGATGAAGTCCTTGTAGGAAACGATGTGACGCGCCTTTGCCAGCACATCCGGCTGATTGTCGCGGAACCACGCCGTCACCGGCAGGGTGCAGCCCTGCTGCAGGACGGAACCGGAAGACATGAAGATCTTCGACATGAAGTCGGGATCGATCCCGGCCATGCGGTCGAGAACCGGCTGGGACCGGCTGTCTTCCCAGTTTATGCCGGGCCTCAGGACAGTGCCGTCCCCATCGAGGAACCAGGCGCCGACCATGGCGGCGGACAAGCCGATGCCGCGGATTTCGGACGCAGCGATGCCGGCTTTTGAAACGACATCGCGGATGACGGTGACGACAGCGGCCCAGGCGCGGTCCGGATCGGCTTCGCTCCAGCCCGGATGCGGGCGGCTCAGGGGCGTGCGTTCCCGCGCGACGGCGATCAGGCGATGCTCGGCATCGAACAAGGCCGCCTTGCACAGCGACGAACCGGCATCGATGCCGAGCAGGTAGCCGCCCTTGGTCATGGCCGTTCGATCTGCCTCTGTCCGCCGAGCGACATGGCGTCGATGATGAAGAACGGCTTGCCCGGTCCGTTCGCCGACTTGGCGCGAAGAGCGACGCGCAACGCCATGGGATCGACGTGATGGCCGTCTGCGATGATGCCACCCCAGACCTCGGGTGTGTCGAGAGCGGCGCCAACAAGACCCGGCGACCGATGCCCGAGATTGCCCATGGCGTTGAACAGATGTGTCACGCCGCGTGCGCCGGCGGCGAACAGCTTGGCCGCCGTACCGGCATCGGTACTGGAATGGCCGATGCAGATGATGATGCCGGCGTCGGTCAGGCGGGAAACCTGCCGGGGCGTCACCTGCTCTGCAGCGATTGTGATCATGAGCTTGCCCGGCGCGGAAGCGGCGTCGACATGGGTCTCGACATCGAAGTCCGTCATCGGGCGCATCAGGTCGGACACATGTGTGCCTTTCTTGGCCGGCGCGAGATGCGGCCCTTCGAGGTGCAATCCGGCAACGCCTTTGTCGGCCGCCACTGCTGCCGGTTTGGCATGCAGTGCGCGATCGCGCACATCGCGCGTATCGGTGATCAGCGTCGGCATGACGCTTGTCGTGCCGTAGGGGCGATGGCCCTTCATAATGGTGAACATGGTCTCGGGCGACGGATCGTCTTTGAACATGATCCCGGCACCGCCATTCACCTGGACATCGATGAATCCCGGCGCCAGCAACCCGCCTGCAAGCGCGACCTGTTCGACGGTGTCCGGAACTTCCGAAGCCGGCACAATTGCGGCGATCGATTTTCCTTCGAGGATCGGTGCGTGGCCATCGCAAAAGCTCTCGCCATCGAAGCCGCGGGCGCCGACAAATGCCTTTTTCATCACACCGTCTCCGTGACTTTCATGAGATTGCGCGGTTTGTCTGGGTCGAAGCCACGCATGCGGGCCACCGCTTCGATCATGCGGTAGCAGGGCAGCAGCCCGACCAGCGGATCGATCAGCCCGCTTCCGGTGTTCGGCATGACTTCGGCGGTCGGACTGCAGGCGCGGGCTTGCATTAGGTATCTGAAAAAGGTCGCGGCGTGACCGGACGAACCGCGTGCCTTGAGCGTCACGACGACCGGCGGTGCGGTGGTGAGCCAGCGCCCAATCTTGGCAATCTCACCTGCCCGGTTCCTGAATAGACGCATGATCACTTCCAGGGCCTGGTTGGCTTGGCTCGGCATGAGGCTCGGTTGGGACACGATCAGTTTCCGATGGTCAGTTCGGCGACGAAATCATAGGCGTCGCCGCGATAGCGGGAGCGGGTGAACTCCACAACGCGTCCGTCGGCTGAGCGGTTGACGCGGTCGATGAGCAGGCAGGGTGTGTTCGGCTCGACGCCCAACATTTTTGCATCGGCCGCGTCGATCCCGGCCGAAGTCAGCCTCTGCATGGCGCGGACCGGCTTGTGACCATGGCGGGCCAGCGCCGCATACAGTGAGCTGCGACCGTCAAGATCGTCGCCGACCAGAAACAGCGGAACCACCGCGCGCTCGATCGCGACCGGCATGCCGTCCGCGATGCGCAGGCGGTCAAGACGCAGCATCTTCTCCCGCGCCGACACCCCGAACAGAAGAATTTCCTCCGGGTTCGGAAGCGATTGCGCACGTCGGACGACGCGCGATGCCGGTTCGAGTCCACGTCCCCGCATGTCTTCCGAAAAGGAAGTCAGGCGCCACAGCGGCTGCTCGAAATGAGGTATGGAACTGGAGACAAAGGTCCCACTCCCACGGCGCACCTCGATCTCACCGGTCCGGATCAGCTCGCGATAGGCGTTGCGGACGGTGATGCGGCCGATGGTGAGGCCTTTGGCCAGCTCCCTCTCCGGCGGCAGCGCCGTGCCCATTGCCAATTGGCGGATCGCGATCAGACCGCGCAGCGCGTCGGCCAATTGCAGATAGAGCGGCCCATTCCCCCCTTCACGGGGGAACCCTTGGCCGCGCAATTGTGCGAGTATGTCTCCATCGCTCATGAGACCAAA
>CAZKTH010000091.1:0-11383 GCA_964555575.1 uncultured Devosiaceae bacterium | reverse complement strand
TTGAGTGGTCGCATTTTCGAACCGGCGAACCGGTATCCACTTCGCCTGAAAACGCCCTAGCTGTGAGCTTTCGGGAGGTTGTCCATTCGGACCGGACCGAGGAGACTGGAGTTGCCAGGCTTCAGCACTCAACGGAGGGTCCGAATGGACATCCACAAGAATGCCCGTCTGACGCCCCGACGTGGAGAGGAGATGACGCTGGCGTTCATCCAGGACCGGTTTTGCAGGGCCGAAGCGGCGCGGATCTGTGGCGTTTCGGCCAAGATCGTCTTGCTCTGGAGCATCGTGGGCAAAAGTGGGTCCCGGTTTTGCGCCAACCGAGGACCGACCCGAAGGGCCAAATCGTGCCGGAGGCACGATTTGAGGTCCGAAGGATGCGACCACAAGAACATGGAGCGGCGAAGCGATTCAACCTGAACGCACGCCGCTCTAGACGATGCCCTCCCTTTTCGGCTTGAACCGGCCGAGCACGAACGGGGCGGAGAAACCGAGGAGGACGAGAATCCACAAAGTGATCGCCATGGGCGAGCCGATGAGGACGTTGAAATCGCCGTCCGATATGGTCAGAGCGCGCCTGAGACTCTTCTCCATCATATTGCCCAGCAGGATGCCGAGGATCACCGGCACCATCGGCACGTCGATTTTTCTCAGGACATAGCCGAGAGCGCCGAAAACGATCATGACCATAAGGTCGTAGGTCGATCCGGAAATGCCGTAAATGCCGACGAAGGAGATCATGGCCACACCTGGCATGAGATATTTGCTCGGGATCTGCAGCACGCGCACGAAGATGCCGACCAGCGGCAGGTTCAGTATCAGCAGCATGATATTGCCGATGAACAGGGCGGCGATCAGGCCCCAGATGACGTCCGGGTGCTTGGCGAACAAAAGCGGGCCAGGCGTGATGTTGAGCGCCATCAACATGGCCAGAAGCACCGCCGTCGTCCCCGAACCCGGCACCCCGAGCGCCAGCATGGGCACCAGCGCCCCGCCGGCGGCGGCGTTGTTGCCCGCTTCCGGCGCCGCGACGCCACGCGGATCGCCCTTGCCGAAGGTGTCGTTCTTGTTCTTCAGGCGTTTTTCGAGCGTATAGGCGACAAACGAGCCGAGCGAGGCGCCGGCTCCGGGCAACACGCCCGAAATGAAGCCGACGATGGTGCCGCGGGTCATGCTGCCGACCGTCTGCTTGAGCATGGACAGCGGCGGATAGATGCGTCCGAGCTTGACCTTCGTGCCCTCGGACGAGGTGCTGCCGCGCTGTTCGATGAAAAGAAGAACCTCGGAAATGGCGAACATGCCAACAATGGCGATGAGGAAATCGATGCCGTCATAAAGATGGATGTCGCCGAAGGTCAGGCGCGGCACGCCCGTTTGGTGATCGACGCCGACCATGGCGATGCCGAGCCCGAGCGCGGTGGCGATCACCGACTTGGCCTGGTTGCGCGCCGCGATGCCGCCGAGCGTGGCGAAGGCGAGAACGTACAGGGCAAAGTACTCGGCCGGTCCGAACATCAGCGCCAGCTTGACCAGCTGCGGCGCGAGAAAGACCAGACCCCAGGTGGCGAAAAAGGCGCCGACGAATGAAGCGATGCCCCCCAGGGACAGAGCCTCACCCGCTTGCCCGTTTTTGTTCATGGGGTAGCCGTCGATCGTCGTCATCAAGGCAGGCGCGTCGCCGGGAATGTTCACAAGAATCGAGGAGATGCGGCCACCATACATGGCCCCGTAATAGACCGAGGTCAAAAGGATCAGGGCCGGAGTTGGCGCCAGCCCGAGGGTGAAGGCAAGCGGAATGAGAATGGCGACGCCATTGGAGGGTCCGAGCCCCGGCAGCGCACCGATGATGGTCCCCAGAACGCATCCGATAAGCGCAAGCCCGAGGTTCTGCCAGGTGAGAGCGATGGCGAATCCGTCGGCGAGATGGCCAAGAATATCCATTTCAGAACCCCCAGGGACCGACGGCCAGAGAAAGCTTCAGCACGAGCCGGAACAGCACAAAGATGCTGACGGCGATGACGAGCCCGGCAAGCGCGGCCTTGATCGGCGAGGCACCCAAGCGCCAGCTCAGAAGTCCGGCGGCAATGGTTGTTGAAACGGTGAACCCGAATTCGGGCAGGGCGTAGGTGTAGGCGATCATCACCGCTATCGCGAACAGGATTTCGAGAACGCGACGCAACTTCGGCCATTTGGGCTCGGCGTCGGGCCTTATGATCGGATAAATGCTTGCAAGCATCAGAACAATGCCGATGCCGATCGGAAAGGCGCGCGGTCCCATCGGATCGGACATGAAACCGATACGAACTTGCGAGGCAAAGAAAATATAAAAGGCCGCCAGCAACAAGCAGACGCCACCGAAGATCCGGTCGCTCATCGTCCCCTCCCAGATTTTCCCCAAACCCGGGCCGAGCAACACAAGCCGCCCGGCCCATAGCTGTTCCCGTTCTTCCGGGATTATTGCAGGATGCCGATCTCGCGGCTCAGGGCCGCCGTATCCTTGATCTGCTTCTTGACGAAGGCTTGGAAGTCTGCACCCGATTTGTCTAGCGGCATCAAGCCGTTATTGGCCATGACGGTTTTCCATTCCGGGCTATCGTAGACCGTTTTGATCGCCTGGGACCAGAAATCATAGGCTTCGTCGCTCATGTGACCAGGACCGTAGAACCCACGCCAGTTGGCACCAACGGCGTCGATACCCTGCTCCTTGGCAGTGGGGAAGTTTTCGAAGCCCTCGCCGGTCAGGCGCTTTTCCGCCAACACGGCCAGAATCTTGATGTCGCCGGAATCGGCGAAGCCCTTGGCTTCGGACAGGTCACCGGTATAGGCCTGGATATAGCCGCCCAGCAGAGTGGTGATCGCCTCGCCGCCCCCCTCGAAGGCGACGTACTTGATCGACTTGACGTCATCGATGCCGGCGGCCTTGGCGGCGATCAGCACCTTGAGGTGGTCCCATCCGCCGACCGCGGAACCGCCGCCAAAGGCGATGGACCTTGGATCGGCCTTGATCCTTTCGAACAGCTCGGTGAGCGAATTGATCGGGGAATCCTTGCCCACGGCAATGACGCCATAGTCGGATCCGATGGTCCCGATCCAGCGCATCTGATCCATACTGGCGTTCGGATAGGCGCCCTGGGCCAGGCGGGTGGTCGTGGCCGACGAAGCGGCGACGATCAGATTGTCTTCGGTATCGTGCTTGGCGACAACTTCGGCGTAAGCGACACCGCCGCCGCCGCCTTCGAGATTGACGACCGCCATCGGTTCAGGAATAGCCTTGATGTCATAAAGCGTCTTGCCGACCTGCCGGCAAGTAAAGTCCCAGCCGCCCCCGGCCCCCGCCGGTGCGATGCATTCGGAATTGGTGATGTCGAAGGCCTGAGCCGGCCCGGCAAATGCCATGACAGCGAAAAAAGCAGCGCCTGCCGCAATAAGCGTTCTCATGTTTCTCCTCCTTTTTTCCGACGCAACGTTTTCGTGCGCAGATTTATCAGCAGTAGAGGGCGAAGCTGTCATATTCCTGTCATGGCGACGGACTGTTGCGCTGACCAGTGCACAGAAGTCCCAAAGAGCGTCAGATTCTTTGGGAATCGCGCAAGGCCGACAGTTGCGGCGAGCGTTCGCAACGGTTCTCTTCGGTCGCCGTTTCCGACGTAACGCTCTGGAAAAACAACCGCCCCGTTCATTCTGTCCGCCATTGTCGGCAGGATGGAACTCAAACTTCCGGCGGGCCTTCAGGCTTTGCCGCGACCACCTTCGTTTGCTGGTCAATTCGTCGATCTCGGCCGCCTTTTGCGTCGTGACCATAGCGGTGACGGTTTGACCAACTCGCCACGGTTGGCGCTGCAAACACCTCGTTGCGGCCGTACTGCAAGAACTCTGCCAAACGCGGTGACCCTATGTCAGTCACCCCCTTTCTGATCGGCTCTTTGTGTGTAAACTAGGACGGCACTGGGTGGGAGGGACTCGGTGGAATCGAATGACGAAGTCCTGAGGGGAGAGGGACTGACGGTGCGGTTGGAGAGAAGAAATATATGCCGCCGCCGGTTGACCGATATCGGGCACGCCGACCGGGGCCGAAACGCCGGCCTATGCCGGGGCACGCCCATTCGCAAAACAACGCTGCATTTGCCTCTTCCCACGGATAGCTGGCGAGATTGGTGCGCCCTAGTAGGCACCATCGCAATCGCTCCGGAAACAACCAGAGGGCTAGGTGGCCATGCACATACTGCTAGTGGAGGATTCCGTTGACCTTGCCGACGCGGTCGGAACCGACCTGCGCAAAAGGGGCTACGCCGTCGACCACGTGGTGGACGGCGCCGCCGCAAACGAGCTGCTTGCCACCGAACAGTACCAGCTAATCATCCTCGATCTCATGCTGCCCAAAGTCGACGGGCAAAGCGTGCTGAAAACCCTCCGCCGCCGTCACGACGCCACGCCGGTACTGGTGATGACGGCCCGTTCGCAAGTCGACTGCAAGGTCAATGTCCTCGACATTGGCGCCGACGACTATCTGGTCAAGCCCTTCGACCTGCGCGAGCTGGAAGCGCGCTGCCGCGTGCTCCTGCGCCGTGCCTATGGCCAGGTCACCTCCAAGACAATCATCGGCAACCTCATCTTTGATACTGCCACCAAACAGGTCCGCGTCGGCAAGCGCAATCTCGACCTGAGCTCGCGTGAATTCCGGCTGTTGGAGGTTCTGCTTGCCAACATGGGCCGGGTGATGAGCAAGGACATGTTGATCAACGACCTTTTCAGCTTGGATCAGGCCGTCGCACCCAATGCCATCGAGCTTTATGTCTCGCGCCTGAGACAAAAGATCAATGGCGCCTCGGTGAGCATCCGTACGGTGCATGGTTTGGGATATGTCGCCGAAAAACTTTCCGATGCCTGATGCATCGGCACAAGAGAGGTCAGCCGCTGCACAAGGCCTTGACGACGACGTAGAGCCGGCTGGCGACACATCGACTAAACCCGTCGCGCCCACCGATCGGGGCTCCTTGCTGCCGCGCATCATGCTGGTGGTCTCTGCCGTGCTTGCCCTGCTTTCGCTCACCATGATCGGCTTTCTCAATGCTTTCGCCGGCCATGCTGCCAACAGCGCCTATGATCAACTGCTCTCGGCCTCGGCACTTTCCATTGCCGACTCCGTGCAGGTCGAGGACGGCAACATCACCGTGGATCTGCCTTATTCCTCGTTGAGCATGCTCGCCACCTCCCGGCGCGACCGCGTATTCTACAAGGTCGTGCGCTCCGACGGCAGCCTGATCACCGGCTACGAGAACCTGCCGGGTCAGCCCGTCTCGCGCAACGAACCGACGTTCGGCAACGCCAGGTATCTCGATAGTCCCATCCGCCTCGTCCGCCTCGGCCGATTGGTCGGTCATACTCCCACAGGCGAATGGGTGACCATCGTCGTCGCCAGCACCAAGGAGGAGCGCGATTCCCTTGCCAAGAACATTCTTGCCTATTCCATCCTGCCGCTCGTCATTGCACTGTTCTTCGGCGTCGGTGCCGCTTGGTTTGGAATCCACGGCATCCTCGCTCCGCTTCGCGTGCTGGCTACCGTGATCCGCGGTCGTGGCCCCAACAACTTCCAGCCCATAAGCGTCCCGATACCGACTGAAGTTACCCCGCTGGTCGAGGCGGTGAATATCATGATGGCGCGTCTGGAGCATAATCTGGAATACTCCAGGACCTTTATCGCCGATGCCGCTCATCAGATTCGGACGCCGCTTGCCTCGCTCCGCGTGCAGGCCGAACTTGCCGTGGACGAGTCGGATCCAGAACGCCTGCGCACCCTTGTCGGGCGCATTCATCGCAATGCCGTGGACGCCAGCGAACTCACCACCCAACTTCTCAACCACGCCGCCATCGTCCACCGTTCCGAAGCGATGCAGACCGAGCCGGTCGATCTGGCGGAAATGGTCAGTGAAGTGGTCTACCGGGCGACCGTTGTCGCCGAGGACGTTGAGGTCGGAATTTCCTGCCAATCGCTCGCAGGTCCGGTCATGGTGGAAGGCGATTCGGTAATTTTGCGAGAAGCCATCGCCAACCTCGTCGACAACGCGATGAAATATGCCGGCGCCGACGGTCCCATCGAGATATCGATCGAACCCGCCACGGCCAGCCGTGGTGCCGTCATTACGGTCGCGGACCATGGACCGGGCATATCCGATGTGGAAAAGCCGTCGGTGATGCAGCGATTCATCCGAGGACAGGACGTGGGCGGCACCTCGGGCAGCGGCCTCGGCCTTGCGATAGTCGCCGTTGCCGCAGATGCGCATGGCGCGGTATTGGAGCTGGACGACACGCCCGGTGGCGGACTGACCGTCCACCTCACCTTTCCCCTGCCCGGTCGCACAGTTCAAGAACGGCCTCGCCGCAGGGGCGGAGGCGGCCGCAAATCATGGCTTGGCACCCTTGCTTTTGCCGGCACGGCGCTGCTGTCCTCCATCGGTCTCGCCCAGGCGCCGGTACTCTTCGAGGCACCCGGCCAGGAGCATATGGTCCTGCACATCGCCTCCGCCCTGGATCAGCGTTTCATGGAGCCGCTGATCCTCGGCTTCCAGACCTCCAATCCCGATATCTCGGTGGAATACACGGACATGCTGACCACCGAGCTCTACGCCAAAGTGCTGGAGAGTGCCAAACAGACCGTGCCGGACCTGGTAGTGAGTTCGGCGGTGGACCTTCAGGTCAAGCTGGTCAACGACGGTTATACCAAGCCGTATGTTTCATCGGCGACCTCTGCCTTGCCCGACTGGGCCAATTGGCGCGACGAGATCTTTTCCATCTTCGAGGAACCGGTGGTCGTCGTTTACAACAAGACTTTTCTCAAGGACAGCGAGGTGCCGCACTCCCGGCAGGCGCTGATCCGTCTTCTCAGCGACCAACCGGACAAGTTCCAGAACCGCGTCATGACCTACAACATCGCCACCTCGGGCGTCGGCTATCTGCTGGCGACGCAGGATTCGGTGCTGTCGAGCCAGTACTGGCACCTGATGGCGGTCTTTGGCGAGCGCGGCCTGCGACTGGCTTCGCGCACCTCCGACATACTCGATGCGGTTGAAACAGGTGATGCGCTGATCGGCTACAACACGCTCGGCCCCTATGCCAGAGAGCGTGTCAGCGCCGGCGCGCCGATCGGCATTGTTCTGTCGTCCGACTACACGCTCGTCGTGCCGCAGACTGCGATTATCCCCCGTGCCGCCCACCAGCCGGAGCTTGCTGGCCGCTTCATCGACTATCTGCTCTCCCAACAGGCGCAGGCGATCGTCGCCAACACGATGGGCTACCACCCGACCGCCACTTCGCAGTTCGACATGCTCGCCGCTTATGGTGGCGAACAGTCGGGTCCCAGCCCCATCTATCGCGTGGCGCTCGGACCCGGGCTGTTGGTGTTTCTCGACAGCAGCAAGCGCAGCAGTTTCATGAAAAACTGGATGCGGGTCATCCATCCGAATCAGTGACGGGCTCGCTCACTGGCATCTGCATCTCCATCCAGCGGCCGTGGCGCAGCCTGAAATACGAATGCGTCCACCTCAACGCCTTCGAGACCGGCAGCGCGGCGCGTGCCGGGATCGGTTCCTGGACAGACTATTGTAACCGGCGACGCCCGCACTCGGGCTTCGGCGCCAGGACACCCGACGAGGTCTATGCCAGGGAAAACACGACGGAGAAAATGGCGGCGCAAACCAACCCGGATCCACCTTAGCCAAGCCGCCAAGCGGTCCCATCAGGCGGGTCCACCTCCACAATGCGCCAGGCGACAATCGCCAAGGACGCCGCAAGCCCGAGATTGTAGGCGAGAACGGCCAGCACCAAATCAATCCAGGTAGAAGTTGTCGGCATGCCGACGGCAAAACTCGCCAGGAAGATCGCAGCAATCGCCAGCACTCCCCGGCAGCCGCAACGCCCCCGATGCGCAGCGCCACAGACAAGCCCAAGCAAAAACCCAGCGCGATTGCGATCGCTTCATCTTCCCGTAACGCAGGCATTCAGGTTTGCATGCCAAGCCTAAAAACGATTACGCAACCCTTCATCGGGCCACATGGAATAGTTCTAGCTTTTCGTGAAACGGAATACGTAACACTACTTACTGACGATCCAGAACTCTACTCAGTATTTCATATTTGTCTACGCCGGATTAGCCGGACATGCGCAGTTTGTTGCATAGGCAATTACACTGACTAGATATACATGCTTAACCAACGGTAAAATAACAAAGTTTTTTCTTTCCTTGCTCAGTATCCGTTTGAAAAGCATTCACATTATGACCCTTTCAGAAGCCGAAGATGCAACAGCCCAACGGACCGTCTTGATGAACGGCCGGGCGTTGTCGGAGTTTGGGCAAAAGTCCAGTTCCACCCCATTGCGCATCAGTAGAACCTATATGGCCTTCAAGCACGTGACCGACTGGATAGCAGCGGCTATTGCGCTTTGCATGCTGTCACCCTTCCTGATTCTGATCGCCGTTCTCATAAAACTAGATTCAGAAGGTCCGGTATTGTTTTCTCAGCGCCGGATTGGTTTCGGCAACAAGGAATTCACCTGTTTCAAATTTCGGACCATGCAGGTGAATTCGCATCGTGCTGGTGATCGTGAGAGCGCCATAACGCTAACAAACGACCCGCGGGTGACACGCGTCGGACGTGTTCTGCGCCGCCTGCGCCTGGACGAATTGCCGCAAATGCTCAACATCCTGCGCGGCGAAATGAGCTGGATCGGGCCGCGACCCGAAGCGGTGGAACTGTCACGCTGGTATGAGGAACGTATTCCCAACTATCGGTTGCGGTTTCTCGTTCGTCCGGGCATCACCGGTCTGGCACAGACCCTGCAAGGCCATGTGGCCGGCATCGATGCAACATCGGTCAAGCTCGCCTACGATCTCGACTATGTCCGTTCGTTCTCGCTTGCTCGCGACCTCGTGATTGGCACGGCAACGCTACAGATCATGGCAACCGGACGTGGCTCGAAATAGCCAACGCTCCCGGCGATGCGAACCCTCCGGCAGCGGCAAAGCAGCCACCGGAGGTGCTTTCTTGCACCGGCATTTCCCCCTCCCCGCCATGGTGATGACTTATTGAAGATGCGCTGATGCTGCGCTCTTGGTCACGGCATCAATGCTCGCCCGCAGGGTTTCCTGCCTCTCCTTGGGCATCAAGGCGATCTCGGCCTCGAAAACGGTCCGCGTTTCCGACGCCCCGGCCGCGTAGAGCAAGGCAATTTCCTTGTCTTTGCCGGTCTCGGCCATACGTCGTATGTCCGAGCGCAGTGCGTCGGCAATCCGCTCCAGTCCCGCGTTGAGGAGCAGCACCTCCAGTGTGATGCGAGGTCGCAGGATCCAGCCTTCATTCGGCGTCGCCCATTGCGAGACCATAATGAGCTGCCGATCAAGATCGTTGCCACCCAGAGTATTGGCATCTACCGAGGCAAGTTTCAGCCAGGCGTTTCCGTCGATCGGATTGCAGTGCAGCAGCACGCGCAATGCCAGATCGGCATCGCCGGCGGTTTTGGCGCGATCGGTTTCGGTTCCGCTCGACCTGGCAGCATCGAACGCCGCCAGCCGGATGGAGGCCGTCGCGCGCAGGAGGTCGCGATTGCAGGTATTCGCGTAGGCGCCGACTTCTCCCGTTCGATCGATCGCCGAGAATTCCGACCATTTGGGCCGCGCGCCGTTTTCCAGCGACAAAGCGAAATTCTGCTCGCCGCGTCCGAGGACAGAAAGGAATGTCGTCTCACCCGCCAGCCAGAGCGTGCCTATGGAAATGAGACCAACAGCAATCTTCAGCCCGGAAATCGGCAGCCAAATGGGCCGGGCCACCCTTCAGCTCCTGTAGTATTTGCTATAATTGCTATAATAATACTCTGGACCGCCATAATTTGAGTACATTTTAAGTTTTCTGTGATCAGCCTTGTTGTATATGACGCCGGTGCATTTTGATTTTATTTCTGGCGTATTGTTGAGAGCGCTGCGAATAGCTTGTCTGGTTGTTTTACCCCATTCGATCACGAAAAGGAACGCAGACATCTGCGCTGCCGCCGCTTTGGCGTCGACGACCGGACCCAGGGGCGGCAGATCGACGACAATATATTCGAAAACCTGCGAAGCCGTACTCAACATCGCACGCAAGCCCGCCGAAGCAAGAATGTCGCTGGTGTGGGAAACGTGGTTGCGATGGCCGCTCGGCAAGAACATCAGGCCGCTGCTCGCTTCACGCGCCAGCATTTCGTGCAGTTGCCGCTGGTCGAGGATGACATCAAGCAACCCCGGCACATCCTTGTCCTCGATGAGATGTCGAGACAGGGCTGGATGCCTGAGATCGGCATCGATCAACAGGGTTTTGGTGCCCTGTTGGGCAAGCAGGGAGGCAAAATTCTTGGCGACGGTCGACTTCCCTTCGCCGGGCAGAAGCGAGGTCACGCCGATGATCTTGCAGCTCTGATCGGGCAATGCCAGATCGATGCCCACTTTTGCCGAACGCAGCGTCTCGGCGAAGCCTGAAAGTGGATGATCGAGGGAAAAGCGCATGATCTGCAGGTCCTCGTTGAGGTTGCGTTCCGCCAGTTCCTCCTGCTCTTGCTCGTTTTCTTTCGTCTTCTTTTTGCGTCGTTTGCCTTTCAGCCGGGCATTGGCGATCAATGGGAGATTGCCCAGGAACTCAAGCTCAAGCTCCTCGCGAACCTGATCGCCGGTGCGGAAGACACGATCACGAAATTCCAGAAATGCCGCCCCCCCTGCCCCGACCAACAAACCCAGCATGGCGGCCATGAGAAGAGTGCGGGTTTTCTGCGGACTGCTCGGCGCGCCTGGCACCTCGGCGTGGTTGAGAATTTGGGCTTCACCGACCAGGAAGGTCTGTTGTTGGCTCATCTCCTGGTAGCGGGTCAGATAGCTCTGGTGCAGGTCGCCATAGGTATTGGCCTGGCGCTGCAGGTCGGCCAACTGAGCCTTGACGCTGTTCTTTCCCTCGCTCGCGGCCATCTGGTCCGCGATCTGCTTTTCGAGTGAAGCCTGTTGCGCCTTGGCGATCTCGTAGTCGCTTTTCACGCCCTGCGCGATGCGCCCGAGCTCGTCGAACATCAGGCGCGAATATTCGGTCAACTGCTGATCGAGATCCTTGACCTGCAGGTGATCGGGTCCGACCAGCTTGGTGAACTCGTCGCGGCGTTTCGAAATTTCGAGATATCTCGATCTGAGGCCGTTGATGATCGAATTGCTTAATGTCTCCGAAGTCACGGCATCAAGGTTCTTTGAATCGATTACTGCCTGCAGATGCTGGTACCGGGTCAGCAGCTGCGACGTCGATGCGCGCTGGGTGATGAGCTGCGAATTGAGGGCGGCGAGCTGTTGATCGGCAAAGGACTGGCTGCCGGTTTCAGCCAGATT
>CAZKTH010000090.1:0-11581 GCA_964555575.1 uncultured Devosiaceae bacterium | reverse complement strand
TCGCGGCTCAAGCGGCGATTGCGCGCGGGCGCCAGGCTGATCGTCATCGATCCGCGCCGCATCGATCTTGTGCGTTCGCCTCATGTCGAGGCGGTGCATCACCTGGCGCCCAGGCCGGGTACCGTTGTGGCGGTTCTGACGGCGCTCGCTCACGTCATCGTCAAGGAAGGACTGATCGACGAAGCCTTCATACGCGAACGCTGCGAAGACTTCGACGCATGGGCCGCCTTCGCCGGCGAAAAGCGCAACAGTCCGGACAAGGCAGAAAAGATCTCGGGCGTGCCGGCCGACACCATCCGGGCGGCCGCGCGCCTCTACGCCACCGGCGGCAACGCCGCCATCTATTACGGCGACGGGATCAATGTGTCCGGCCAGAGCACCAATGCCGTGACGGCGATCGCCGACCTCGCCATGGCGACCGGCAATATTGGCCGGCCGGGGGTTGGTGTGACCCCCTTATACCGGCAGAACAACATGCAGGGTGCATGTGACATGGGCACATTCCCCGACATATTGCCGGGTCACCGTCCCATATCGGACAAGCCAGCACGGTCTGCCCTTGAATCGTTGTGGGGTACCAAACTGCACATTGAGACAGGGCTGGGCATTACTGGCATGCTCCATGCTGCACTTGAAGGATCATTCAAGGGTCTTTACGTCCAGGGAGCGGACATTGCCGCATCGGAGTTGGACGAACGCCGCGTCTTGGCGGATCTCGCCGCCATGGAATGCGTCGTAGTGCAGGATCTGTTCCTGAACGAGACCGCCGAGTTTGCTCATGTCTTTCTGCCCGGGTCCACTTTTCTGGAAAAAGATGGCACCTTCACCAACGTCGAACGACGCATCAGCCGCGTCCGCAAGGTGATGGAACCGAAGAACGGACTGGCGGACTGGGAGATCACGCTCAAGCTGGCGCACGCCATGGGCCATTCCATGGAATACAGCCATCCGTCCGAGATCATGGATGAAATCGCCCGTGCGACGCCAACATACGCCGGCGTGTCCTACTCCAGGCTCGATGAATTGGGATCGATCCAGTGGCCGTGCAACGACAAGGCGCCCTCCGGCCTGCAGATCATGCATGTCGGGAGCTTCGAGCGTGACAAGGGCAGGTTCATCGTCACCGAATACGTGCCGACCGACGAAAAGCTCAACGCAACCTAGCGCGACGCGCTGGTCGCTCCCCGCCTGATCGGCATTGGAGCCTGGAGGCGATGCCTCACGGCCGTACTCGTGATCGGCAACGCGAATTCCTGAGGCAATCCGTGGCGGGGGCAGACAGAGGAGAGGAACATGAAAGGACTGAAAAGCATTCTGCAAGAGCATCCGTTCTTCGCGGACATGAAAGAGGAATTCATCGATCTTCTTTCTGGATGCGCCAAGAACGTTCGCTTCGAAGCCGATGAGTATCTGGGGCACGAAGGCGACAGGTCCACGGAGGTCTACCTGATCAGATCCGGGCGCGTCGCGCTGCAGATTCCGGCACCTGGAAGCTCGATCATTATCCAGACGGTCAAGGAGAACGAAATCGTTGGTGCGTCCTGGCTGGTTCCGCCATACCGCTGGGGGCTTGAAGCCAAGGCTCTGGAACAGACGCGTGCGATTGCGCTGGATGCCGAGTGCCTGCGCGGCAAGTGCGATACTGACCCTGCGCTTGGCTATGAGATGATGAAACGCTTCATTCCGATTCTCTCCCAGCGATTGCAGGCCGCCAGACACCAGATTCTGGATATCTACGCCATGTAGCCATCGAGGCGATGGTCGTTGCGCCGCTCGCGGAGATGGCTAGAGCGTTTTCAGGCGAAGTGGATACCGGTTCGCCGGTTCGAAAACGCCACCACTCAATAACCTGAAGCTTCCGTTCTGATCCCTCAGAATGGAAGCTCTAGTTCACCGAATCCGCCCGCGCCACCAGCCCGGCCGGAATGGTGATGCTGTAGAGCGTGCCGTTGCCCATGTCCGGATCGATGTCGAGGGCGCAGGCATTGACGGCGAGCAGGGTGCGGGTGAGCGCCAGGCCGATGGCGGAAGGAAGGGGCGACAGGGCTTCGCCATCCGTCGCCTGCCCGTCGCGGAACACGACGAAATTGTCGTCCATGTCGTCATAGGCGGTGCGGCCGCTGTCGCGCACATGCACCGCGACGGCGCCGTCGGCGCGCCTCTGGGCCGACAGCACCACCTGGCCGCCCGGCGGCGAGTGGGCGATGGCGCTGGCAAGGATGTTGAGCACGGCCTGGATCAGCGTGTCCTCGTCGACGCTGATATCGGGCAGGCTGGCGGAAATCGCCGAGCGCACCAGCACCCGTGTCGCGCTTGCATAGGGCCTTGCCCGCGCCACGCTCGTTTCGAGCAGCTCGATCAGACTGATCCGTTCGACATCGAGCGGATATTCCTCGTCGCGCAGTCTGGCGTAGTTCTCCAGTTCGTCGATGATGCCGGTGATGTCCTGTCCGGCGCTGCGGATGAAACGGCCATAATCGGCATAGCGCTCCTCGCCGACCGGGCCGAAGGCCTCGGTCCTGATCATCTCGGCAAAACCGACAATGGCATTGACAGGCTGCCGCATGGCGCGGGCCAGCCGGATAAGGAAATTGGGATCGATGTAGCGAGTCGGCGCCTCGGGGCGCGAGTCGGCGCCGTTAAGGCGGATGAAGCCGAAATAGCCGGTGACGATGCCGGCCATGCCTTCGGCGAAGATGATGATTTCGATGCCGCGTTCCGCGCCGTCGAAACGCATCATCGGTCGTTCGGCACCGGCAAAACGGGCCGGCCGCTCGAGAAAGCTCCTCAGGCGCGATCCTTCGGAAAGCGTGATCAGCCCGTGGAGCGGTCGCCCGATCAGGCTGTCGGGGCTGCGGTGGACCAGCATCGCCGCCCGGCCCGAGATCGAGGCGAGGATGCCGGCACGGCTGGTCTCGAAAAAGCCGAACTCGAGTGCGCCCGCCAGGGTCTCGGCAAAGCCGCGCGCCAGATCCTCGGCATTGAGCGGCTCCTTCTGTCGGCTCGCCGACAACAGGAGCGCCGGCCGTCCCTGCCAGGTGATGATCTGCAAACGGGCCGA
The DNA here is from genome assembly GCA_964555575.1 of uncultured Devosiaceae bacterium. Classification (GTDB taxonomy): domain Bacteria; phylum Pseudomonadota; class Alphaproteobacteria; order Rhizobiales; family Devosiaceae; genus JAHJQZ01. Next base: position 8,520 of record CAZKTH010000090.1, on the reverse strand, counting down.
GACGCCGAGCACTCGTCCGTCGGCGCCCATCAGCCGCGTCACCGGACCGGCCGACTCCTGGTCGCCATCGGGCGGGAAAACGCCGGAAAGGCCGGCGTATCTGAGGCTGGTGCCATCAACATAGCCCAGGAGATCGGTAAAGGCCCGGTTGTTGAACAGGATCTCCTGGTCGCGGAAAACCAGAAGCCCGATGGGCAGCCGGTTGAGGATCAGGGTCTCGTCGCCCAGACTGACCAGAGAGCCGGAGGCGGACGTCTCCGACAGGTCCGGCGTATGCCGGCCGGTCTCCGGATTGGTGGAAACGCGGTCGGTCAGGATGCGCGACAATTCATCGAAATTGTAGCGCGAGGTTTGCTCGATCTGATCGTCGGTGGCACCCATGATGTCGGCGATGCGGTCCGGCACAGTGTGGAGATCGATCGTCGAGGTGGTCGTGGTTTCCGTTTCTTCCGCCGCTGCCCCGTCCTGTGGCGCGGCGGGCGTTTTGGCCTCAGGCGCCGTATCCCCTGCCGTTTCGCCGGTATCGGGCGGCTCCGACCAGTCCTCGGCGGTCGGTTCCTGCGGCGTTGCAGGGGCAGCGACCGGCGCCCTGTCTTCGTCCCGATGTCTCAAAAGCCCGCGGCCAATCACCTTCCATAGCCGGTGATGCACCGGCGGGGCGGGCTGCTCCGTCTCCGTCTCGTCCGGCGCCTCTTCTTCTTGCGTTGCGGAAGGTCCGGGTTCGGGCGTTTCCGCGGTCCCGGGGGTCGGGAATGGGGCGTCGTCGTCCTCGTCGAGCGGCCGGTAGAGCACCTTGCGGCTGTGGAGCTGATCGATGAGATCGACCAGCGCGTCGCGCTTTTCCTCTTGTTCCACGTGCTCTTCCGGTGCCGGTTCTGCGCTGGCGACAGGCTCGTCGGTGTCGTCCGGCGTCGATGCCTTTTCAGTCGGCACGGCCAGGGCCGCTTCCGCGTCATCCTTTGTCGTCTCGCTTTGTGCAGACGGCTTGGTCCCGGACTCGGACGGTTCGGCGTCCACGAACAGGACAAGACGGCTTGTCGTCGTCCCGGCCGGCAATTCCGCTGCCGGCGTCTGGCCCGATGCCAGACGCGCCGCGCCGGTGCCACCGCTGAGCAGAACTTCGCCGTCGTCGCCGACAAGGGCGTAGTGATCGGCATCGCCGACAAAGGGCTCAACGCTTTGGCCCGCGTCACCGGCCTGGGCAAGATCGGCGTCGGAGACCGGCGTTTCCATGACGATCAACAGCGCCGAAACACTGCCGGCAAGAAACAGCGGCGTGCAGACGCAGGTCTCCGCGACCGGTTTGCGGCCAAGCACGAACTGCAGGCGCGAGCGGCTGGCCCTGAGCGGCATGCCGAGCCGCACGATGCGCGGGATCTGGCGGGATATGGGCACGAGCGTGTCGCCTGGCTGGCGACGATGCGCCTGATCATAGGCGAGCGCGGCGCGGTTGCGCCAGACCAGCTTTTCGCTTTCGGTCTCCCAAAGCCAGGCCGGGCGGGCGTCGGTCAGGTGCGCCGCCACTAGTTGTCTGGATTGGGGATCGTGCCAGAAAGCGCTCATCGGGAGTGGGACTCGAATGAGCTGTGGCAGCGTCGTGCCGACAGCGAGCGGCGGCTGGCCGCGCTGGAGAAATGGCCGCAGCCCTTCGGAGCCGTTTCCCGAACTGAACGATATGCGCTCATGGCGCGCTCCAAATCCCAATCGCCTTCGGGTCTACGCGACCCGCAAATGAAGAAAAAACGTCCGGTTTCGGCACAGATGCGCCTGAATTTTCACGTCCTGTTTAGATATCGGATGCAGCGGCGGGGGTCCATATGCGGGCCGCATCAGAGGCCGGCGAAATGCCGGGATGGTTAAGCTGCAATGGCGAGGGCGCAGACAGCCGGTCAGGCATGAAGCGGAAACCGAAGCGATCGGCGCCATCACGTCCGCGAAGAATCTGTGACGAATTTCGCCATCGGCGGCATGACTGTCGGGGAATCCGAAAGGGGCGGCTCGCGTCGGCCAGAACACGATGTGGTCATTGTGAGCGGAATTCGCCCCTTGCATGGACTGGCGCCTCGCCCTATGTTCCGGCCGGTTTCGCGACCGTGCCGCCTTAGCTCAGTTGGTTAGAGCGCTAGATTGTGGATCTAGAGGTCCTCCGTTCGATCCGGAGAGGCGGTACCATCCCCAAATCCCCTGCCAGGCGCCCCGGAAAAGGCACGTAGCGATGTCGGCTGCGAGCGCGCGGCGGCAAGGCCGGGCGTGCTCGACAACATGGTTCCCACTTTTCCGGTTCGCGTCCCCGGTCCCGCCGGATCAGCCTTTGCGTCTATTTCTCGATGCGCAATTGTGCCAGCTGCTCGGCAATGGTGGTAAAAACGGAATTGAGCTGCGCCGGGTCGGTCGGGAAGTAGGCCTTGCCGGTATCGCTGGCGCAGGATTTCAACATGTTCGTCGTTGTCGTGTTGGGCGATTGCAGACCGATCGTGTAGATCGTGATGCCGGCGGCCTTGGCGTTGGTGCAGGTCTCGAGCGTGAGCGCGTTCATCTTGGTCGTCATGTTCCACGAGGTGTCATGGTCCGTGGTGCCGAGACGGCCTTCGGGCAGATGCGCGAGATTGTTCCACATATAGCCATAGGGCATGTAGTACTGCGTGCCGTTCATATTGTTGAGCGGATAATAGGTGTTCTCGCCGTCGGTCATGATGATCATGACCTTTGACGTCGCGGTGCCGTAGGGGCGACCTTCGGTGAACGGTTCGGTCGGGGACAGGGTCCTGAAGCCCCATGCCGCGCCTGCGTGGATATTGGTCCCGCCCTGGGCGACCATGCCATCGATCTCGGTGGCGATGCCGGTGGGATTGTCGGTCAGTGGCTGGATATTCGCGTCAGGGCAGTTGGCGTTGGGGCCGGAGCTCCAGCTCCAGTAGCTCGCCGATCCGCCGTTATACTTGCATGCCCGCTCCTGCCGCTCGCGTTCGGGCAGGTTGTACTTGTAGGTGATCGTGCGGGTGTTGTCGTAGGCGCGCCGTCTGACCGAGACCGAACTGTAGGTCGTGGTCACGTCGGGACTGGAGTAGGCATCCACGGAAGCCGGTGCCGAGGTGACGGTGGTCGAGGTGGTCCCGTCCGGATAGGTCATGACATAGGAATTGGTGACGCCGCCGGTGCAATAGGCGTTGTTGTAGTAATACTCCGGGTACCAGGTGCCGACTTCTTGGTTACAGCTGTACTTGACCTGCGTATGAACCCAGGTCGGCTGCGGCGGGCAATTGCCGCCGTAATCGTTCAGGTAGTTGTTGGGATAGCCTCCCGTGTCCGGCTCGTCCGGGGCGAATTCCGGGACGAACAACGTTGCGGGATCGAACGTGTTGGGTGTCGCGTCGGTGACGTTGTAGGGATAGATGCGGGTTTCGATGCACCCCTTCCATGACTGCGACGTCATGTTGTCCATCAGGTCGATACGGTCGAGCGGACCCACAAAGGATGTGGATGAATTGTCGTCCGTGTCGAAATTGTCGAGAGCGAGCGGACTGCTGCCTGTTCTGTCCATCCAGGTGGCGTTGGCGTAGCCGGTACCGACATTGACGAAGAAGGTGAACGGAACGATGCCGATCTTGGTGTGGGCATCCTTGGTCGCACCGGCGTCCGGCGTGCACGAGCCGTAAAACAGGATGTTGACGGCGCATTTGGCAGCGGTCTTGAGGTTGGCGATCTTGGTGCCGGCCATGGAGCCGGAATTGTCAAGAACCATGGCGACTTCGATGTTGAGATTCTTGCGCGTCACCTGCGAGACGACCGAGGTCTGCATCTCGTTGATGCCGAGCAGGGCGATGAAGGCCATCGGCACGGTGACATGCGCCCGCAGATACAAACGGCCATTGTCGACATCGGTGCTGACGTCGCTGGTCGTCATCTCGACGGTGACGCTCGGATCGCTGACGCGTTCCTCGACCAGCTTCAGCGCCGTACTCATGAGGTAGTCATTGTCTTTGGAATAGATGTCCGGCTGCAGGGCGAGCGCCGCCGAATCCAGGGCGATCTGGACGCGGTTGCGCGTCTGGTCGACCGTGACCAGATCGACCACGGCGCCAGCCATGGCGGTCAGCACGATCGCTATCATGCCGAAGATCACCGCGAATGCCCCGCGCTCGTCGCGGGTGAAGCGCTTGAAAAGGCGCGCGAACATGTCCGCCGACTCCTTGACGGTAAGTACGGGGGACTCTCGCCCCTGACTCCTTACTAAAAGACGATTACTTTCGCGCCAATTTTAGCGCGGGCATAAAGATCCTTGATGTCCTCATTGGTCAGCCGGATGCATCCGGACGACACGTTGTGGCCGATGGTCCAGGGCTGGTTGGTGCCGTGGATGCGATAAAGCGTCGAGCCGATATAAAGGGCGCGCGCGCCCAACGGATTGTCGACGCCGCCATCCATATGGGTCGGAATGTCCGGCCGGCGCTGCAACATCTCGGCCGGAGGTGTCCAGTCGGGCCATTCCCGCTTGGCAGTGATGGGATGGCTGCCCGACCACTCGAAACCGGTCTTGGCAACGCCGATGCCATAACGCATGGCCAAGCCGTTTCCGAGCACCAGATAGAGATATTTCTCGCCGGTGTTGACGACGATCGTGCCCGGTTTTTCGGCACTTTTGTATGAAACGACCTGACGAAGCAGCTGCGGCGGCTGACCGTCCTTGTCGAGCAGCGTCAGGGCATTGGGGCGGCCGTTCTGACTGAGAACGACGCCGGCCGGCGGCGGCACGACGAAGCGCGCGGTCGCGGCTTCCGCCGCGCCGATTCCGGCTAACAGCAAGGCGAGGGCGAGTGCATGGATTTTGCCGAGGCGGCGGTTACGCAACATGATCAACTCCCGATCTCCGAACTCCGGAAGGAAGACGGTCAGGATGGAACGCAAGGTGCAATTTTAGGTGAACGGACGTGGTTAGCACTTGGTGAAAGGATCAAAAAAAATGTGAATGCATCGGGTCCGGGTACTATTCCGTATCAGGTGCAAAGAAACGGAATCCGGTCATGAGCGAAAAGCGGCGCTGTCCCTGGGCCCGGAACGACCCGCTCTATCGTGCCTATCACGACCGCGAGTGGGGCCGGCCCGTCGCCGACGATATCCGCCTGTTCGAGAAGATCTGTCTGGAAGGGTTCCAGTCCGGCCTTTCCTGGCTGACCATCCTCAGAAAACGCGAGAATTTCCGTCGCGCCTTCGACGGCTTCGATTTTGAAAGGATCGCGCACTACGGCGAGGCCGATACCGCCCGCCTCATCGTCGATGCCGGCATTGTCCGCCATCGCGGCAAGATCGCCTCGACCATCAACAATGCCGCCCGCGCCATCGAGATGCGCGACGAATTCGGTTCGCTCGCCGCCTATTTCTGGCAGTTTGAGCCCGGGCCGGAGGACCGCCCGCCTGATTTTGCCTGGGAAACGCTGTCACGGATGGCCGAGACCCCGGCCTCGCGCGCTCTTTCCGGGGATCTCAGGAAGCGCGGCTGGTCCTTTGTCGGGCCGACGACCGCCTATGCCTTCATGCAGGCCATGGGCCTGGTCAACGATCACGTCGAGGGCTGTTTCTGCCGCAGCGAGGCTCTGGTGGCCCGGGACGGCTTCCTGCCGCCGGCCCCGAAAAAAACCTCGAATTCCATTTGAACCTTCCGGCGCGGTCGCGCGTCAACTGGAGGAATACAGCTTGTCGTTCCTCCCGAAGTCAACCTGAACTCGGCCCGCCCCGGCGGGCCGTATTTTTTCCGGTTACTGCCGGTTTCATATTCTCGCAAACCCGTGCACAATCACATGAACTTTTCTGCTTGTGGCTGCGTCCAAGGGATAACGGCAAGGCAAATGGAGACCGATGACCACGACCGGGATCTCATAGCCCGCATAGCAAAGCGCGACAGCGCCGCGCTCAGGGCGCTCTACATATCCCACAATGTGCGTGTCTATCGGTTCATCCTCAGCCTAGCCCGAAACGAGACGCTGGCCGAAGACGTCGTTTCCGAGACCTTCTTGAAGGTCTGGCAGAAGGCGGGAAGCTTTTCGGGACAGTCCAAGGTTTCAACCTGGCTCCTGACCATCGCCCGCAACGAGGCCATCAGCGTTCTCAGAAAGAAAACAGAGGCGCCGCTTGATGAGGAGACGGCTGCCGAACAAGAGGATGAAAGCGATACCCAGGAAACGCTGACGGCAAAAAAGGACAAGGGCGCGGTGATGAGGGTGTGCATCGACAAACTCTCCCCGGCACATCGGGAAATCATCGATCTGGTCTATTATCAGGATCGCTCGATCACCGAGATCGCCGGAATTCTCGATATTCCGGAGAACACCGTGAAGACCCGCATGTTCCACGCCCGTAAGCACCTGTCCGAGCATTTCCGTCGCGCGGGTATCGACAGAGGCTGGCCATGACCGACCGTATCGAAGAAGATTTGCCGAAGAACGAAGCCGAGCTTTTGCTGCCGTTCTACGTCAATGGCACCCTGAATGAAGCCGAGACGCGCATCGTCGACGCCTGGCTTGATGAAAATGCCGAGGCCGCCGATCATCTCGCCCGCGTCAGCGAGGAGATGGACCTGACCCGCGCCGACGCCGAAAGCCGCGGCGTGCCGTCGCGCCGGGTGCTTGACGGCCTGATGACCGAGATCGGCGAAGCCCCCGGCGGCATCCGCCCCGCAGGCTTTGTCGACAGGATCTGGGCCATGCTGTCGCCGCGCTATGCCCTGGCCGGCGCCGCTGCCCTCTTCGCGGTCGTCGCCTTGCAGTCCGGCTACATCGTCTACACCCAGAACCAGGCGCCGGCCCAGTATCAGACCGCGACCGGGCAGACCGAGGCCTTCACCGGCCCGAGCGCCATGGTCATCTTCGCTCCCGGCACGGAAATGAGCACGGTTGCGACGCGGCTTGCAGATCTCGACCTGAAAATCGTCGACGGGCCGAAACCGGGTGGTATCTTCATTGTCGGGGCAGCGAACAGCGACGCGGGCCGCGCCGCTCTTGCCGAACTCAGCAAGACCGAGGGCCTGATCAGCCTGTTCCAGATGCGCTGACGAGGGGAGGGGTGATGATAAAAATGGCGATGCCACTTCTTGTGCTGATGCTGACGCTGGCATCCACGGCGCCGGCATGGGCCCAGTACAAGGATCAGCAGTACGGCGACGAGGTGATCGGCCGGTCCGGCGACGAAAACGGCGGCGGCAGCGGCGGCCCCTATCGCGCCATTCAGATCATTCCCGGTCAGGTCTGGAAGGGGATCGTCGACAACGGCCTGCAGAACATGGCCGACAACACCAATGCGCCGCCGAACGAAAAACCGCCGCCTTCGGGCGCGGGAGAGCCCACATATGCCGACGTTCCGGTACCGCCCATCCGGCCTGTGGTGTTCGACGGCCGGCCGATCAGGATCGACCTGCCTCATGACCCGAGACGGGTTCTGATCATGTTCCGGCCCGAGCTCACCAATCCCGACAGGCTGGCCAGGATCATCGGCGCAAGGACGCGGTTCGAAATCCATTTCATCGACATGCGCGAACTCAGCCTCGGCAATGTCGCCGTCGCCCTGTTCCTGATTCCGCCGCCGGGCAGTCTCGACGCGGTGCTGGCGGCGCTCGGCGACATCCCGGGCGTCATCGGCGCCCAGCCGCAATACATCTATCGCGGCTCCGCCGAAAACATGCCGGCGGTCGACATGCGCGTACTGCAATATGCCCCGAACAAGCTCAACGCCCTCGCCGCCCGTGCGGATGGCGATGGCACGGGCGTGACCGTGGGGCTGATCGACACCGGCATCGACCTCGGCCAGCCCGAACTGGCCGATGCCGATATCGTCGCCCTGGATGTCCTGTCCGGCCGGCCGGTCGTCAATCTCGATCACGGCACGGCGCTGGCCGGGTTGATGCTTGCCGACAACGGTTTCGATGGCATTGCCCCCGGGGTCCGGCTGATTTCGGTCCGGACCTTCGACAGTGGTCCGGACGGCGCCGCGATTTCGGGCAGCTACGAGATCGCCTCGGCCATCGATCTTGCCGTTCAGGAAGGCGCCAAGGTGCTCAATCTCAGCTTCGCCGGACCGCGCGATCCGCTGGTGATGTCGGTACTCGACGCCGCCGCCGACAAGGGCGTGATCTTCGTTGCCGCCGCCGGCAATGGCGGACCCCAGGCTCAGCCCGCCTATCCGGGCGCCCATCGCGGCGCCATCGCCGTCACCGCCACCGACATCAAGGACAGGGTCTTTGCCGGCGCCAATCGCGGCAACTACATCGCCGTCGCCGCGCCGGGGGTCGACGTGCTCTCGCCCCTGCCGGAGGGCAGGTTCGAGCTTTTGTCCGGCACCTCCATCGCCACCGCCCATGTCACCGCGATCGTCGCCCTGATGCTGGAACGCAATCCGGGTCTCGATCGCGACGCGGTTCTCGACATTCTCGAGGCGTCTGCCCACGATCTCGGCGAACCGGGTCACGATGCCGAGTTCGGCGCCGGACTGGCCGACGCCGAGGCGGCGGTTGTCGCCGCCGGCGAAAACTAG
>CAZKTH010000089.1:0-11635 GCA_964555575.1 uncultured Devosiaceae bacterium | reverse complement strand
TGAGGGCCCGGCCATCGGCGCGCCAGGCTTCGACATTGCCGAGCAGTTCGACATCGCGGAACTCGTCCAGAGTGTCGAAAGTGACGTTCGTCATAGCAATTTCTTCGCCCTGATAGACAAAGGGGGTGCCGCGCATCAGGTGTATCACCGTGGCCAGCATCTTGGCCGACCGTACCCGCCAGTTCGCCGAGTCGCCGTAGACGGACACCTGACGGGGCAGGTCATGATTGGACAGGAACAGCGCGTTCCAGCCATCCTTCTCCAGTCCGCGCTGCCAGGCAAAGAACTCCTTCTTGAAGCGCACGAGATCGAACGGTTTGTGCTGCCATCGCCAGACTTCGGGCTCCTCGAACACGCTAATATGCGTGAACTGGAAGACCATGTCGAGTTCGCGCCGATCCTGACCGGCGAAAAGGAGCGCGGCCTCCGGCGTGGGTGAGCTGGCCTCTCCGATCGTGACGATCTGGCGGCCGGCGAAGGCCTGTTCGTACATCTCGTGCAGAAAGCGGTGCAGATCCGGTCCGTTGTGGAACACGCCCGCGTCCGGCTGCTTGCCGATAAGGCTGATCGCGTCGAGCCGGAAACCGGCGATGCCCTTGTCGAGCCACCAGTTCATCATTTTGTAGACGACTTGCCGGAGGCGCGGATTCTGCCAGTTGAGATCCGGCTGGGATGCGGAGAAAAAGCCGAGATAGTATTGCCCGGCCGTTTCGTTCCAGTGCCACAGCGGTCCGCCGAACCGGGCCGTTCCCTTGTCGGGCGGGCCGCCGTCCGGGCCGGGGTCGCGCCAGACGTAGAAATCGTGTTCCGGCGCGTCACGGCTTTCGATGGCACGGCGGAACCAGGTGTGCCGGTCCGAGGTGTGGTTGACCACCAGATCCATGATGATGCCGATGCCGCGCGCCTTTGCTTCGGCAACGAGACGGTCGAAATCGTCCAGCGTACCGAATTCGGGGGCAATGGCCAGATAGTCGGATATGTCGTAGCCCATGTCGACCATGGGCGAGGCATAGATGGGAGAGAGCCAGACCAGGCCGACCCCGAGATCGGCCAGATAATCGAGCTTGGAAACGATGCCGGGCAGGTCGCCGATTCCGTCACCATTGCTGTCGCAGAAGCTGCGCGGCCAGATCTGGTAAGCGGTCGCCTTGTGCCACCACGGAACGTATGCTTGCCCCGCGTCGCCGCGCCTCAGTTTTGCTTCCGGCGCATTCATCAACGCCTCTCCCCGTCCTCGATGTCGCCGCTGCAATCGGCAGCGCCCGCATTTCGGCAGACAACCCGACTGCCTCGGCGCCCTGACCAACCTTTCCAAATATTAATGAAGTTAATAATTGAAGGCAATCGCTTTTCTTTGTTCAGTCATACAAATTGGTAAGTTACGAGTTAGATTTATACAATTTAGTAAAGCAGGCAGCTATAATATACAAATAAGTAAGGCTGGGTTCGGCGAGTGGCAACAGAAAGTGCCGGGGACAGGTGCGGTCCGGCAGGCGGGTGCGCGGTCCCGCGGCTGCGCCCGCCTCTGGACTCGGACGAAACAAAAACGGATGACATCGGTATCCTCCCTGATGCAGGGTCGGCGAAAAGACCCCTGTCGGAATCCTGCCAGGGATCGGCGAAGTCGCCGCCAGCGGGTTCCGGCCGAACATGTTCCTGATTTCAAGCATCACCCGTGCCATATCCGGGCGGGAGGCGTCATTTGCCCCGGCACATGGCGGGCGGCGCAACTGGCCTTAGCCGCAATCCGGGGTGTGTGCAAAAGGAACGATGCGTTCCGACCGGATCAGAACGCATGCTCCATCTCGTTGTGATCGCGTCGTTTTTTCGTGAAAGTCTGGGGCCGCCTCGTCGCGCGATGCGCCGGGAGGCCAGCGCGGATCAGAAACGCTTCCCGTGCCACGCTTCTGTCCGGCAAAGGACCGGACAGAGCGGCCGGAAGCGATCCGGCTCATATCACCAACCCCGATCCGGGTCATTTCAACCGGATGCCGGTTCAAATGAACCAGCATCCGTTCGGCCGTCGTTCCGCCGGCCGCGACGCGGCCATGGGTCGGCTAGAGCATCGTGCGAAAAAGCGGCCCCGGTTTTTCGCAAGAAACGCTGCGACCACAAAGAGATGGAGCATGCGTTCTGATCCGGTCGGAACGCATTTTGCTCTAGTCCTTCGAGTCGCGTCCCGAGGCCAGCCAGGCATAGGAGCCCAGACGCTGACCGAGTTTCCCGTCCAGTCCGAGATGCAGGCCCGCCCTCGAGAAGAACAGAAGCGCGAAGACCAGCGTGTAGATGATGCCGGTACCGACATCGGTGGACCCGGCGACATAGGGGCCGCCAAAACCTTCGGCGGTGGCCCAGATGACCACGGTCAGCAGCGCCCCGCCGAAATAGGCGAGATTGCTCATGACGCCAAACAGCAGGCTGATGGCCAGGGCGGTTTCGGCCAGAGCGACGATGACGGCGAAGAACACCGGACTGATGCTGACGATATGGATCCAGCCTTCGATCCAGGCCTTGATCCAGTCGGGCTGACCGTCCTGGCCTTCCGCCAGAAAGCTGGTGAAATGGAAAAGGAAATCCGGCTGCCATTTGAACTGGGCGTCGATGGCCCAGATGACGCCGAAGGCGATGCGCATCAGGCCGATTCCCTGCAGGTGCCAGTTCTTGAATGAGGTTTGCATGTGCTGATCTCCCAGCTGTTTCCGATATGTCGGCGTGAACGAACCCGTTACTTCCAGGTCCGGGGTAGGAAAGGCAGCGCCCGCACCGGACTCATGACGCGGTCAGACGAACGCTACGCTATGGTTCCGACCCTCCCAGGCATCCTTGTCCGGAGAGCGGAAGGTGAATTCGATGCTGCTGGCGTCCCCCAGGTCGTCCGGGCCCAACAGGACACCGTACATGCCGAACCGGCCCGCCTTCGCCTCGCGTTCGGCGATGCGTGTCCAGCCGTCGAACCCGAAGCGAAGAACGAACGGTTCGGCAGCCTCGATCAGAAGTTGCCGCCCGGCCGGCATTGTTGAAAACGGGCTGTTCTCGCGCCAGTGCCATTGCGCCGCCTGCGGAACCTTGCCGTCATAACGGCTTTTCACTTCGTCGAGCAGTTCCGACGGCCGTCCGTCGGCCTCGGCCACAAGCAGCTTGAGGAAGTCTGCATGGGCCCAGACGAGCGGCATGGCGCTGCCGGAGGGCTTGCCGGGTTTCAGCCCGAGACGGGGTATGGGCGTGCTGTCCCAGATCTGCTCGGGCAGCAGCCCGCCCGGCCCGGTCATCCGCGTCATGGCGTCGAGGTAGGGCTTGGCCTTTTTACCGAGCGAAACGTCGTAGTGTCCGCGCTCGGCCGTCAGAAGCGGCCAGAGCCGACCGACACCAGTCCTGTCGAACGCCGATCCGTCGGGCTGTTCGCCATAGCCGTCGCCATTGTAGCGATGATAGGACGGCCCGCTCGGCGTATCCACTTTCAGAATGCTGTCGACAAGCGTGACGGTATCGGTGATGCGCTTGTCGTTGGCCGATCTCAGGCCCGTGCGCACCAGATAAAGGAATTCCATGCCGACCAGTTCGTTGGCGGGGATCCGGCCATCGACGACATTGCGCACTATCACCGGCGCGCCGAGATCGCCATCGCCCTTTGCCGGCCCGAGACGGACGTAATAGCCTTCGATCGGGAGGTCTGCCGCAAGCGGCCCGTTGGGCGCATAGGTCCAGCCTTCGATGCGCTCGTTCCAGCAATCGGCCAGCGACAGGAGGTAGTCCCGATCCTCATCGGTGAACTCGTCCGCCGCCGCCACCAGGGCGCAGATCACCACGGCAAGCGTGAAGGGGCTGGCGCCGGAATTCTCTTCCCAGCGATCCTGATCGGTCATCGGGCCGTTGCGGACGATGAAGCCTGTTGCCTTGTGCACCATGGTTTCGATCTGGACCGAGTTGGTGAGATGCCCGACCGATCTCAGCTTGGCCATCAGGATGATCGGGAGGGCCACTTCGTCGAGCTGGCCGCCGCTCCAGTAGCCGGTGCCGTCGGGATAATAGTTCTGCGCCCAGGAGCCGTCCTCGGCCTGGGTACCGACGAGATAGGCGAGGGTGCGCGTCGCGTCTTCGGTCTGTCCCACGGCGATCATGGCGAGTGCCGCCTCGACCGTGTCGCGCGTCCACACCAGATGATAGCCGCCCGGATCGTCGTGGCTCGAGCCCCAGGGAACGCTGAGGCTGGCGACGATGGCGCCGGCATAGGTCCGATCCTCGTGAATCTTGATGACCGCCGCCGACAGCTCCGCCTCGCGCTGCTGTTCGGGCGAGGCGGCGGGAATGGTCAGGGTCTTGCCCCAGCGTTCCCACCGTTCGACGAACAGCTTGCGCACTTCCTCGTAGTCGTCGGCAAGGCTTGAGCGCGCCAGGGTGCGCGCGCCTTCGAGCGTTTCGGCGAATCCGAGTGCCAGCGTGCCGCTGTTGTTGGCGCATTCGCCGATCAGCGCGACGTTGCCGTCAAGTGCCCGGTCGTAGGTCCAGGTCATTTTGCCGTTGGCGTTGAAGTCCTGCCAGCCGTCCGACACACCGACATAGCCGGCGCTGGTGCGCACGAAGCTGGTATCGCCGTGCAGGCAGACGGCCACGTCCTCGGCGCCGGCCGCAAGGTCGTCGCCGGCCCAGGCGTCGTTGCTGCGTTGGGCCGCAAGATGCGGCGCCAGCATGGCGTAGAGCCGGGCCGACTCGGCGTCGAGAGCGTAGCGGATCAGCAGCACGTCCCGCATCGGGTGCGGCAGGAATTCGAGCTCGAGACGATAATCCTCGCCTTCGTGGACGAATTTCGGCAGCGGCACGTAGGCCCTGGGCGTCGAGATCGTATAGCGCTTCGCGCGCTTGACCTCGGTCCAGCCCTTCTCGCCGGCGATGATGAATCCCAGATCCCTGATCTGCGGATAGCCTGTGGCCGGCCAGTAGACCTCGTTGAGAATGCCGTAGCCGAACGTCGCCCACAGTCGGCTGGTTCCGAGCGCCGTGGTCACGATGTCCTTGGCGCTCGAGGACCATGTCGGTCCGATTCCGGGTCCGCCCGGCGCGTCGGTGAATTGGCGTGTCATTGTGTTTCTCCCGGCGCTCAGCCGCCATGGGCGAAGCTGGCGAAATCGAGCATGCCGCCGTCGACGAAGACGGTGGTGCCGGTGACGTAGCTCGCCCGATCGGAGGCGAGCGTCGCGATCATGCCGGCAATTTCCTCCGGCGTTCCCATCCGGCCCATCGGGATCTTGAGCTCGAGATCGGAAAGTCCCTGGGGATCGCCCCAGACGGCCTTGTTGATCGGCGTCTTGATCGCGCCCGGCGCCAGCGCCAGCACCCTGACGCCATGCGCCGCCGCTTCCTGCGCCAGCGTCTTGGTGAGCATGGATACGCCGGCCTTCGAGGCGGTATAGGCGCTGTAGCCGCTCCACGGGATCACCTCGTGCACCGACGACATGTTGACGATAACGCCGGCGCCGCGCGGGATCATGTGCCTGAGCGCCTCGCGGGAGGTCAGGAATGTGCCGACAAGATTGATCTCGATGACGCGTCGCCAGGCTTCGGGATCGATCTCCCAGCCAAGGGCGCGGTCGCCGTCGACCCCGGCATTGTTGACAAGAATGTCGAGCCCGCCCCATTCGGCGATCACCTGCTCGAACATCGTCGCGACGCCGGCGCTGTCCGAAATGTCGGCATGAACCGTCATCGCCTTGCGCCCCCTGTCGCGGATCGCCCTGGCGATCTGTTCGGCATCATCGGGCCGGCTCCGGTAATTGACGACGACATCGGCGCCGGCATCGGCCAGCGTCGTGGCAACGACAGCGCCGATGCCCGAATTCGCGCCGGTTACCAGGGCGCGCTTATTTGACAGATCAACGGACAGCATCCAACTCACCTTAAGGGATCAGCATGATCGGCAAGGTCCCCCGCAAGACGATCCGGGGGCAAATGACCATTTAGTGCGCTTAAGTATTGGTGCTCGCCGATGTGGTTTCCATGAAAAAACGCAAGCTTGCAAAATTGTAAGACTTCCTGCCCATTCAGCAATTCCAGTTCCTTGAAATTCCAATTTATTTCAACTGGCTAACGCTTGTCGTGGCAAAGCCGGCGCATAACTTTTTGTAAATTGGCGGAAGGCGGAATTGCGCTTAGGTTTCAGGCCTTGAAAAATGCCGGTCGCCGTATGCGCCATCGGCAGGACGGCGCGCCGCGCCAGAAAACCCGGATCAGAAGATGCAGATCGCCATTGTCGGCCGCAGCCGCAAGGGAGCCAATAGCAAGTGACCGAAGACGCCATCGCCCCGACGGCCAACACCCGATCCGACACGGGTCCGAAGACTCTCGCGATTGATGTCGGCGGGACCGGACTGAAGGTCGACGTTCTGGATGACACGGGCAGGATGATGGCGCCGCGCGACCGCGTTGACACGCCTTATCCCTTCACGCCGGACATCCTGATCGACTCGGTCGCCGCAATGATTCGCCACATGCCCGATTTCGACCGCATATCCCTGGGATTTCCCGGCTTCGTGCGCTCCGGGAAGGTGTTGACCGCGCCCGAATTCGACACCGAGGACTGGGCGGACTTTCCGCTTGCCGACGCCTTGACCAGACGGTTCCGCAAGCCGGCGCGCATTCTCAACGACGCCGAGGTGCAGGGCTATGGCGTGATATCGGGCCAGGGGCTCGAACTCGTTCTCACCCTGGGCACCGGCGCCGGCACCGCGCTTTACCGGGACGGCGAACTGATGCCGCATATCGAACTCGCTCATCACGTGATCCATAAGAACATGACATATAACGAGTATGTCGGTGATCACGCGCGCAGGAAACTTGGCGTCAAGCGCTGGAGCCGGCGCGTCAACAGGACCATCCGCATCCTGTTCGATCTTCTGCGCTACGACCGGATCTATGTCGGCGGCGGCAACGCCCAAAGGGCCAGGGATCTCCCCGAGGAAGTGATCGTTGTCTCCAACGACGCCGGACTGACGGGCGGCCTGCGCCTCTGGACGGGAGCGCCGGCGCCGAACCGAGGCCGATTCCCGGCATAACCTTAATTTCGGCACCATCGTGGCCTAGATTTTCAACTGCCCTTCGGGGTGGCGCCTTGGCGCGCCGCAACGACAATAGCTCGGAGGATTGATGATGAAAGCGAGCAATATCGGTCAGAGCGTAAGCAATGTGCGTCACGTCGTTGCCAGTTTCGACAATGTCGAGCGTTTCGAGGATGCGATCAAACTGCTTGAGCAAAGCGGCTTCCTGCGCGCCCAGATCAGCATGATCGCGAGCCGGGATACAGTCGAGAACAAGCTGTCGCGCCACTACAGCCCGACCGGCGGTTTGGACGCGGAATGCCGCGAGCAACCACAGGCCCTGTTCACCGAACGCCACGACATCGTCGAGGGACCGGTGCTGGCCATCGGCGTGCCGGTCTTTATCGGCGGCAATGTGAATGGACAGCCGGTTGTTGCAACCGGCGGCGCGCTGGCCGTGGCGGCACTGATTGTCGCCGAAGACCTGTCGGAAGAAGCCGGGATCGGCAACGTCCTGGGCCAGATCATCGATGATCGTCGGGCGGCGTTCATCGAAGCCCTGCTTGCCGAAGGCCAGCTTCTTCTCGGCTTCGACGCGATCAATGCCCATG
The DNA here is from genome assembly GCA_964555575.1 of uncultured Devosiaceae bacterium. GTDB lineage: Bacteria > Pseudomonadota > Alphaproteobacteria > Rhizobiales > Devosiaceae > JAHJQZ01. The sequence continues at coordinate 3,996 of CAZKTH010000089.1, read as the reverse complement.
AAGAGGAATTTGCGTCCTACCTGCTGAGCAAGACGGGCGGACACAACGTGACCACGCACATGATTGCGCGCGACTGGAGGCATGATCGCGACGGCCTCGGCCATTTCAGTCCCTATGTCCTGGGTGGCAGCAGTCACGGGGCGCCCGAAACGACGGTCCAGGCCCACTACTGAGGCCGGACGGCGGCGGCAACTGCCGGCGCAGCGCGCGCCGGCGCAGCCTGCAATGAAAAGGCGCGTCGTGGCGCCATGAGCATGATGCGTTCCGAGCGGTTCGGAACGCGTCCTTGATCTCTTGTGGTCACGTTTTTCCCGACAGCTTCACATACGGCAGAAGTCATGGATTGCCGCGCGCACTGCGTTCGCCCGCCATGACGGCAGTTGTGAACCCCGCAAGGCGCAAGAGCCCCCGGCATTCTTCAGGCCTTGACGGAAACGGTTCGGCGCGCCGACCGGCAGGGCAGGGGCGGATGGCGACCGTTTTCTGAGCGAATTACAAATATGTATATCTGCCGAAAGCGGCATGAATAGTTCGGGGTGTTTTATTGCGCCTGTTCCAAGGCGGTTGTCCCTCCTCCCAAACCTGCCGCCACCTGCCGGGAAGGCAGTTGCCCTCCTGCCTTCCCGGCCCCTCCCCCCCAAGATATGCAAGGATGTGAGCATGTCCGAACTCATCGTCATCGGCTATGAGACGCCGGAGGTTGCCGAGGCGGCCCGCAGCGATCTGCTCGGCATGGCCAGGGAATATCTCGTCGATGTCGCCGATGCCGTGGTCGCAACGGCGGATCGGAAGGGCGACATCAAGCTCAGTCAGATGGTCAATCTGTGGACGGTCGACGGAGCGGGCGGGGCCTTCTGGGGGTTTCTGATCGGTCTTTTGTTCCTGCATCCGCTCCTTGGCATCCTTGGCGGCGCGACAGCGGGTTCGCTTGCCGGCGCGCTGAGCGATTATGGCATCAACGACGATTTCATGAAGCAGGTGTCGTCCATCCTGCAGCCAGGGCAGGCGGCGCTGTTCATCATGGCCCGACAGCATGCTTCCGACCGGGTGATCGAACAGTTGCGAACCCATGGCGGTCGCGTCATCCGTACCAATCTCGACACCAGTCAGGAAGAAAGACTGCGCGCCGCCTTTGACCAGGCGCATGACGAAGCCAAACAAAGCCAAGCCAAGTCGGCAGCGGCCTGAGGATGTCGAAGTTCATAAAGCCGATCGCCCTCGTCGTTGCGCTAGTGATTGTCGGGGGCGGGTTGTTGTGGTGGTGGTATCAGCAGTCCATCTACCCCTCGACCCAGGACGCCTATATCCATGCCAACATCGTCAGCATCGTGCCCCAGATCGGCGGCAAGGTTACGACCGTCGACGCGGCGGAGAATGCTCATGTGAACGCTGGCGACATCCTGTTCCGCATCGACAGCGCCTCGCTGCAGGCGGCGGTCGACGCCGCGCAGGCCCAGCTCGACATCGCGACCCAGAATGTCGGTGCCGCGGGCGCGAAACTGTCTGCCGCCGAAGCAGGGGTCAGCGCTGCCGAAGCCGCGCTCAAGGAGGCGAACGACACCTATCAGCGCGTCCTGAAGCTCTCCCGGGGCGGCAACGCATCGAAGGCGGCGCTCGAACAGGCCAGCACCGCCATGAAACAGGCCGAAGCGCAGAAAAACTCTGCCGATGCCTCGCTCGCCGCGGCGCGCGACGAACTGGGCAAGCAGGGCAACAGCAACGCCGGCGTGCGTGAGGCGCTCGCCAATCTCGACCGGGCCAGGATTGCGCTTTCTTATGCCATCGTCAGGGCGCCCGCCCCGGGCTGGATCGCCAATTTGTCCCTCAGGCCCGGACAGGTCGTTGGCGCCGGCGAGTCGCTGTTCTCGCTGGTCGAGGACAAGGATTGGTGGGTCAGCGCCAATTTCAAGGAAACGGATATCCACCGTATCCGGCCCGGTCAGTCGGCCTCCATCGGCATCGACATGTATCCCGGCGTCGCCGTCACGGGTCGGGTCGAGAGCATCGGCGCGGGTGCGGGCGCGGTCTTCTCCCTGCTGCCGTCCGAGAATGCCACCGGCAACTGGGTCAAGGTGACAAGGCGGTTTCCGGTCCGCCTGTCGCTCACTGCGCCGCCCTCCGATCCGGTGTTTCAGCTCCGTGCCGGCGCCAGCGTTTCCGTGACGATCGACACCGCCTCCGTGCAGAAGAAATGAGCCTGGACGCGCCCGACACAGGGGCGGCAGGCGCCGCCGGCGAAACAGGCGAGGAAACGGTCCGCTGGACCGTGGTCCTTGCCGTGATCCTGACGGCTGTGCTCGAGGTGCTCGACATGACGATCGTCAACGTCGCCTTGCCCGACATCAAGGCGGCGTTCGGCATCACCAGCGACGAAACGATCTGGATCCTGACGAGCTACATCGTTGCTTCCATCGTCGTCATGCCGCTGACGGGCCTGTTTTCGCGCTGGTTCGGACAGCGCCGGCTCATCACTTCCGCCATCCTCGGTTTCGCCACGTTCTCAGCGCTGTGCGGCCTGTCCTGGAACCTTGATTCCATGGTGTTCTTCCGGCTCGGGCAGGGCCTGTTCGGGGCGTTCCTGATCCCCTTGTCGCAATCGATCCTGTTCCAGAGCTTTCCCAGGGAAAAGCGCGGCCAGGCCATGGCCTATTTCGGCCTCGGCGTCGTGGTGGCCCCGATTCTCGGACCGACCCTCGGTGCGCTGCTCACCGAGTATTTCTCATGGCGGGCCGTCTTCTACGTCAACGCGCCGTTCGCCGCGCTGGCCCTTTTGCTGATCACCGGCGAACTCAAGCGCGTTCCCGTCCGCCCCGTCGCCATCGACTGGACGGGGCTGCTGCTCATGACCGGCATGATCGGGGCGCTGCAATTCGTGCTCGACCAGGGCCAGACCCGCGGCTGGTTCTCCTCGCATCTCATCCAGCTGGCGGCGGTCGTCTCGGCCCTGAGCGGCCTGGCGTTTTTCGCGCGCGGCTGGAGACTCAGGTCGAACATCATCGATTTCCGCCTGCTGCGCGATCGCAGCTTTGCCGGCGCCAATATCGCCATCATGGGTTTCGGCCTCGCCATGTACGGCACCATTGCCCTGCTGCCGCTGTTCGTTCAGGGCCTGCTTGGCTACACGACCCTGGACGCCGGCTATCTGTTCATCCCGCGCGGGCTGGCGGCCGGGTTCTCGATGGTGATCACCGGCGCGGTGCTGGTTCGATGGATGGATCAGCGCCTGCTGCTGTCGCTCGGGCTGATACTCACCGGCCTGGGCAATTTCGCCCTCGGCTTTCTCGACGTCAACGCGGATTTCTGGCAGCTCGCCTGGCCGGGCGTCATTTCCGGCCTTGGCATGGGCATGTTCTTCGTGCCGATGTCGACGCTGGCGTTTCAGAACATCAGTACGGAAAAGCAGGACGAAGCTTCCGGCATTTACGGCGTGACGCGTTCGCTCGGGTCCTCGCTCGGCATCGCCGTGGTCGGCTGGCAGGAGACGGCGCGCGCCCAGTTCCACTGGGAGCGGCTTGTCGCCAATCTCACCCCCTTCAATCCGAACGTGGACGCCTATCTCGCGCCGCTCGGGCTTTCTCCATCGACGACGCAGGCCGCCCAGCAGCTTGCCGGCCAGGTTTCGGTCCAGGCACAGATGCTGGCGTTTCAGGATGTTTTCTTCGTCACCGGCTGGGCGGCCTTTGCCATGCTGCCGCTGGTGCTGATAATGCAGAAGCCATCGAAGCAGGGTGGCGCCGCGTCGGTCATGCACTAGACTCGTTTCACCTTCGCTTTGTCACGCGATGAGTCTAGGTATCTGTCCTGGCGCGTTTCCGAACGGCGAACCGGCGTCCATTTCGCCTGGAAGCGCTCCGGGCCGTGAACCGGAAGGCACGCGCCCCGGGGGAGAGTGTGAGATGAAAATACTGGTTGCCGAAGACGACAAGCGCTCGGCCGAGTTCATCACCAAGGGTCTGACCGAGAGCGGCCACAATGTCGAAATGGTTCATGACGGGC
>CAZKTH010000088.1:0-11636 GCA_964555575.1 uncultured Devosiaceae bacterium | reverse complement strand
ACTCCGGAGGTCGGTTGGGGAGGGGGGTGATGGGGATCACACAACCATTGGCTCCCCGCATCAGAGTGAGATAACTTATTATCATGCGTCCCCTTCTGCTGATCGGATTGCTCGCCCTCGTCGGGGCCGGCGCCGCCCAGGCCCAGCGCCCCCCGCGCCTCGAGGGAACTTGGCGGGCGAGTACGCCGGATGGTCCGCAGACCGTCATCGTGCGACCGGACTCATCGGCCAGCTTCGGCGACGAAACGGTCCGGTGGCGGATCGTCGCCGACTCGATCTTCATCGCCCTGGGGGACGAGTGGATGGTCTACAACTTCGCGGTGGCGGGGCGGAAGCTCACGCTCTCGGGGGGTGATCTCGAAGAGCCCATCGTGCTCACCCGGATCGGGCCGGCCGCCGCGCGCCCCGACAGCATCCCGCTCCCAACCGCACCGCCCATGACGCGGCGGGCCACGTCGGCGCCGGCGCGGTGACGTTGAAGGGCCGAGAAGCCCTGGGACTGACCGGCGATCCAGGTGATGACGAAGTAGATGACGATCGGGGAAAGGACCGGCAGCAGGGACGGCACGATCATTTCGCGGATCGCGGCCTTGGTCAGCATGTCGACGGCGCGGCCGTAGTCCGGCTTGTCCTTGCCTTCCATGATGCCCGGCTTTTCCTTGAACTGCCGCCGGACCTCCATCACCACCGCTTGCGCGGCGCGGCCGACGGCCGTCATTGCCATGCCGCCGAACAGATAGGGCAGCAGGCCGCCGATCAGCAGGCCAACCACGACATACGGATTGGAAAGGCTGAAGTTCACCGTCAGATCCGCAAAGTAGTGTTTGAGATCCTCGGTGTATGCGGCGAACAGAACCAGCGCACCCAGACCGGCGGAACCGATGGCATAGCCCTTGGTCACGGCCTTGGTAGTGTTGCCGACCGCGTCGAGCGCGTCGGTATTCTTGCGCACTTCCTCATCGAGACCGGCCATTTCGGCGATGCCGCCGGCATTGTCGGTCACCGGTCCGAAGGCGTCGAGTGCAACGATCATGCCGGCCAGGGACAACATGGTGGTCACCGCGATGGCGATGCCGAACAGCCCGGCCAGCATGAAGCTGATGATGATGCCGGCAACGATGACCAGCGCCGGCAGGGCGGTCGATTCAAGCGAAACGGCAAGGCCCTGGATGACGTTGGTACCATGGCCGGTAAGCGAGGCCTCGGAGATCGAGTTGACCGGGCGCTTGCCCGATCCGGTATAGTATTCGGTGATGATCACGATCAGGGTGGTAATGGCGAGGCCGACAACACCGCTCCAGTAGAGCGAAAGCGGCGTGAAGACCCGGGTGCCCACCGTGATGGCGGTATCAAGGCTGCCGAAGATCCACCAGATCACCGGGAGCAGCACGACAAGAGAGAAGATGCCGGTGGCGATCACGCCCTTGTAAAGGGCTTTCATGATCTTGTTGTCGGGGCCGAGCTTGACGAAATAGGTGCCGGCGATCGAGGTCACGACATTGGCGCCACCGATGGCGAGCGGCAGGATCATGCCCGCCAGCTTCAGTTCGGCCGGCAGCACGATCGCGGCCAGAACCATGGTGGCGACGACGGTCACCACATAGGTTTCGAACAGGTCGGCGGCCATGCCGGCGCAGTCGCCCACATTGTCCCCGACATTGTCGGCGATGGTGGCCGGATTGCGCGGATCGTCCTCCGGAATGCCCGCTTCGACCTTGCCGACCATGTCGCCGCCGACGTCCGCACCCTTGGTGAAGATGCCGCCGCCGAGACGGGCGAAGATCGAGATCAGCGAGGCGCCGAAGCCGGTGGCGACCAGGGCGTTGGTAACCGGGCGGCTGGTTGCCTCGAACCCGACGATCTTGGTCAGGACCATGAAGTAGATGGTGACGCCCAGAAGGCCGAGACCGGCAACCAGAAGGCCGGTGACCGCGCCCGACTTGAAGGCGATGTCAAGCCCGCCGGCAAGCGATTTCGTGGCGGCCTGAGCGGCGCGGACATTGGCGCGTACGCTGATATTCATGCCTATGAAGCCAGCGCTGCCGGAAAGGACCGAGCCGATCAGAAAGCCAAAGGCGGATGCCGGGCCGAGGCCGGGCAGGAAAAAGGCGATGATGAAGATAACCACGCCGACGATGGCGATGGTGGTGTACTGGCGGCGCAGATAGGCCTGGGCGCCTTCCCGCACCGCAGCAGAGATTTCCTGCATGCGGGCGGTCCCGGCGTCGGCGGCCATCAGCTGCCGCGTCGTGACGATGCCATAAACGATCGACAGCGCTCCCGCGATGACGATCAGCCAGAGTGCAAGGTCCATAGGTAACCCTCTTGTTTTAGTTCGCGCTCTCCGGGTCCGGCTCGACCGGACAATGTGCAAGCGCCGAACGAGCAATTCGGCGCCTTCCCCGAGAAATGGCGAACCTATGGCAAATTGGTGCCCAAGAGGCAATGAATATCATGCCTGTGGACCGACAGAATCGCAGTTATGCGTCGCTTTGAAACAGGTTTTTTGCTTTTGCGGCGAGGTCGCGGGGCAGCCCGTGAAGATGAAGCACCTTGAGACGGGCCGTTTCGCCTGATTTGACGCTCACCAGCGATTTGGCAAGGCCGAATCGCGCCGCAACGAGAGCGGTCACCGCCTTGTTGGCCCTGCCCCTGTCCGGTGCCGCCGTCACCCGGACGCGCAGGACGGCCTGGCCGTCGTCGCGGATCTCTATGCCCTCGATGCGGGTCGCCCCGGCATTGGGGGTGACGCGCAGGAAAAGCTCGATCCCGTCTTTGGTCTCGCGCCAGGGAAGTGCGGCAGGCACGGCCTAGAAAACGTAGGGATAGATGTAGATGACGATGACGCGTTCGACGAAATAGATGGCGATGAACAGAACGATCGGGCTGAGATCGAGCCCGCCGATCGCCGGGATAACGCGTCGGATGGGGCGCAGAACAGGGTCGGTCAGCGATGTCAGCACCCGCCAGACCGAGTCGACGAACTGGTTGCGGCCGTTGATAATGTTGAAGGCGTACAGCCAACTGAAGATGATCATCGCCAGAACGACCCACCAATAGATGTTGAGCAGCATCAGGATGATTTCGAGAATGACGCGCATTGTCGTTCGTCTCCGCCTTCGAGTTTCGCTTATCTAGACACTGGTCGGGGCCTCGGCAAGGGTGGGAACGCGAATTTGTCCCGAAGCGGCAAATGACTAGAGGTTCTCGCCGTCTTCCTTGTCGCCGCGGGTTTCACGGCGCAGCAGGGTCCGCTGCCGCGTCGAGATGCCGATCAGCTCGGCGACGCGCCAGACCATATTGTCCTCGAGTTCATGATTGTGGCCGTCGGCGAACACGACCTGCCACATCTCGCGGATGATTTCGAGCCGGTCGGTTTCGGGCAGGCGGGAAAGGGCGGCGGTGAACTGGTAGAAATCGACCGATTCCGCGTCGCGTCGCGTCGCTTCGGCGACGAGCCTTTTCACGTCTTCGCCGGTGAGGTCGAACCGCTCCCTGAGAACTTCCGCTATGGTGCTGCGCTCGGTGTCGGTGATGACGCCGTCGACGGCGGCCAGGTGCACCAGAAGCGTCGCGACCGACAGTTTTGCGTCGGGCGGCGCATTGCCGGCCTGCGGCTGCGCGAAGAGTTTCGAAATGGCATCGAACATGAGCCTGGTTCCACGTTTGAGCTTGGCGCCTTGCTGTCTCGTGTCGGCGCCGGCGGATATGGCCGAACTGCGGCTATTTCATGCCGATCCAGCGCTTGAGGCGCCGTTTCAGGCGAAATCGCATATAGCGATAAAACAGGTCGTTGGTCATCACATGCCGGTAGGTGCGGGCGAAGGCAACGCCGGAAACCAGGTGCCAGGGCTTTCTGGGGCCGGTGAAATGCAGGTTCGGCGGGTCGAAGGCCTCGTGCGGCTTGCGCGGCGTCAGCGTGTTCCACAATTGCGGCAGCCTCAGCCAGTTGTGCCTGAAAACGAGGTTCAGGACGTCCTGGTCGAAATAGAGCCGGTCCATGGTGCCGTCTTCTATGAGGGCTTCGAGGCGACCGGGCAGGTTGGCCTTTTTCCAGCCTTCCATGTCGATGACCATGAGGCCGGAATTGAAATAGGGATCGGCAAGGTCGAACAGATCCTGGTTCTGGCGCATGTCGCGGCCGCCGATGATGTGGAAGGAATGCGGATCGCGCACGGCGGCGATCGGGTAGCCTTCAAGATCCATTTCGGCCAGCTGCTCGATCGGGGCGCGCACGAACATGTCGCAATCGAGATAGATCACCCGGGCGATTTCAGGCGGCAGGATGTGCTCGATCAAGAGGCGCGCATAGATGATGTGGGTGAGGCGCGGGTGATAGCGGCCCTTGCGGCCGATGCGCTGGAAGGCCTCGTTGTCGCGGACATCATAGTAGTGGAGCGTCGCGCCGTATTCCTCCGGGATCCTGTCGAGATCGGCCCTGTGTTCGTCGCTGAGCCCGGTGTGGCAAAGGTGGAAATCGAGATCGGCGCGCCTCTTGGTGGCAATCGAGATCGAGCGCATCACCGTATAGGCGGGCGCCCAGAAATTGTTGTCGAAGCACAACACGATATGGATGGGTGAAGCGGTCATGTCCGATCCGTTCTTGTCGTTTCCCCGGCAGGCGCCGGGGGTATCGTTCCTGTCCTTTTGCCCTCAGCGCCCGATGCCGACAAGCCCGAGAAGCCGGCGGCGGATGCGGTGGCGCAGGAAGCGGTAGAAGAGCTCATTGGTCATGACGTGGCGGTAGGTGCGGGCGAAGGCGGTGCCCGATATCAGGTGCCAGGGTTTGCGGCGATCGGTGTAGTGCAGGATATGGGGCCCGATACCCTGATGGGCCGGGCGCGGATCCATGGTGTTCCAGCGGAAATCGAGCGGAAGCCAGTTGTTCCTGAAGACGAGATTGAGGAAATCCTGGTCGTAATAGATGCGATCGAGCGTGCCGTCGGCGATGGCCCTGTCGAGCCTTTCGGGGATATCGGCCGCGCGCCAGCCCGCCATGTCGATCAGGAGCACACCGGCATTGAAATAGGGATCGGCCGGATCGAACAGGTCGCGGTTGGTCATCAGATCGCGACGGTTGGAAACGAAGGGCGTCAGGGCGTCCGTGACGCCGGCGACCGGAAACCCCTTCATGTCCATTTCGGCAAGGCGCTCGATCGGGGCGCGCACATAGGTGTCGCAGTCGAGATAGACGAGCCGGGAGATCTCCGCCGGCAGGAGTTCGCCGAACATCAGCCGGGCATAGACGATGTTGGACAGGCGCTTGTTGGTGCGGGCGCGGGCGGCGATGTCGGCAAAGCGGGCATCGGTGTCGAGGTCGTACCAGTACACTGAGACCGCCGGGAACTCGGTCTCGATCTTCTTGAGATCGGCGACATGCGCCGGCGGCAGGATGCGATGGCAGAGGTGAAAGACGAGATCGGCTCGCCGATGCGTGGCAAGGCAGACCGAGCGCATGGTCGCGTAGGCCGGGGCCCAGAAATTGTCGTCGAAGGTCAGGGCGATATGGATGGCGGTCGAAGGCACGGGCTGGCTCTGGTTTCCTGGCGGTCGCGTGTCCGGGCCGGAAATCCGGCCCCGTTTCGCGGGCAAACGAGTCACCGGATCGTTTGCAGGCCCGCTCAACTTCTGAACACGCTCCAAATCGCGCCGTGCTTAGCACACCAGAAGCCCGAGGCAAGTCTTGCGGTTACGGGCAGTCCGCGGTTCGACAGGGCGCTTGACTCTTGGACGGGTTTGTTGTTCACTTTTTGTTCTCATTGTGCGAGAACAGGGAACGCCCCGATGCACGCCCGCGACCGGATCATTGCCGATCTGCGCCTTTCGATCGAAGGAATCGAGAAGCGGCCGCGCCTTGTCGGGCGGCGGGGGGCAAGAGACATGGCGGCAAGGTCGGTGCCGCAGGTCGGTGCCGGCAGTCTCAACGAGGTTATTGCCGATACGACGCGCGATGCCGGGGCGGCCTTGGGCTTTTGCCTTTTCGAGGCGCAGGGGCTCGTGACGGCGGTCCGGCAGGCGGTCATCTTCTTGCAGATGCGCGCCGCGGCGCAGGAGATCGGCCTGCCCTATGGGCCGGGGCTTTCGGCTTTCGGCTTCGACCCCGCGGCCCTTGCCCTTGTCCGGGTCGACACCGTCACCGAAATGCTCTGGGCGATGGAGGAAGCGGCGGGCTGCCGCAACGTCGCCGCCGTGATCGGCGATTTCGCCCGCGATCACAAACGGCTCGATTTCACCGCCTCGCGGCGTTTGAGCCTCAGGGCCGAGGCCTTCGGGGTGACGCCGTTCGTCCTGCATTACGGGGGGGACCGCGTGGCGAGCGCGGCACCGTTCCGCTGGCATGTCGCGGCGCTGCCGAGCGCCGAGGCGGCGTTCGATGCCCGCGCGCCGGGGGCGCCACGCTACCGGGTCACGCTCGAAAAGGGCGGCGGGTGGTTCGGGAGCGGCGGGGCGGCGGAACGGAATGCCTTGGGGCAGGATTTCTGGCTTTTGAAATGGACCGAAAATGGGCTTGTTGCAGACGGAACGTTCCCGGGCGAAGGGATCACCGGTTCGCCGGTTCGGGAACGCAACAATCAAAAAGACATTACCGAGAGGCGGGACGGCGCCGGAAAAAGCGGTGGCGCGGCGCTATCTGGCACTTGCGCTGCCGGACTGGGCGACCGACTGCCTCAAACGGCATGATGAGAGCCTGACCGCGCCTGACCGGCCGCTCGTGCTTTACGAAAGACGCGACAACGCCATGCGGCTCGTCGCGACGGACAGAACGGCGCGCGCTGCCGGGCTCCATCAGGGCCAGAGCCTTTCGGATGCCCGCGCCATCTGCCCCGCGCTCGTCGCCCGCGAGGCCGATCACGGCTTTTTGCGGGTGGTGTTCGAAAGGCTGGCCGACTGGCACGCCAATGTCTCGCCCATCGTCGCGGTTCTGGAAGATGAGCGGCCCTATGGCGATCTGGTGCTCGACATCACCGGGGTCGGCCATTTGTTCGGCGGCGAGCGGGCCCTCCTCGACATGGTCGTCGCAAGGCTTGCGAGCTTCGGCTATGCGGCTGAGGGCGCCATCGCCCCGAGCGTCGGCGGCGCCTGGGCCCTGAGCCATTTCGCGCCGGGGGTGATCGCCGGAGAAAAGGACCAGGCGCGGCCTTCACCTCTCCCTTGGGGCAGAGGCCGGACCCTTTCCCCCAAGGGAGAGGGAGACGAGCGACAGGGTGGGGGTGATCCCCGCCATCCGAACATCGTCTCCCTTCCTTCCCCGCCGCTCGGGCATCCGCGCGACCAGGGCAGCGGACGGGTGTTCGACGCCATCGTTTCGGCACGCAACGATGCGCCGTCGCCGGTCGCGGAAACGGCGGGCGGCCCCATCGAAGCGCTGCTGGCGCCGCTGCCGGTCGCGGGTTTGCGGCTTGATGCGCAAACGATCACGGACTTGCGGCAGATGGGCCTCAAGCGCATCGGCCAGCTCTATCACCGCGACCGGCGCGGGCTTCTGGCCCGTTTCGGGGAGACGCTCTTGTTGCGGCTCGACCAGGCCCTCGGCCTTGTCGACGAAAAGCTCACCCCCCGCCTGCCGGTGCCGGCGCGTTATGTCGACCGGAAATTCGCCGAGCCGATCGGGCTGATCGACGACGTGCTTCTCGCGGTCGCCGATCTCAGCCATCGCCTTTCCGGGCAATTGCAGGGCGAGGGTGCCGGGGCGCAGACCTTCCATCTCCTGTTGTCCCGCGTCGACCACCAGCTCATGCATCTGGCCGTCAACGCGGCGCGGGCGACGCGCGACGCCGATCATATCGCCCGGCTTTTCGCCAACCGCGTCGAAAGGCTGACCGGCGATTTCGATGCCGGTTTCGGTATCGAGATGATCCGGCTGATGGCGAGCTCGGTCTCCGATCTCGGGGAAACCCATGTTTCGAGCCTTGTCGGCGGCGGCGACGCCGACGCGCTCGACAGGCTTTACGACCGCATGGCGAGCCGGCTCGGTTCGGCGGCGGTTCTGCGTTTGAAGCCCCTGGACAGCCACATCCCCGAACGGGCGGTGAGGCTCGAGCCGATGGTGGCGCGTACCGAGGACGGACCGGAGGCCACGGCGCCGGTCGGCGTGCCGCGCCCCTTGCGGCTCCTGCCGTCGCCCGAACCGGTCAAGGTGATCGCCGAGGTGCCGGACGGACCGCCGGCGCGCATGGTCTGGCGGCGCATCGGCTATCGTTTCCTCAAGGCGGCGGGACCGGAGCGTATCGGGGTCGAGTGGTGGAACCCGGGCGAGGGGGCGCTGACCCGCGACTATTACAGCTGCGAGGACGACGAGGGCCGCCGCTTCTGGCTCTTCCGCGAGGGGCTCTACGACGAGACCGCCGCGCCGCGCTGGTTCCTGCACGGGCTGTTCGGGTAGGCGCGATGAGAAAAAGGCCCCCACACCCGGCGCGAAGCCTGTCCTCGGGCGCTACGCGACCCGGGAGCGCCGACCTCTCCCCCGGGGGGAGAGGTCTCGATCCGGCGAGGCCTGGCGACTTGCCCACCGCTCCCTTTGGGGGAAAGGTCGAGCCTGTGCAAAGCGCAGGGTCGGGTGAGGGGGCCTTGCTGTACGGCGGACGAAAATGAAACCGTTTCCTGCCTATGCCGAACTCGTCTCGACCTCGAATTTCTCCTTTCTGCGCGGCGGTTCGCACCCGGACGAGCTGGTGGTGCGGGCGGCGAGCCTGGGGCTTTCCGGTTTCGGGCTTTCGGACCGCAACAGTTTCGCCGGGGTGGTGCGGGCCCACACGATGATGCGCGAGATCGGAAAGGAATTCCCGGCGTTCCGCTATCTTGTCGGGGTGCGGCTGGTCTTTGCCGACGGCACGCCGGACATCGTCGCCTACCCGACCGACCGGTCGGCCTATGGACGCCTCACCCGATTGCTGACGCTTGGCAACCGCCGGGCCGAAAAGGGCGACTGCATCCTCGATTTCGCCGATCTCGAGGATTTCGCCGCCGGCCAGCTCTTCATCCTGATGCCGCCCGAAGGCGGGATTTTTGCTGCGGGCGAAAGCCTGCGGGCGCTTGTCCGTCTGGCGCCGGGCCGGACCTGGCTCGGCATTGCCCCGAAGCACAGGGGCGACGATCGGGTCCGGCTCAACCAAGCCGCGGCGCTGGCCCGCGATGCCGGCGTGCCGCTGCTGGCAAGCAATGACGTGATTTATCACGATGCCAGGCGGCGGCCGCTGCAGGACGTGCTGACCTGCATCCGCGAACACACAACGATCGCCGAGGCCGGCCGAAGGCTCGAACAAAACGCCGAACGCCATCTCAAATCCCCGACGGAAATGGCGCGGCTCTTCCGCGACTACCCCGAGGCACTCGCAGAGACCAGTCGGTTTGTCGCCCGCATTGCCTTTTCGCTCGACGATTTATGCTACAACTATCCGGAAGAAACGGTCGGCAACGGCGAAACGGCGCAGCAGACCCTTGTCCGGCTGACCTGGGAAGGGGCGAAAAGGCGCTACCCCGCCGGCATCCCCTTCAAGGTCAAGCGCATGGCCCTGAAGGAATTGCGGCTCATCGACGAGAAGCGCTACGCCGCCTATTTCCTCACCGTCGCCGATCTGATGCGCTATGCCCGCGACGAGCGCGGGATCCTGTGTCAGGGGCGCGGCTCGGCGGCCAATTCCACCGTCTGTTTCTGTCTCGGGGTCACCGAGGTCGATCCGATGGTCGGCAATCTCGTCTTCGGTCGCTTCATCTCGACCGAGCGCGACGAGCCGCCGGACATCGACGTCGATTTCGAGCACGAGCGGCGCGAGGAGGTGATCCAGTATCTTTATGGGAAATACGGGCGCCACCGGGCGGCGCTGACCGCCACGGTCGTCACCTATCGCATGCGCGGCGCCGTCAGGGAGATCGGCAAGGTCTTCGGGCTCTCGGCCGATCTGATCACTGCCCTCAACGGCCTCCACTGGGGCTGGCATTCCAAGGAGATCAAATCCGAACGCATCCGCGAACTCGGCCTCGACCCCACCGATCCGACCCTCATCATGGTCATGAAGCTCGTTTCCGAGCTGATGGGCTTTCCCCGGCACCTAAGCCAGCATGTGGGCGGCTTCGTTCTGACCGGCGACCGGCTCGACACCTCCATCCCCATCCACAACGCGGCGATGGAGGGGCGGACCACGGTCGAATGGGACAAGGACGATCTCGACGCCCTCGGCATATTGAAGGTCGACATCCTGGCCCTCGGCATGCTGACCTGCATCCGCCGCGCCTTCGAATTCATGAAGCTGAAATACGGCAGGGACCTGACCCTCAGCGACATCCTCCGCGACCAGGACCCGCGCGTTTACCGGATGATCCAGCGCGCCGACACGCTCGGGGTCTTCCAGATCGAGAGCCGGGCGCAGATGTCGATGCTGCCGCGTCTGAGGCCTCAGACCTTCTACGACCTCGTCATCGAGGTCGCCATCGTCCGCCCCGGCCCGATCCAGGGCGGCATGGTCCATCCCTATCTCAAGCGCCGTCAGGGCAGGGAGATACCCGAGGAGGTCGGCCCGGCCCTCACCGCCGTTCTCGAGCGCACCCTCGGCATTCCGCTGTTCCAGGAACAGGCGATGCAGATCGCCATCGTCGCCGGCGGCTTCACCCCCGGCGAGGCCGACCAGCTGCGACGGGCCATGGCGACCTTCAGGCGCACCGGCACCATCGGCACCTTCCGCGACAAGCTGATCAGCGGCATGCTCGAGCGCGGCTACACCCGGGATTTCGCCGAACGCTGTTTCCGCCAGATCGAGGGCTTTGCCGAATACGGTTTTCCCGAAAGCCATGCCGCCAGCTTCGCCCTGCTCGTTTACGTCTCGTCCTGGCTCAAATGCCATTACCCCGACGTCTTCGCGGCGGCGCTGCTCAACTCCCAGCCCATGGGCTTTTACGCCCCGGCCCAGATCGTACGCGACGCGCGCGAGCACGGCGTCGAAATCCGCCCGCCCGACATCAATTTTTCCGACCTCGAGAACGGACTCGAGCCGGGCCGGCGGGCGGCGGAAGATCTGTGGGAGCGACACGGGGAAATGGCGGGCGACATATGGGCCGATCACGCCGTCCGGCTCGGTTTCTCGCGGGTCAAGGGGCTGCGTGAGGCCGACGCGGCGCTGATCGTCGTCCGGCGCGGCAGGGGCTATGATTCGGTTCGCGATCTGTGGCTCAGGACCGGGCTCGGCCCGTCGGTGCTGGAGCGTCTGGCCGAGGCGGATCTGTTCACCTCGTTGGGGCTCGACCGCCGCGACGCGCTCTGGGCGGTCAGGGGGCTGAAGGGCACGGACGGGGCCGAGACCCTGCCGCTTTTCGCCGCCGCGACCAGCCGCGATCCCCGCACGGAGCCGGACGCCGACCTGCCGCCCATGCCGCCGGGCGAAGAGGTGATCCATGACTACCGCCATCTGGGGCTGTCGCTCAGGGCGCATCCGGTCAGCTTCGTGCGGGACGGGCTCACGGCGCGCGAGACGCTTTCCTGCGCCGGACTTGCCGGGACGCGACACGGGCAGGTGGTCGAGGTGGCGGGGCTGGTGCTGGTGCGCCAACGGCCCGGCACGGCGTCCGGGGTGGTGTTCATGACCCTGGAGGACGAGACCGGCATCGCCAACGTCATCGTCTGGCCCAGGGTCTTCGAGGTCTGG
>CAZKTH010000087.1:0-11724 GCA_964555575.1 uncultured Devosiaceae bacterium | reverse complement strand
ATCAGGCAGGCGACCGATGGCCTCAAATATCGCGATTTCCTCATCGTCGGCCTGCTCGCCAGGGGCAAGGAACGCTTCACCGACAACTGGATCTATATCCACGATCCGGACGTCAGGGTCGGCCGCATCCAGAACTTCAAGTCCTGGTCGCCCGACATGGTGCCCGATCCCGACACCGCCTGCTACGGCATGGAGTATTTCTGCTTCGAGGGCGACGGGCTGTGGTCGGCGCATGACGAGGATCTGGTCAACCTCGCCAAGACCGAGATCGCCCGGCTCGGCCTCGTCAATTTCCAGGACATCACCGATGGCAGCGTGGTCCGCCAGAAAAAGGCCTATCCGGTCTATGACGACATGTACCAGTTCCATGTCGACACCATCCGCGAGGGCCTTGCCGGTCGCTTCACCAATCTTCACCTTTGCGGCCGCAACGGCATGCACAAATACAACAATCAGGACCACGCCATGATGACCGGCCTGTTGACGGCCCGAAACATCGTCGCCGGGGCCGAGATCTGCGACATCTGGGGCGTCAACCAGGATGCCGAATATCACGAGGGCGGCACCGCCGGCGCCGAGACGGTGACCGAAAGGCTGACGCCGAAAAAGATCGCCTGATGAACGCAACGACCAGAGACGCAGGGTTTGCCCGCTTCGAAAGCGTGCTGGCTCTTCTTCTCTTTTTCGTCCACGCGGGATTGCAGATCGCCCTGTTCGCAACGCATCTGCCCTGGCAGGACGAAGGGCAGGCCTGGTACTGGGCCCGGGCGCTGCAGCAACCGATCGACTTTCTGATCGTGCCCGGAGAGGGCCATCCGCCGCTCTGGTATCTGCTGCTGCGCCTTCTTTCCGGCTTTGTGGACTTCGATCGGGCGCGGCTGCTCACCCTCGTTCTGGCCATGATCAACGGCGGATTGGTGATCGGTCTTTTCCGCCGCGAGCTGTCCCTGGCCGCTCTGGTGCTCTTGTCGGGGTTCGCGCTGCATTTCTGGGGCTATCAGTTTCGCCCCTATACCGTGATCTTCACCCTCACCCTGCTGGCGCTGCTTTTCGCGCAGGCCGGTCACCGGCTGGTCGGCACATGGCTTGTGGCCGTGGCCTGCGGTTTCCATTTCTTCGCCGGCTTCCTGTTTGCTTTCTGGCTGGCGGTTGCCTGGCGCGGCGGACTGCGGCTCAGGCAACTCCTGCCGCCTTTGCTGCTGGCGCTCGGCTTCGGCCTGACCACCATTCTCTCGGGTCAGGGCAATAGCGATTTGAGCATAGTGCCTTCGATCTCCGGGCTGATCCTGGCGGTGAAGGTGTTCGCGGCTCCCTTTGCGCTGGTCTATGGACCGCTGTTGCTGGACGCAGTCGTCATCGCGGCCCTGATCGGAGTGATGTTCCGCCGCGATCCGGCGACGCTGGCCGTCTATTTCGTCGTCGCCGCCCTGTTCTGCCTGTTCGCCGCCTTCGTCTACGGCCGGTATGGCTGGCACATCGCCTTTCTCATCGTGCTCCTGCTCATGGCCTACGCGACATCGGAACCAAGGCCCCATCCCTGGCCGTTTTTCATCCTGCTGTTGCCGAGCCTGGTTTTCGGGCTTTCAAAATCGGCAAGCGACATTCTGACGCCTGCCGGCGACGGCTTGGCATTTCAGGCCATTGTCCGGGACGCCGGCACGGCATTCGATCCCGGCAGCAACCTGCTGGTCTGGCCGGATGTGCTCATCCTCGGCATTGCCGCGCGTACCGACATGCCGTTCATCAGCGCCAATAGCGGCGCGATCGGTGGCCCGGTCCGCCTGCGGGATCGCAGCGAATACCAGATCGAGCGCCAACTGCTCACAACCCTGCCGCATCCCTACTGGCTCATCTGCCATGTCTGCACGCCCCTGCTCGACGAAATCGAAAAAAGCGGCCGCACCCCGATCACCCTGTATGAGCCCGATTTCGAAAGCCCATTGCCGGTCGGGGCCTATCGCATCAGGTGAACGGCATTGCCGCCCGGCCGGTCCTTAACCACAACACTTAAGGTAAACGATTGAATAATCATGCCTTCAGCGGCATGTGAGAATGATTCCAGTGGCATTTGTGCTACAGATTGGCCATCGGTAAGGCAGCGGATGCCGGAGAAATTCTATGGCCACAGCAAAACGTCATGACTGGGTGGATGCCGCCAAGGGGATGTCGATCCTCTTCGTGGTGATGCTTTATGTAACCTATTCGGTCGGCGAGGATACCGGCCGGATCGGTATCCTGCACTGGGTGGCGGGCTATCTGACCCCGTTCCGCATGCCGGACTTCTTCGCCATTTCCGGCCTGTTCCTTTCCCGGACGCTGCAAAAGAGCGCCCTGACCTTTTTCGACCGGCGCGTCTTCCACTACGCCTATTTCTATTTCCTGTGGCTTGTCATCCACATCACCATCAAGGTGGCGCTCGCCACCGGCGATGTCGGCCTGGCCCTGAGCGAACTGGGCAATGCCGTCTTCCAGCCCTATGGCGTGTTGTGGTTCATCTATGTGCTGGCTCTGGTCAATCTCGCCGTCCTGCTGCTGAAGACGCTCCGTGTGCCGCACTGGCTGGCGCTCGTTCTCGGCACGGCATTGCAGATCTCCGGCCTCCATACCGGTTCTTATGCCATCGACCAGTTCGCCGCCTATTTCGTCTATTTCTATGCCGGCTACGCCCTGGCGCCGGTGTTCTTCGCCATTGTCTCCTACGCCCTCGATCACAAGGCGCAGGCCATCGCCGCCCTCGCCGTCTGGTCCCTCGCCAACGGCTTGGCCGTCTTCCTGCCCAGCCACACGCTCCATACCACCGGCATCGACATGGGGCTGGCCGGTCTTCCGGGCATGCGTCTGAGCTTCGCCCTGATCGGCATCACCGCCATTTTCGTCGCCGCCGGGCTGCTGATGCAACTGCCCTTCATGCGCTGGCTCGCCTGGATCGGCAAACGCTCGATCGTGCTTTATGTCTCCTTCGCCCTGCCGATGACGGCGGTGCGCACGGTGCTGATCAAGTTCAACCTCATCCCCGACGTTTCGCTTCTGAGCATCGTCGTTTATGCCGCCGCCCTGATCGGCCCCTTCGTCCTTTACACGCTGGTGCAGTGGAGCGGCCGCGGCAAGTTCCTGTTCGAGCGTCCGGCCTGGGCCCATATCGACCGGCCGCGGTCGCCGGCACGCCAGAGCCTCAGCCCGGCCGAATAGGCCCTGGAGCAATCGGTCTCGGGATAGCGGCGGGAAATCCCCGCCGCCCTCTTGCCTTTTTCGCCTATTCGGCCAATTAGGTGCGCGTGCCTTTGTCTGAAAAAGGGTCGCGCCCAAATGCGAACCGCCATCATCCAGTTTCCCGGATCGAACCGCGACCGCGACATGATCGCGGCGGTGACCAAGATTTCCGGCCATGCCCCCGAAATCGTCTGGCACAAGCAAACGAGTCTGGACCGGCCCGATCTCGTCATCCTGCCCGGCGGCTTTTCCTACGGCGATTATCTGAGGTCCGGCGCCATCGCGGCCCGCGCCCCGATCATGGCGGCCGTACGCGAGGCGGCGGAACGGGGCGTGCCGGTTCTCGGCGTGTGCAACGGTTTCCAGATCCTGGTCGAAGCCGGGCTCCTGCCCGGCGTGCTGATGCGCAACGCCTCGATCCGGTTCGTCTGCCGCGAAGTCAGGCTCGAGGTGGCCAATGCCAGAACGCCCTTCACGTCCGGCTACAGGCGAGGTCAGGTGATCCGCTGCCCGGTCGCCCATATGGACGGCAATTACCACGCCGACGACGCCACCCTCAAACGTATCGAGGACAGGGACCAGGTCGCCTTCCGCTATGCCGATGGCACCAATCCGAACGGCTCGGCCAACGACATCGCCGGCATTCTCAACGCCGACAAGAACGTGCTGGGCATGATGCCGCATCCGGAAAACCTGATCGAAGCCGAACATGGCGGCACGGACGGCCGGCCGCTGTTCGAAAGCCTGTTCAACGCGGTGACCGCATAGGCGGGTTTCCGATCCGGGCGGACAGTGCCCTTCACCCGCTCGCATTTGCCACAAGCCGTTTCGCGGGACTACCATGAGTCCCAGGCAGGTTTGCCGCGGTTTTCGGCACTTTACGGGCCGTTTGCAGGATGTGTGCGTCTCTCGCTTCCGATCAGAGCTTCGAGAAGGCCGTTGAGGCCAGGCTCGCGCGTGAACTCGGCGCGGCGATCGCCGAGGTGAACAACACCGACCATTCAATCGAGCATCGTGTGCACCAGGCGCGACTGGCGACAAAGGAGCTGCGCGCCTTTCTGCGCCTCATCCGCCCGGCCTTCCGCGACTATCGCGAGGTCAACGCCGCCCTGCGCGACGCGGCGCGGCAGCTTGCCCATCATCGCGATTCGGCCGTGCGCGCCCGCCTGCTGCACGAACTGTTCAAGTCTTCCCCCGAAAACGGTCTTGCCGCCTTTTCCGATGCAATTGCGGAACTGGCCGGATCGCCGCCCGGCATCGAGGAACAGGAAAGACAACTGGCCGGTTTTTCACGCGATATCGGCGCACTGGCGGCGAACGCCGCTCTGTGGCGGGTGGAGCCGAAGGCCTGGAGCTGCATTGCCGATGGCGCGACACGCACCTATCGTGCCGCCCGGCGGGCGATGGCCGACGCCCGCAAGACGAAACAGCCCGCCGATTTCCACGAATGGCGCAAATACGTCAAATACCACGCCCGTCAGCTGGCCTTGCTGTCGAAGCTTTCCAGCGGCCCGACCTGGCGCAGGCGCAAGGCGGTGTCCCGCCTCGGCGAACTGCTCGGCCGGCATCACGACCTCGAAGCGCTTTACGCCCATCTGAGGGACGAGGTCCGCCTGAGCGAAACCGACCTTGTCGCCTTCAGAAAAGCGATCGATCCGCTGCAGGACGACCTCGTCCGCATCGCCCTCAGGGAAGGCAAGGTGCGTTTCAGGCGCAAGCCCGGCGCCTTCAGGCGCAACGTCCGCAAGGCGCTGGCGCAGGGCGCCAGGGAGGGCGCGAACTGGTAATGGTGCCGCAGCCCCTTGCCAAACCGCAAAAACGCAATTGGTTCCGGTCGATGCCTGCGATATAGCGTGCATGTCCGAATGAACGAGGAGTCGCAACCGTCCCATGACCTGGCGGAGACATGTCGGGATCGCAGCCGATCCTGCTGCCGCATCGGCAGGCTCGCAGCCATGACCGCGTTGCGCAAGCCCGTCGCACTGTTCGGCCTGCTGCTCGGGCTCGGGCTGCTGGTCGTGCAGTTCGCCCTTACCATTCCGGCGTCGATGGCGGCCGGACGTTCCCTGCCGGCCTCGATAGTCTATTATTTCAGCTTCTTCACCATTCTCACCAACATCCTGCTGGTGCTCATCTATCTCGGAGCGGCAATCAAGGGTCAGCGCTGGCTGTCGCCGTTTCGCCGGCCCGTCACCCGCGCAACGGCCGCCGCGTCGATCATCCTGGTCGGCGGCTTCTATCATTTCGTGCTCGCGCCCCTATGGCACCTGGAGGGCCTGTTGGCCCTGTGCACTTTCGGCCTGCACTACATCACGCCGTCGCTCTATGTGCTCTGGTTCGCCCTGTGGAACCGGTCGGGAACGCTGCGCCTTGCCAACCTGCCGACGATGTTCGCCTATCCGGTGGTCTATCTCGTCTATGTCATGGTGCGGGGGCCGATCGCCGGCGAATATCCCTATCCGGTACTCGATGCCGCCGCGCTCGGCTATGTTCAGGTCGGCGTGAACGTGCTTGGCCTGATCGTCCTTTATGCCGCCCTGGCCGCATTCGCCGTCGCCATCGACCGTTCGCTTCATCGTGCCGTTTCCCTTTCCGCCAGCAAGACACAGCAATGATCCCCAACGAACCCCGGATAACCCCCGATCTCATCGCCGCCCACGGGCTCAAGCCCGAGGAATACGACAAGATCCTGGAACTGATCGGACGCGAGCCGAGCTTCACCGAACTCGGCATCTTCTCGGCCATGTGGAACGAGCACTGCTCCTACAAATCCTCGAAGATCTGGCTGAGGACCCTGCCGACCACGGGCGCGCGGGTCATCCAGGGGCCGGGCGAGAATGCCGGCGTCGTCGATATCGGCGACGGCCAGGCGGTGGTGTTCAAGATGGAATCGCACAACCATCCCTCCTATATCGAGCCCTATCAGGGCGCGGCGACCGGCATGGGCGGCATTCTGCGCGACGTCTTCACCATGGGGGCCCGCCCGGTGGCGGCGATGAACGCCCTGCGCTTCGGTGAGCCGGAACACGAAAAGACCCGGCACCTCGTCGCCGGCGTCGTTTCCGGCATTGGCGGCTACGGCAATTCCTTCGGGGTGCCGACCGTGGGCGGCGAGGTCGAGTTCAATGCCCGCTATAACGGCAATATCCTGGTCAACGCCTTCGCGGCGGGGATCGCCGATACCGACAAGATCTTTTATTCCAAGGCCGAAGGCGTGGGGCTGCCGGTGGTCTATCTCGGCGCCAAGACCGGACGCGATGGCGTCGGCGGCGCCACCATGGCCTCGGCCGAATTCGGCGACGACACCCACCAAAAGCGCCCGACCGTGCAGGTCGGCGACCCCTTCACCGAAAAGCGGCTTCTGGATGCCTGCCTCGAACTGATGGAGACCGGCGCCGTCATCGCCATCCAGGACATGGGCGCGGCCGGGCTGACCTGCTCGGCGGTCGAAATGGGCGCCAAGGGCGATCTTGGCATCGAGCTCGATCTCGACCGGGTGCCGGTCCGGGAAGAGGCGATGACCGCCTACGAGATGATGCTTTCCGAAAGCCAGGAACGCATGCTCATGGTTCTGCATCCGGAAAAGGAGGCCGAGGCCCGCGCCGTCTTCGAGAAATGGGAACTCGATTTCGCCACGGTCGGCGTCACCACCAACGATCTCAGATTCCGCATCCTGTGGCAGGGCACCGAGGTCGCCAATCTGCCGATCAAGGACCTGGGCGACGAGGCGCCGGAATATGACCGGCCCTATGTCGAACCGAAAAAGGCGAAGGCTCTCAGGGCCCCCATTCCGCCGGTCGACATCGCCGAGGCGCTGTTGCGGCTGATCGGTTCGGAAGACCTGTCCTCGCGGCGCTGGGTCTTCGAGCAATACGACACCCTGATCCAGGGCAATTCGCTGCAGCTGCCCGGCGGCGATGCCGGCGTCATCCGTGTCGACGGCCATCCGACCAAGGCCCTGGCCTTTTCCTCCGACGTCAACCCGCGCTATTGCGAGGCCGATCCGTTCGAGGGCGGCAAGCAGGCCGTGGCCGAGTGCTGGCGCAACCTGACCGCAACAGGCGCCGAGCCGTTGGCGGTGACCGACAACCTCAATTTCGGCAATCCGGAAAAACCGGAGATCATGGGTCAGTTCGTCCAGGCCGTAAAGGGCATCGGCGAAGCCTGTCGATTCCTCGACTTTCCCATCGTTTCGGGCAATGTCTCGCTCTACAACGAGACAAACGGGGTCGGCATCCTTCCCACCCCGACCATTGCCGGGGTCGGCCTCATTCCGGATTACGGCAGAATGGCGCGGATCGGCTTTGCCCGCGAAGGCGACTGCATTCTTCTGGTCGGGGCACCCGACGAATGGGGCACCCATCTCGGCCAGTCCCGTTTCCTTTCGGTGTTGTTCGACCGCAACGAGGGCGCGCCGCCGCCGGTCGATCTCGAGCACGAGAAAAGGGTCGGCGATTTCGTTCGCGAGCTCATCCGGGCCGGCACCGCGACGGCCTGCCACGACCTATCCGACGGCGGCCTGGGCATCGCCCTTGCCGAAATGGCCATGGCTTCCGGCATCGGCGCCAAGGTGACCGAACTCAATGACGAGAACCTGGCAGCGGTGTTTTTCGGCGAGGACCAGGGCCGCTATCTGGTCACCATAAGCCGCGACGATCTCGACAGGGTCCAGGATGCCGCGAGCGAAGCCGGCATCTTCGCTGCCTGGATCGGCACGACCGGCGCAGACGCATTGAAGCTCGGCGAGGCGCGTGCAATACCTGTTGCGGACCTCAGGGCCGTGCACGAGGACTGGTTCCCGCGTTTCATGGCCGGCTAGACGGAGTTGCGCACTATGGCGATGAATGCGGGCGATATCGAAAAAATGATTCGGGAGGCCTTTCCCGACGCCAGGGTCGAAATCCGCGATCTCGCCGGCGACGGCGACCATTACGCCGCCAGGGTCGTTTCCGCCGCCTTTGCCGGCAAATCCCGGGTCGAGCAGCAGCGCATGGTCCATGACGCCCTCAAGGGCAAGCTGGGCGATGAACTGCACGCCCTGGCCCTGCAGACGAGCGCGCCGGAGTAATGCCTGAACGCGTTGTCCTTTTCGATGTCGACGGGGTGCTGATTCACTCCCGTCTTCATCGCGATGCGGACCGGCACCGCTTCTGGGACGAATACCTGCTGGCGCATATGGGAATCGATCCCCAGCGGCTCAGGGATCTGTTCGGTTCGGGCTTCATGGATGTCCTCACCGGACGGGAATCACTGATCTCGGCGCTCGACCGCCACCTGCCCGCCACCGGCTTCTCCGGTTCGACGCTTGATTTCATTTCCTACTGGATGGAGCGCGACGCCCATCTCGATTATGGCCTGATCGAGGCGATCAAGCAGCTGCGCCGCCGCGCTGGCGTGCGCGTCTATCTCGCCACCAACCAGGAGCACATCCGCGCCGCCTATCTGTGGCGGGAGTTCCGGCTCGGGCATGTCTTCGAGGACATGTTCTATGCCGCGCGCCTCGGCGCCGCCAAGCCGAATCGGGCCTTCTACGAAAAGGTCGCCGCGTTGCTGCCGGCGTCGGACGAACCGCCCATGCTGTTCGACGACGCGCAATCCTGCGTCGATGCGGCAAACGCCTTCGGCTGGGAAGGGGTGCTTTTCACCGATCTGCGCCATTTCACCGAACATCCCTTCGTCGCGGCCCATCTCGGCTGAGGGCACGGCGATGACCAAGGCTTTTTCCATCCGCCCGTTCAGGAATGGCGACGAATTCGCCATTTGCGAACTGCATGTCGCCGCCATCCGCGCGGTGCCGGAGACCGTCTATCCGCGGGAATCGATCGAGGCCTGGGCCGACGGCAAGACGCCGGAAATCTATGTGAAGATACAAAAGGATATCGGCGAGATCTTCCGTGTCGCCGTCAACAAGGACGATCACCCTGTCGGCTTTTGCGGCTATCTCGACAACGAGATCAGGGGCCTTTACGTCCACCCCGCCTGGCAGGGCAAGGGCATCGGCACCGCCCTGATGCGGGACGCCGAGGAAAAACTCGTGGCCGCCGGGGCAAATCGACTTGTCGTCAATGCCGCCCGCTCGGCCTACGGCTTTTACCAGCACATCGGCTACACGCAAACCAGCATCGGCAGCCACACCATGCGCAATGGACAAAAGATCGAAGCCGCCTGGTACGAAAAGCTCGTCGTGAAAAAATCGTAGAGCAGGTCGTCTTCTGACGGAATCCTCGCCTGCTTCCCTCCCCTTTGACGGAGAGGAGCCTGCCCCGGACCCGATCCGGTGTGGCCGGGCGGAGCCGGATCGGGCGGGGTGAAGCCACAGGCGCCCCCAGCCTCAATCCCTCCCCACAAGGGGAAGGGAAGCAACCCCTCACCGTGCAAAGGCGTTGAACGGATTGGTGTGGGTCAGAAGTCGAATCGTTTCCTCGCCGACGCCTCTGTCCCTGAGCGCCGGCAGGATCGACGCGGCGAGGACGGTATAGGGCTTCTGCTCGCCCCCCTCCGGCTTGGCCGCATCGTACCAGCCGGCGTCGTGGCTCAAGAGCATCCGGCTTTCGAGCCCGGCGTCGAGCGCCCGCATGACGGTGTCGGTGAACGCGCCGTCCGGCACCCAGCCGGCATTGTCGTATTCGATCCAGGCACCGCGCGCGGCGACCGCCCTGTGCATCTCGAAATCAGGCTCGGCCTGGGTATGGATGGAAATGAACCGCGCCGGATCGTGGCCCTCGGCCTCGATGATGGCGAGCTGGTCCATCACCACCCTGCCCCTGATCGTGTGGCTGCCGATCGTTGCGTTGCAGCCCTTTGCCGCCCGCGCCGCTGCCCTGAGGATTGTCGTCTCGAGGTCCGTGATGCCGTCGTCGCCGGCGCTCAGCTTGATCCAGCCGGCCTTGAACGGCGCCTCGTCGAGCCGGACCTCCAGCTCGCGCGTCATCCAGGCTTCGAGTTCGGCCTGGCTGGCTTCCCGCACCCAGTCCGGAATCCACGGCTCGCGGTAATTGCCGGTCGGCACGACGATGGGAAACCCCGTCGCCTCGGAGACGGCGAGATCGATATCGGCCCGCCGCCCGACGCCGCCGGTCGTGCATTCGATGAGAGCCGTGACGCCCTGCGCCCTGATCTCCTCGATCCGCGGCACCATTGCCCGCATCACCGCGTCGGTCTCGGCCTCGGCGTAGCCGGGCTGGTCGGGCGTTCTCAGATCGACGAAGACATGCTCATGGGGCAGGATGAAACCGAGTTCGCCGGCGGTCCTCGGCCCGAGCGTCGTTTCTAGAACCGGCATGCGCCCTTTCCTCCATTTCGCCATTTTGGAATACTTCTATAGTCCTGATCTCGACAGCGCCCCGCTCTTGAACTAATGAGGGCGTTTCCCGTTTCGCGGGCCTTGACCCCGCGCCAACAGCCAAGGATTTCACCATGAGCGACATCACCGCCTTCATCGACAACGCCGTCAAGTCCAACGACGTGTTTTTGTTCATGAAGGGCACCCCGGACTTCCCGCAGTGCGGCTTTTCCGGCCAGGTCGTGCAGATTCTCAACTATCTCGGCATCCAATACGGCAGCGCCAACGTGCTCGAGAGTGACGAACTCAGGCAGGGCATCAAGGATTACGCCAACTGGCCGACCATCCCGCAGCTTTACGTCAAGGGCGAGTTCGTCGGCGGCGCCGACATCGTCCGCGAGATGTTCCAGGCCGGCGAATTGCAGGATCACCTGCAGAAGGCCGGCATCGCGGTCAAGCAGCCGAACTGATCCGGCAACACGCGCGCCTTTCAAAAAGCGTCCGGCCTGTCGCCGGACGCTTTTTGCTGCCGACCGAGGGATGAGCCCATCCGTCCGTGCCGGGACCGAAACGGGCTTGCCGGCCATCCGCCCGCGGCTCTTGCCTTTGTCGGCAAATGGTCCGAAGCTGTCAAGCTCGGCCCCCACCATCCGGACCGCCCCAATCGAGATTGCCATGTCATCCCCCCACCCGGCGAAGTCCTTGCCGCGTATCGAATTCATTGCACTGATCGCCGCTCTGATGGCGCTCAACGCCCTTGCCATCGACGTCATGCTGCCGGCCCTGCCCGTAATGGGCGACGCGCTCGGCGTCGGCACCGAAAACGACCGTCAGTTCGTCCTGTCCGTCTATCTGTTCGGCTTCGGCATCAGCCAGCTCATCTACGGCCCGCTCTCGGACCGGTTCGGACGGCGGGCACCGCTTCTCATCGGCATAGTGATCTACTGCGCCGCCGCCTTCGTGGCGCCGTTTGCGCCCAATTTCACCACTCTGCTGGTTTTCAGATTCATCCAGGGGATCGGTGCGGCCGGCACCCGCGTCGTCGCGCAGTCGATCGTCCGCGACCGCTTCTATGGCCGGGCGATGGCAGAAATCATGTCCCTGGTGTTCATGGTGTTCATGCTCATCCCGATCATCGCCCCCGGCATCGGCCAGATCCTGCTGATGGCCGGGCACTGGAGCTACATCTTCCTGTTCATGGGCATTCTGGCCTTCGCCATCGGGCTGTGGGT
>CAZKTH010000086.1:0-11807 GCA_964555575.1 uncultured Devosiaceae bacterium | reverse complement strand
ACGCCGAAGGCGGGCAGGATGACGATGTAGACCTCCGGGTGACCCCAGATCCAGAACAGGTTCATGTAGTTCATCATGTTGCCGCCGCCGCCATTGGTGAAAAAGTGCATGCCCAGATAGCGGTCGAGGCCGAGCAGCGCCGACGTCACGGTGATGGCGGGGAAGGCGAAGATGATCAGGATCGAGGTAACGAGCGCCGTCCAGGTGAACATCGGCATCTTCATCAGGCTCATGCCCGGTGCGCGGCGTTTGAGGATGGTGACGAAGAAATTGATCCCCGTCAGCGTCGTGCCGAAGCCGGACAGGAACAGCGACCAGATCCAGTAGTCGACACCGACGCCGGGGCTGTAGGTTATTTCCGAAAAGGGCGGATAGCCGGACCAGCCCGCCTGCGAGAAATCGCCGATGACCAGTGAGGCCATGACCAGGGCCGCACCGGAGGCGGTCAGCCACAGGCTCACCGAATTGAGGAACGGAAAACTGACGTCCCGGGTACCGATCTGCAGCGGCACCACGATGTTGAACAACCCGGTCAGGAACGGCATGGCCATGAACACGATCATGATCGTGCCGTGGGCGGAGAACACCTGGTTGTAGTGGTCCGGCGACAGATAGCCCGGCGAATTGAGGGCTATGGCCTGCTGCGAACGCATCATCAGGGCATCGGCGAAGCCGCGCACCAGCATGACCAGGGCCAGAACGATATACATCACGCCGATCTTCTTGTGATCGACGCTGGTCAGCCACTCCTTCCACAGCCACGGCCAGAGTTTGAACCAGGTGATCGCGGCAAGCACCACCACGCCACCCAGCACCACGAACGTGGCGGCGCCGAAGGCGATGGGGCTGTAAAAGGGAAGCGCGTCCCAGGTGAGTCTTCCAAGCATAGTGATCAGTTTCCCGGATTGGCTTGCGCGGCAGGCGCGTTGGAGGTGCCGGGCATGTCGGTCTTGCCCATGTTCATGCCCATGCCGTCGCCCGCACCCATGTATTTTGCGATGACCTTGTCGAAAAGACCCGGCACCACGCCGGAATAAATCAGTGTCGGCGCCGTGTCGCGCTTGGCGCTCAGCGCGTTGTAGTCGGCCAATGTCAGAGTCTTGGGCGTCTGCTGGGCATGGGCGACCCATTTGTCGAAATCGGCCCGGCTCATCGAGTTGACCTCGAAATGCTGGTCGGGGAACAGGCCGCCGCTAAACATGGTGTTGAGGCCGGTGGTGACGTCGGGCCGGTCGGTCTTAAGATTCATCTCGGTCCGCATGCCGGCCATGGCGTAGATCTGGCCGGCGATGCCCGGCAGATAGAAGGAATTCATCACCGTGTCCGAGGTCAGCTCGATCATGACTGGCTGCTTGGCGGGCAGGACGAGCAGATTGACCGTCGCGATGTTCCGGTCCGGATAGACGAACAGCCATTTCCAGTCGAGCGAGATGGCCTCGATCCTCAAGGGCTTGCCGCCGGGCAGCGGCCTGTAGGGGTCGAGCCGATGGGTATCGTTCCAGACGATGATGCCGATCACCAGAACGATCAGCGCCGGCACCAGCCAGATCGCCGTCTCGATGACGGGCGAAAAGTCCCAGTGTGGCCTGTACTCGGCCTTGGTGTTGCTCGCCCGGTATTTGATCGGGAACCAGATGGCCATCACCCACACGGGGATGACGACGATCATCATCAGCCCAAAGGCGATGAACAGGAGATTGCGTTCATCGGTGGCAATGGGCCCGATGGTGTTGATGACGGGCAGACTGGCCGTACTGCACCCGGAAAGCATGACGGCGCCCGAAAGCGCCGCGGCGAGCAGGCCGCCACGACGCAGGGCCGCGGACGAGGGGCGGAAGGAAAAGTGCAACAAGGAGGAGTCCTAAAATGTCAACGGGCGGATTGGCAGCGAAATACTCTGCAAGGACGATGCCAATCGCGGAACAGGGCAAAAGGCCGAATTTCAAGAAAATTACCGAATACGGGGCTTGCGATGGAGCAGGCACTGGTGCATATCCACCAGATGGTTGAAATAAACCACCACTCCGGCGAAAAATTCGGAAATCCGATCGGAGCGCGACGGCATTTCCGGCCGTGTCGTTTCCGGATCTGGCCGGCAAAAGACAATGACGGGGACTTATGAACGCAGGCGCTGCGGCACTATCGGTTTAGCACGAATAGGTAGCTGCCGCACCGGGTCCGGCAGGGCGCCGGTTGCGGCTCTGGCATGCCGTTTGCGTTAGTTACGATGTCAGGTACGGGCGTGAGCGCGGCACCGGAGCGGGTCCGGTTTCCCAGCACCGGGACCGTACAGGTCGATAGGTACAGGGACTCTGATAGTCATGGCGAAACCGGACGATACTGCAAGCGGAAGCATGCAGGGCGTATTGCTGTTTCCGTTCCGCCTGGCGGCAATGGTGACGGTTGCCGGTCTGGTCCTGTCTTTGTTGTTCCTCGCCTACACCGCCTGGTCCTCGGCCCAGCGCCTGCTTCCGCTCGAACGGCATCTGTTGCACATGCAGCAGTTGCAGGACGCCAGTTTCAGCATTCAGGGCATTCTGGTCCAGAATATCAACTCCGGCACGCAGCCCGATCCCAAGCAGATCACCAAGGTCAGCGCGCAACTCGAAAGCATCCTCAAGTCCGGGGACAGTCTGCATCCGGATACTCCCCGGAAACTGCAGGATGCACGCAACTTCCTCGACAGCACCGAGCCGAACAGCAAGGTCGGCCTTCTGGCCGCGCTCAACATTATGCGTAATGTGTTGGTCGCAGAGAACAATTTGCAGCGTACCACCGTTCTTTCCGTTCACAACGCCTCCCTGCGCGAGGTGGCCATTGCCATAGCGACCCTGCTGCTCTTGCCCCTTTCGGCGGTTTTGCTGTTCAGCTATGTGCGGCGGCGAACCATCGGACCACTGCGATCGCTTGGCGATCTGCTCAAGAATGTCGGCAATCTCGACTTTCGCTCGACCCAGTTGCCCGATTCCCACGACCCCTTTTTCGAGGTCTATGAGCGCTACAACCGCATGACCGACCGGCTCAAGCGGGTGAGCCACGAAAACGCCGAACTGCAGGCGACCTTGCAGTCCCAGGTTCGTGCCGCTACCGAGACGCTTCTGCGCCAGCAGCGCGAACTGGCCGACAGTGCCAAGCTGGCCGCCATCGGCGAGTTTTCCGCCCGGCTGGCGCATGAATTGCGCAACCCGCTATCGGGCATATTGCTGGCCCTGAGGAACATGGAGCGGGAAACCGGGGATCCCGATGCCAAGCAGCGCTTCAACGCCATTGTCGAGGAGATTGAGCGCATCAAGCGTCTTCTTGCCGGCCTGCTCGACAAGGCGCCGCAGGCGCCGGAAGTCCCGGTCAAACTCGATCTCGAGGCGTTGGTCAACGATGTCGTGACGCTGTTTCGCTATCAGATGCCGGACAATATTGAGGTCGAACAGATCATCGAGGTCAAAATCTGCACCCTGCCCCGCGACACCATCCGCCAGATCCTGCTCAATCTCCTGCGCAATTCGGTGGATGCCATGGCGCCGGATGAGGGCAAGATCACCATTCACGTCAAGTCGGTGGAGGAAAAGCTGCGTTTCCGCGTGACCGACACCGGTCCGGGCTATCCCGAGGAGCTGCTGCACTACGGCATCCGCCCGTTCTGGTCGCAAAAGACCTCCGGCTCGGGTCTGGGGCTGGCCGTGGTCAGGCGCATGGTCCGCTCGGCGGGCGGTGACCTGCAACTGTCGAACCTCACCGGCGCGGGTGCCTGCGCCGAAATCATCCTGCCCTGCGAAATGAACTGACATGGACACAATGCTGATCATCGAGGACGAAAAGCTCCTCGGCTCGGAACTCAAGCGCCGCTACGAGCATGAGGGCTGGAACGTCGCATTGTCTCCCACCATTGCCGATGCGCAGCACCTGATCTTCGAACTCAATCTGCAGCCCGTCGTCGTCCTGTCCGACATGAACCTGCCTGACGGCAACGGCCTCGACTTCCTCGAGGACGTCAGACGGCTAGACAAGAGCGGCGAGTGGATATTCCTTTCCGGATACGGTCAACCATCCGACATCGATCGCGCCATGAAGCTCGGCGCTCTCGACTTCCTCGAAAAACCGCTCGAACAGCGCAAGCTCGATCTGACCATCGCCGCTGCATTGAGGGGCGGGTTGGCGCGTCAGCGTATTTCGGACGCCGTCAACTCGGCCTCGCGCCGCTACACCCCCGAAAGCTTCATCGGCCACAGTCCGGCGACACAGCGGGTGGTCACGATGCTGAAGCAGTTCACCAACATTCCGCTTTCCTCGGTGCTGCTGTCGGGCGAAACCGGCACGGGAAAGGGCCTGGTTGCCAGGATATTGCATTATTCCGGCCTGCGGGCCAACGGCCCCTTCGTCGAGGCCAATTGCGCGGCCTTTCCCAGGGATCTGCTCGAATCCGAACTGCTCGGGCATGAACCGGGCGCCTTCACGGGCGCCAAGAGCCGGCATCGCGGCCTGCTCGAGCAGGCCGACGGCGGCACGATATTCCTCGACGAACTGGGCGAGATGGATCTGGGGCTGCAGTCGAAGCTCTTGACCGCAATCGAAAGCCAGAGCTTCCGCCGGGTCGGCGGCGAAAAGCTGATCAAGGTCGATGTCGCGCTCGTCGCCGCCTCGAACCGAAGCCTCTTCAAGGAAGTCGCGGCCGGGCGATTCCGTTCCGACCTCTATCACCGTCTCTCGGTGTTCGAGATCGCCCTGCCCGCCCTGCGCGACCGCATTGCGGATCTCGAAGCTCTGGTGACCGCGATGATCCACGAGTTTAACCAGAAAGCCAACCATACGGTAGCCCGGGTACCCGAAGCGGCCTGGGAGCAGATGCGCACCTATCCATGGCCCGGCAATGTGCGCGAACTGCGCAATGTCATCGAACGTTCGGTGCTGCTGTCGCAGGGAGAGACCCTGCCGGTTGAATGGCTGGGGCTGCAGTCGAACAGCGTTGGAGCGCCGAACGCGGCCGACAGGCAGGACGGCAACTGGATCCGCCTGCCGCTCGACGGTTCCATGGCGCTCGAGGACATGGACCGCTACATCATCACCCATGCCCTCGAAATGCATGATTTCAACGTCATGGCCACCGCTCGGGCGCTGGGCACCACACGCGAAACCCTCAGATATCGCATGCACAAATACGCGATCACCCGATCGGCGCCAAATTGATCCTGCAAGCTTGGCGCTCCAGGCACGGCGTTCCGTGCCATATCCACCAGCACAAATGGTGCGTATCAACCGCATTGTCCGCCCCGTTCGAGTGATGGCGGTAAATACCATTCATTTTCAACTACATAGCAAGTGGCATGCACGGTGCATTGTCCGCCGCATCGGCGCCGGCGGGCATGTGCCCGAAGGCGCATCGGGTCGATAGCCCGACCCCGGACGGACTGGAACCCAAAAAGGAAAGATTGATGCGCCCTCCGTTCCGCGATGTCGCCTTTGCCGCGCTTGCCGCAATGGTGCTTGCCGCAACAGCCCTCACCCCGGCCATCGCCCTGGCCGCAGGTGCCGGCAATACCGGCAACCAGGCCGTCACCGCCTCCCAGACCGACCCAACCGATTCCAATCTCGGAATCGCCAAGGAGGGCTTCAACGTCATACGCGATATTCGCACCGCCCGTATTGCCATCTTCAACGACGATCCGGCCATGGCCAGGAAACTCGTCCTCGATGCCCAGGTCGCTCTCGACCTTGCCAAATCGAGTGAACGGGCCCTGGTGAACAAGGGAACGCTGGACGCTCCCAATAGCTGGGTCGTCGTTGACGCTCAGTTGCTCATCGCCGAAGACTATGCGATGGTCGCGAGCCTCAACAGGACCAGCCAGGCCTTGCAGCAAGGGGATGGCGAGACCGCCGCACAGTCGCTCATGCAAGCCAAGGTCAATGTGGAATTCGCCCGGGTTCTGATGCCGGTCGTCGCGACTTCCGACCACCTTGAGGCAGCGCTCCGTCGCATCGACAACAAGCAGTATTACGATGCGAATCTGGTGCTCAAGGCAGCAGAGGACGGGATGAACATCGATACGGTCATGCTGTTCGACCCGGTGCATGGCACCGCACCTGCGATCGCGCCCGTCAACGGATCCAAGGCTTCCGGCAGCTGATTTCCCGCGAGCCGCCACCTCGGAGCGCGGCTCGGGTTGTTTTCGGGGGATGCATGTCTATATGAGCGATGCCGGTCTCGAGGCGACATCCAAAGGGTAAGGGTAATGAACGCTTTTCCAGACAACTCCAATTGGAGGAAGCTCGGCCTTCCGGTGCTTCTGATCGTCGTTGTCATCTTCGGCTACTACGCCGGCGCCTTTTTTTCCGCGCCAACCCCGGCGACGCCGGCCCAGCAGGACGCGCTAGCCGAAAAGGCACTGGCCATAGGCGACAACAGCTTTGCCATCAGCTTGCTGAACAAACTCGCCACCTCGGGCAACACCCTTGCCGAATACCAGCTCGGACAGATCTACCGCACCGGCAATGGCGCGCCGCAGAATGCCAAACTCGCCACGAGCTGGCTGACCAAGGCCGCCGATGCGGGAAATGTCGATGCCGAACTCCAGCTCGGCCAGATGTATCTCAATGGCAAGGTGGTCGTGCAGGATTTCACCAAGGCACGAAGCTGGCTTTCCAAGGCCGCCGATATGGGCAACAGCACCGCACTCCGGCTGCTCGGCGACATGGATGCCGAAGGGCTCGGACAAACGGCCAATCCGGTCTCCGCCTATGCCTGGTATGAGGTTGCCGCTCTGCATGGCGACGCCTATGCACGCATCAAGCGCAACAAGATTCTGAAAACGCTCACACCCGCCCAGCAGCTTCAGGGCGAAGCCGACGCCAAGACCCGGGAGGGCGCCATTTCCGCTGCGTCGTCGACTTCCACGCCGGCGACGTCAACAACTTCGACCTCAACGACGTCGACTCCCGCAACGTCGACTCCCGCAACGTCAACTTCCACGACGACGACTCCGACGACGTCGACTTCCACGACGACGACTTCCACGACGACGACGCCAGCGACCACGAACCAGACCAAGCCGTCGAACTGATCACCCGGGCTGGCGTATGGCCGTTTGCGGCCCCTTTTCGAACCGGCTGAAATCGGTGGCGAAAAGCCGCGAATCCTCGGGGCGCACGGCGTCGATCAGGTCCCGGAGAACCGCAAGATCGTCGAGAAGTTGCTGCCGGGTCGCATCGTTGACGCTGCCGACACTCTGGGCGCTGCAGAGTATCCTTCATGTCCATCCTCGGTTGCTCTGACTTCTTGTGGTCGCGTTTTTGGGAAATACCGGCATCTCCTTTTGCGCACGCCGCTCTAGAGCTTCCGTTCTGATGGAATCAGAACGGAAGCTCTAAGTTACGGAAGCTCCAAGTTATTGAGTGGTCGCGTTTTCGAACCGGCGAACCGGTATCCGCTTCGCCTGAAAACGCTCTAGTCCTCGTCGATCCAGACTTTCATGGCGTTTGGGCCGCGATTGGCCCAGAGATAATAGGGAATGGCGGTCAGGGTGACGCTTTGTTCCTCGGGTGGCGCGGTACGATAGAGCACGCCCTGCCATCCCTCGGAGCCGACGAGCCTGCCCTCGGCCTCGATGGTGACGATGCGATCGAACAGACCGGGCCGCACCTGCGCTTCCAGCCGGGCATCGCGCGGCAGCCTGACGAAGTCGAACGGTACCTCGGCATTGTCCGCCTGCTCGATGCAGAAAAGCAGCGGCCCGCGCTTCAGCGCCACCTTGCCATAGTCGTCCCTGACTTGCGGGTGGGCATAGGCGCGGGTGATCGGCATAGGCAGGTTGAGCCTGACCGCGTCGCCCTTTTTCCAGCCACGGCGGATGTCGAGATAGCCATAGACCGTATTGGCCGCCACATCGACCGGCTCGTCATTGACCCAGGCCGTGGCGCCCTTGCACCAGCCCGGGATCCTGAGCTTGAGGCTGAATTCGGTTTCCGAAGCGGGATCGAGCGTCACCGAAATGTCGCCCGACCACGGATAGTCGCTCACCTCCTTGACGCCGACTTCCGTGCCGGCAACCCTGAGTTGCGCTTCGGTGCCGCCATAAAGGTGCACGATCAGCGCATCGGCGCTGGTCGAGTAGAAATAGCCGGCGACCGAGGCGATCAGGCGGGCGACGTTCATGGTGCAGCAGGGGCACGGATGCCATTCCCAGCGCTGGTGCGAGCCGTCGCTTTCGAGCGGATTGTCGTAGAAATAGTGCTCGCCGTCGCGGGAAAGGCCCGACATGCAGTTGTTGTAGAGCGCCTGCTCGAGAATATCGCCATATTCGCCTTCGAGATCGATATTGAGCATGCGCTGGGCCCAGAACACCATGGCGACCGAGGCGCAGGTTTCGGCATAGGCGGTGGCGTTGGGCAGATCGTAGTCGGTGGTGAAGCCTTCGTTGGACGCCGAGGGCCCGAAACCGCCGGTGATGTACATCCGGGTTTCGGTCACGTCCTTCCAGAGAACTTGGCAGGCGTGCTTGAGCTCGGCATCGTCGCGTTCGGCGGCAAGATCGGCCATGGCCGAATACATGTAGAAGGCGCGAACGGCGTGGCCGACGACCTTGTCCTGCTCGCGGACCGGTTTGTGCGACTGGTTGTATTCCTGCGTCCCCTGCCAGAAATGCTCGTCGCCGCGCGCCTTGGCCTCGATTTCGAAATAGTGCGGCTGGCGGCCGCGCTCGTTGATGAAATAGGCGGCCAGGTCGAGACGCTTCTTGTCGCCGGTCAGATTGTAGAGCTTGATCAGCGCCAGCTCGATTTCCTGATGGCCGGGATAACCGCGCTTCTGGCCGGGATCGGGCCCGAAGGTTTCGGCGATGTGATCCATGTAGCGTTCCATGACGTCAAGGAACCTGCGCCGTCCGGTCGCCCGGAAATAGGCGACGGCGCCTTCGAGCAGATGTCCGGCATTGTAGAGTTCGTGATTGTCCCTCAAATTGGTCCAGCGGTTGTCGATCTCGCGGCCGATATACCAGCAATTGAGATAGCCGTCGGGCCGCTGGGCCTTTTCGAGATCGTCGACGATGGCGTCGATCTTTTTCTCGATCTCGGGATCGCGCCGGTGACTGAGGGCATAGCTTGCCGCCTCGATCCACTTGCCGACGTCCGAATCCCAGAAGATCTGGGTGGTGAAACCGTGCTCGGTGCGCGGGATGCGCAGTTCCGGCACCGGCTGCGGCAGGGTCAGGGATTCGAGGATGCCGTGCGAACCAAGCTGGCGGTATTGGCTCGGGACCGTATGCGCCAGCACGGTGTCGAGCCGTTCCCGCCAGAACGCTCCCGTCAGCTTGATGTCGGTGAAATTCGCCGGTGTGTATTTACGCATCGTGCCTTCCCTCATGTTGGCTGCAGGCAGGTCGTGAACCCGCCGACGCCGCCTTTGACGCTTCTGATCGGCTGGCCGATGGTCGCAGCGGTCTCATTCCTTTCGACCCGCACCGGCGTCCCGGCCGGCAAACGGAAAGGCATGGAGCATGATCGTATAGTTGCGCTTGCCCGGATCGAGCGCATCGCCCTGAGCCGGCGCCTTGCGCACTTCCTCCCAGAGCAGGGCGATGAGCCTTTCCTTGAGCGCTTCGGCCTGTTTTGCCGTCAGCGCCATG
The DNA here is from genome assembly GCA_964555575.1 of uncultured Devosiaceae bacterium. GTDB lineage: Bacteria > Pseudomonadota > Alphaproteobacteria > Rhizobiales > Devosiaceae > JAHJQZ01. Next base: position 2,196 of record CAZKTH010000086.1, on the reverse strand, counting down.
GTGTAGTCGCTGATATTGGCAGCCTTTTTCCACTCGTCAGGCAGGGTGGAGAACTCCTTCAACCCCTGCCGCATCATTTCCTGATGCTGGCTGAAGATCCCACGGACCATGTCGATCACCGCGCCGGGGGCGCCTCCGCCGCCTTCGAGCGGATCCTCCTCGGCCGCGATGCGCCGGGCCTGCCACCAGCGGTCGCGCCGGTTGCCAAGACCCTTGGCTTCCTCGATCAGCCCATGCTCGGCAAGCTGACGCAGATGATAGGAGGTCGCTCCGGAATTGAGCCCGAGCCGCTTGGCAAGCCCGGTCGCCGTCGCCGGTCCGTCGAAACGCAGGATGCCGAGCATGCGCAGCCGATCCGGATGCGCCATCGCCTTATAGGCCCTCACGTCCGGCATTTCGGCCTTCGCCGCTGCGCCGCCGGATGCTCCCCTCCCCGTCGGGTCCGCGTCTGGCGATCCAACCCTGCTCCCGGTCACCGGCGACTCCTTTCGTTCATGATGCAAGCCTAGCACCATTTCCAGACCGCGACCCTATCATCGCAAAATAATATTTGCAAAAATTTATTTGCAAATATTCCTTTGTAGTGTATAGGGGCAAGCGGAACAAAGGTTCCGGACGAGCCGATTTCGCCCCTCGGCGGACCCTGCAAATATCGGCCGCGAAACCGCCCCACTCCGCTCCCCGGGGGGCCGGCGCCGCTCCGGCAGGCTGGCTTCGAACGCGCACCAAGGAGACCGACTTGACCAAAACGTCTTCCGGAGCAAACCCGATGCTCAGGGTGTTGTCGCTGGGCGATTTCCGGCTCCTTTTCATCGGAACCGCGCTGTCGCTGCTCGGCGACCAGTTCGCCCTGATCGCCACGCCCTGGCTGGTGCTGCAACTGACCGGCGATCCGATGACGCTCGGCTTCGTCCTGGCGCTGACCGGCCTGCCGCGTGCTGGTTTCATGCTGATCGGCGGCGTCATTACCGATCGGCTGTCGCCGCGCCGGATCATGATGATCGCCGACGTCATCCGCCTGGCCCTGACCGCTCTGATGGCGTTCGCGGTGCTGACCGGCACGATCGATATCTGGATGATCTATGTCTTCGCCCTCGGCTTCGGCGTCGTCGCCGGTTTCGCGGTGCCGGCGGAAAACTCCATCGTGCCGATGCTGGTCAGGAAGAACGATCTGCAGGCCGGCAATTCCCTGATGATGGGTGTCGGCCAGTTGGCCGGTTTCATCGGCCCCTCGCTCGCCGGCATCGTCATCGGCGCCTATGCCCATTCGCTGACCGGTGTCGCCTGGGCCTATGGCATCGACGCCATAAGCTTTTCCGTCTCCGCCCTGTGCCTGTTCCTGATCCGCGGCGCCCGGCCGACCGGGCAAGGCGACGCTGCCCGACAAGGCGTCTTCGCCGCGATCCGCATCGCTTTCGTCCATGTCTGGCAGGATGGCGCCTTGCGGCTCGTCTTCCTCATCCTGGCCGCGATCAACTTCCTGCTGATCGGGCCGCTGCTGATCGGCATTCCGCTTCTCGCCGATACCCGTCTGCCCGGCGGCGCCGTCGCCTTCGGCCTGCTGATGTCCGCCTTCTCGGCCGGCAGTCTCCTCGGATTTGTCGCCGCCGGCGTCCTGCCGCGCCCGAGCGGCCATGTCATCAGGATGATCCTGATTGCGCTGCTTGTCGCCTTCAGCCTCGTCGTCGGCCTTCTCGGCTTCATTCCCTCGACCGCCATCGATTTCGTCCTGATGCTGATCCTCGGCATCGGCGATGGCTATGTTGCCATCCTCTTGTACACCTGGATGCAGAGCCGCACCCCCAGCCATATGCTCGGTCGCGTCATGAGTTTTCTCATGTTCGCCAATACCGGCCTGGTGCCGCTGTCCCAGGCGCTTTCCGGAGCGCTCGGAAAATGGAACCTCGACATGATGTTCGTCATTGCCGGCGGCCTCAGCCTTCTGGTCACGTTCTGGGCCTTGACCCGGCCCGAGCTCGGCCAGTTCAGCGACAGTCTTGCCGAAGAAACGGCGACGCCCGGGCCGCAAGGAGTCTGACATGACCAGTCGATCCGCACCCCTCGGCCAACGCCTCGCCAGCCCTTGGGCTTTCGTCCTGTTCGTCTTTGTCTGGATCTGGGGATTCTGGCTGACCACCATTGCTCTCGGCATCCGCGCCGCCACGCCGACCGGCCTGCTGCTGGCCCTTTCCGGCC
>CAZKTH010000085.1:0-11825 GCA_964555575.1 uncultured Devosiaceae bacterium | reverse complement strand
CTTTCTTTTTGTCCGGGTTGGCAGAGGGCAGCCGGCTTTCCGGCGCATGGCCGCGTGCACAACCTCTTGACACATCTGGGAATCACGCCCGCAATCGGCCAGAATGGCGCGGGGACTGTCTGGCGGGAACGGATCGGCCTGTCCGTCGTCTGACGGATCGGCGGCATGAAAAGGGCGGATGCAAGGGGCTTTTTGAACATGAAGCAGGGCGCGGGCCGGGCGGCTCTTGGCGGGATGATGCTCCTGGTGGCACTCGGCGGATGGAGCACGGCATTGGCTGCGGCGTCTTTTTTGCCAATGAAGTCAATGAGTTCAACGCCAATCCTCGCGATTGAAGTCAACATGCGGGTGGCGCAAATTATGCCGATCCGGGTCACTCCCTATAGCTGGGCAGTGAAAAAGGCACCGGATGGCTCCATCGTTATTTCCGGCTATGTGCCGGACGCCGAAATCCAGACGCTTCTGCTCGACGCGGCCGGCGCCCGGGCGATCGATGCGACCTCGATCGCCGACGGCGCCCCGTTGCACTTTGTCGAGAATGCCGAAACGGCGATGGCGCTCATTTCGTTGCTTGACCAGGGCAGGGCCGATCTGTTCGGCGCGGGCTGGCACATTGCCGGCCGGACCGACAGCGCCGCGGCGGCGACAAAGGTGCGGGCATTGATCGAAGCCGACGGACTCGCGGCCAGGGGCTGGCAGCTCGATCTGGGGATGCCCGAACCCGCGGCCGAGACGGCAAAGACGGCAACCGCCACATCGGAAACGGGCCCGACAACCGACAAAACGGTTATGCCGGACAGGACGGCATCCGAGGCGATGCCAGACGTGGCCGGGACAGGGGCGATGCCTGAAGCAGCACAGGAAGAACCGGCTGCAACACAAGCAGATCCCGTCGAAAAGGAAGTCGGCGCTCCGTCCGTGGCCGCCGACACCGACACTGCTCGGATCACGACCGAGCCCGCCGTGCCGGCCCCGCCGCCCTTTTCCTTTGCCGCTTTGAAACAGGGCGATCGCTGGCTTGTTGGCGGCAATGCCCCCATCGCCGCCTTCCAGCGCCTCATCGACGTGCATCTTGGCATCAGGACGAAGGGCGAACTTGCCGTTGCGACCGCGCCGCAGGGGTTCGGACTTGACGCCCTGGCGGCGCTCGACGCCCTGAACGGGCTCGCAAGCGGCCGCTTGCTGTTCGACGGCAAGAGCTGGATCCTGTCGGGGATTGCGGCCGATGAAGACGGCGCCGCCAAGGCCAGGTCGATGCTGGCGGAAAAAGACGTCAGCACCGATATCGCCGTCGCCGAACCGCCGCCGGTGCCGGAAGCGGAAACCGGCTCCGACCAGATGGCGCTTGCCGATCAGGACAGGCCCGCGGATGCCAAGGCGCTGCCGCGAGTGGAACCGGCACCGGTCGAACCGGAGCCTTTGCCGCTGCTCGCGGTCCATCCCTTCCTCTTGAGGGCTGAACTGAAGCCCGACGGCGCCGTGGATTTTTCCGGCTATGTGCCGACCAAGGCGATGCAGCGCTATTTAGGGGTGAGGAGCCATGGTGGCCGCAACGACACGGCCCTTGCGGCCGGGGCGCCCGAGGGTTTTGCCGGCGACGTTCTTGCCGGGCTCAACGCCCTGAGCGGGCTGAAGGCCGGACAGTTCGGCTTTGACGGCGAAAACTGGTACCTGTCCGGAACGGTCGGCGACGTGACGGCCAGACAAGGAGTGCTCGCCGGGCTCGGCGCCCGCGCCGATCGCTGGACGGTGGCCATCGCGGCGCCCGAACCGCCGGCGGCGCCGGAGCCGGAAATGTCCCAGTCCGATCAGGCTGCAACTGCCGACCGGGACAGGCCCGAGGAGGCGAAGGCAGGGCCGGTGACGGAACCGACGCCTGCTCGGCCGCTGCCTGTTGAGCCGCCGCCGCTGCCTATAGTCCATCCCTTCCACTGGGAGGCCGAGCTGGAGCCCGGCGGCGGCGTGGATTTTTCCGGCTATGTGCCGACCGAGCTGTTGCAGCGCTATCTCGAAGTCAGGAGCCATGGCGGCCGTAACGACACGGCCCTGGCGGCCGGGGCGCCCGAGGGTTTTGCCGGCGACGTTCTTGCCGGGCTCGATGCCCTGAGCGGGCTCGAAAGCGGGCAGATCGATTTCGACGGGGCAAGCTGGCACCTGTCCGGGACGGCCGGCGACGTGGCGGCCAGGCAAAGGCTGCTCGCCGGGCTCGGCGCCCGCGCCGATCGCTGGACCGTGGCCATCGCGGCGCCCGAGCCGCCGCCGGCGCCTGAGGAGCGTCCGGAACCACCGCCGCCCGTCGACAGGGGCGCCCCCGATTATGTCTTTGTCGCCGAGAAGCAGGCCGATGGCCAAATCGTGCTCGGCGGCGATGTGCCGGCCGAGGCGATGCGTGCCTATCTCGGCGTCTTCGCCGGCAAACAGGTGGCCGATACGCTCACCGTGCGGCCCGGCGCGCCGCAGGATTTCGTCCTTGATGCGGCCGGCGGTGTCCGCGCCCTGATGGGGCTGGACAGCGGCAAGCTCGTCTACAGGGATTTTGCCTGGCAGTTTGCCGGCAAGTCCGCCTCGGCGTCGGCCCGCGCCGCCGCGACGCACGAACTTGCCGCCCTGCCGGGCGCGGCGGACTGGTCGATCGACATCGTCTCGCCGACGCCCCTGGAAATCTGCACCGCCGAGGTGGCCGCCTTCGACGAACGCAACGCCATCCTGTTCAACGCCGGAAGCGCCCGCATCGCCCAGGAATCGCTGCCGGCCATCGACGAGATCGCCTCAACGCTCAAGGCCTGCCCGCAGGCGGTCATCCACATCGAGGGGCATACCGATTCCGACGGCGACGCGGAATCGAACCTGGTGCTGTCGGTGTCGCGGGCCGAGGCCGTGGTCGACAGACTGATCGCCCACGGTGTTGGCGAGGAGCGCCTGTATGCGATAGGCTATGGCGAAAGCCTGCCGATCGCCTCGAATGACACCAGAGAGGGAAAGCGTCACAATCGTCGCATCGTCATCACGGTGTCCGACGATCCCGGCTAGGCCGCCTGGAGTCGCCGTGTCCTGCCGTCATGATGCCATGCGGGGGAAGGGGTGCGCGGCACAGATGGGCAGCCGAAGGGAGCCGTTTGGTTGAACGGCTCAATGATGGTGTCGTGATGTGCTGGTGCATTTCCTGATGGCGAACGGGCGGCCGCATCGCATCGGAACCTCAAAGGGAGAGGATCATCATGGACTTGTTCGTCGAGCTTTGCGTGCGCTACTGGCCTTATCTCGTTCTGGCGCTGGCGCTTGGCATTGTCGCCGGCTGGTTCGCGGCGGCGCGCTCGCGCGTCTGAGCCGAATTGCCGACGTAACGGATTCAAGGGAGAAAAATGATGTCGAGCGAACCCTATATCGTCGAAACGGCGGTGCTTTTGCTGCTTGCTTTCGTTGTCGGCGGGCTCGTCGGCTTTTATGCGCGGCGCTGGTTCACGCCGCGGGAGGTTGCCGGTTCCGGTAGCACTATTGCGCCCGAACCGCCAAAGCCGGTACCTGCCGTTGAAAGGACGCCGGCCGCCACTACGCCGCCGCAGCCGGCCGCAGCCGCCCCGGCAAGCAAACCGGCCGAAACCAGCGAGGTGGTTGAAGAGGCAAAGCCTGCCGCAGCCGAAAAGCCTGCCGAAGCCGCGAAGCCGGCCAAGGCCGCAAAGCCGGCCAAAGCCGCGAAGCCTGCGGCAGCCGCGAAGCCGGCGAAAAAGGCCGGGCCGGCCAAAGCCGACAAAGCGGTCGAGGCGCCTTCCGCCAGCGGACCGGACGAGGCCGGCAAGCCGGCCCTGCTCAGCGCCGCACGAGAAAGCGGGCCTGATGATCTCAAGAAGATCAAGGGGATCGGGCCGAAAATTGAGAAGATGCTTCATGAACTCGGCGTCTTTCATTTCGACCAGATCGCTGCATGGGAGGCGGCCGAGATCGCCTGGGTCGACGAGAAGCTGTCCTTCCGCGGCCGTGTCGAGCGCGAGGGCTGGGTGGCCCAGGCCAAGGCGCTGGCGGCCGCCGCTGGCAAACAGGGCGGTTGATTTGAGGTCCCGAAGGCCGCGACCACAAGGACTGTGAGCAGGCGTTTTGATTCCAGCGGAACGCAACGGGTTCAAGCAGGGGTCGGGCTCAGGGTGAAATGACGAAATCGGCAATGACGGGCAGATGGTCGCTGCCCGTGGCCGGGCCGGTATGCAGATCGGTCACCAGCACGCCGCCGCGGGTCATCACGTGATCGAGCGGCAGCACCGCCGGCGTTTTCCGCCATTCGTCGAAATACCACAGTTTGGGAAAGGTCGGCAGATCGCGGGTCTGTCGCGTCAGGCCCTTGTTCTGGGCGAAGCGCTTGAGGCAATAGGACCAGGGGGTCGAATTGAAGTCGCCGGCCACGAGCAGCGGCTCCTCGATGCCGTCGATCTGCTCGCCGAGTCGGGCGAATTCACCGCGCTGGCGGGCCGTCATCAAATCGATGCGTGTCAAAAGATCGCCTTGTTCGCGCAAGGGACTGATCTGCACCGGCCAGTCGAGCTGGGTGGCGACCAAGATGAAAGGCGCCCCGCCTTCCGGCGCAAAGCGCGCAGCGATGATGCTGGTGCGTTGGTCATAGTTCTCGTTGCACGGTTCGCGGCCGGCACTGGTAAAGGCCAGACGCGAATAGACAGCGGTGTTGGCGCGCTTGCCGCCGGTGCAGATGAGGAAATAGGGATAGTCCGGAACCAGCAGTCCGTGCAGTGTGGCGCGCTGTTCGGGAAAGTATTCGTTCAGGGCAAGGATGTCGGGATTTTCGGCGTGAACCATCGCCGCGACCGCATCCATGTCGTAGTTCATGCCGAAGATGTTGTAGGTCATCAGCCGGTAGCTCACGGCCCCGGCCGGCGTCGCGGGACGCGCCAGAAAGCCGGCGATGATTTCGGGCATGACGATGACGCCGGAACTCAGAAAGCCGGTGGCGCTCAAGGCGATCATCAGGGCGCGGCTGCGCTGATGGCGGAAGAACACTCCGGTCAGCAGCAGGCACAAAAGCGTTCCGACGAACCAGAGCGGCTGCAGATGGTTGAACGCATCGAGCACAGGACTGGCAAATCCGAAAGCGGCGAGAATGGCGCCGAGACTGAGAAACAGGGCGCACAGGAAGAACGCGACGCGGAACAGTCCACCAACAAGCGACGCCATATACTGTTTTCCACTCCTCAGCCGGCTTCGGGGTCGAGCAGGCTCCAGCCGCTGGTGCCGGTCTGCACCTCGAGCGGTGCAAAACGTGCCTTATAGGCCATTTTGGGTGAATTCTTGACCCAGTAGCCGAGATAGACGTAGCTGAGCCCGGCCTCCACGGTCCGCCTTATATGTTCCAGGATCATGTAGTTGCCGAGGCTGCGCCCGGGGCTTTCCGGCACGAAAAAGCTGTAGACCATGGACAGCCCGTCCGGCAGCTGGTCGGTCAGCGCCACGGCGACAAGCGGCCGGCCCGGCGCCTCTTCCTGCCGGTATTCGATCAGGAAGGTCTCGACCGGGGTGTCCTCGACCATGTACTCGTAGTCGACAAAGCTCATCTGCGTCATGCCGCCGCCGGCGTGACGCGCCGCCAGATAGCTCTGGAACAGCTCGTATTGTTCGGATGTCGCCCGCGGCGGCCCGACAGTGGCCGAAAGGTCGCGATTGGCGGCCATGACACGCTTGAGATTCCGGCTCGGGGCAAAACGGCTGGCGACGATGCGCACCGACCGGCAGGCGTCGCAGCCGTCGCAGGCCGGCCGGTAGATGAGGTTCTGGCTGCGGCGGAAGCCGTGATCGGACAGAAGGGCGTGCATCATCTGCGCCCGTCTGCCGCTCAGATGGGTAAACAGCTTGCGCTCCTTGCGCTCCTCGAGATAGGGGCAGGGGCTTTCCGTCGTCAAAAAGAATTGCGCCGTATCCGGCGCCTGCTGGGTCATCTGGCCCGCCGTAGCACATCTGCGGCGCCGGCACCGGGACGCCGCAACCGGGCGTCGTTCAATCCGATACTACCGGGCATGTCGTACTCCTTGCCCACTCCACTGCCCGGACAAGGTTAGACGCCATAATACCAAGGCGCAACAACGCAAAAGGCCACCCAGACCACCAGAACGAGCGGTGTGCCGGCAATGGCGAAATCGCGGAAACGATAATGGCCGGCGCCCATGACCATCAGGTTGGTCTGGTAGCCGATCGGCGAGGCGAAGGAGGCGTTGGCGCCGAGAATCACCGACACGATGAGGGGCAGGGGATCGACGCCGAGCTGGCCGGCGGTGGCGATGGCGACCGGGGTGAACAGGACGGCGGTGGCGTTGTTGGAGAGGAAATTGGTGAGCACGGATACGACGATGAACAGCCCGGCCATGAACACGGCCGGCGGCTGTTTGTCGAGCAGCCCGACCGAGACCGAGGCGATCGCTTCGGCGCCGCCGGTCGCCTGCATGGCGATTGCCATGGCGATCGAGGCGCCGACCAGAAGGATCACCCGCCGATCGAGGGCACGGCTGGCCTGACGGATGTTGAGGCAGCCCGAGGCGATCATGGCGAAGGCGCCGGCGACGGCGGCAACGACTGTCGGCATCAAGCCGGTGGCGATGACGAGAATCGTTGCGGTGAATATGGTCCAGGCGCGAACGGTGCGGCCTGTCGGCTTGACCTCGTCGGCACTCCATTCGAGCACGACCAGATCCTGCAGGCCGCGCATGCGTTCGAGGGCCACCGGCCTGCCGGCGATCAAAAGCACGTCGCCGGCCTCGAGCCGCAATTCGCTCAGCAATTGCCGCGGCATGCGGCTGCGCCGCTCGACGCCGAGGATGAGGATGCCATGCTGGGCCATGAAGCCGGCCTGATCGATGCCGTTGTTCACCAGGCGCGATCCCGGCGGCACCAGGGATTCGCACAGGATGAAATTGGCGTCGCTGTCGTCCTCATGGATTACCGTGCCCTGATGGTCGTCGAGCATGTGCCAGTTTCGGATGGCTTCGGTCAGGGTGTTGCGCGTTGCCGCGATGATCAGGGTATCGCCCGGCGTGAGGGTGATGTCGTCGAAGGGCGGCAGAAAGACATGGTGTTCGCGCCAGACCGCCCGGACCGTCATGTTGGGCAGGGTGGGGAACATGCCGGCGACGGTTTCCTGTCCGATGAGGGGATGTTCCGGCCCGAGATGGATTTCGGTGATGAACTGGGTGCTGCGCCGGGCGCCGGCGCGGGTGCTGGCATTGTCCGGCAAGAGCCGCGGCACGACGAAATAGGTGTAGAGCGCGCCGGCTGCCGCCATGGCGAGGCCCGGCACGGCAAAGGCGAGGAAGGTGACGCTTTCGACCCCGTTGCTGCGGGCGATGCCCGCCGCCAGAAGATTGGTCGAGGAGCCGAGCACCGTCGTCATGCCGCCCAGGATGGTGAAATAGCTCAAGGGCATCATGTAGCGCGACGCCGGCAGATTGCGCCGGGCCAGCACCGCCGCCAGCACCGGCATGAACACCACAACCACCGGCGTGTTGTTGACGATCGAGGAGATGGCGCCGGCGATCAGCAGGGCCAGGCCGATGACGCGGGTGGGATGTCTGGGCCACAGATTGGCCAGATACTTGGTCAGGCGCGCCAGGGATTCGGTCTGGATCAGCCCCTGGCCGATGACCAGCAGCGCCAGGATGGTCAGAAGCGCCGAGTTGGAAAAGCCGGTCAGGACTTCGTCGGGAGTGAAATTGGCTTCTGGCAGCAATGCCCCTTCGGCCATCAGCACCACGATCGCGCCGAGCGAGACGACTTCGATCGTCGCCCATTCCATGGCGTAGCCGACGAGCGCCACCGCGATGATCACGAAGGTCGTCCACATCGGCAGGTCGTGAAGCAGCACGCTCAGATCCATGGCGTCGGATCATGCCCGAGGCATGGTTTTGAACCAAGCGCATTCTTGTCGGGCCGGCAACGGCATCCACAGGTGCCGTGGGGCATGAAAAGCGGTGCCCATCCCATTCCGGCGGCGATGCTTTCGCCGCCGGGAAATTGCGCCTACGCGGTCTGATAGCCGCGCCAGTGCTGTGCCATCGGCGAGTAACGCACCATCAGCACGCCGAGAAAGAGGTCGTGCAGCAACTGCCGGCGCGGCGTGAACAGGGCGAGCAGCAGCGAGAAGGGCGGCAGCACCCAGCAGGTCAGCCAGAAGAGCAGCGGATGGGCGAAGGCGCGCCAGCCATCGAGCGGCATGCCGCGGGTCGGGGTCAGCACGAGGTCCATCGCCTGCATGCCGATGGTGGCGCGACGGACCGAGCCCAGGGTCGCGCCGTAATAAAGCACGATCGCCAGAAAGATGATGAGAGGCGCGGCAAGAAGTCCGAGGCCGAGGGTCAGGATGCCGGCGAACAGCGCCACCAGGCCCGCGATCGAGGTGACCACGGCCAGAATGAAAAGGTCGATGCAAAAGGCGATGACGCGGCGGGTGAGCACGCTGTCGAACAGTTCGGGGGCGGTTTCTGGATCGGGGAGCATCGTCATTGTCATCGGGCCTTTCGGAGCGTTGTCAATCGCGACCGACGCGCCTCTTTGCCAAGGCGGACCGGGCGACAGACCGGATACGCATCGTTTTGTACCCGGCTTCGTGCGCCCAAGGGGGGGGGCAGATCACGTTCCGGTCCGGCCTTCAGATGGGCACGCTTTTGCCGTCCGACAAGAGGATATTGCCCTTATTTCGCCAGAATTCGTGCCGCCTCGAGGGCGAAATAGGTGAGCACGGTGTCGCACCCCGCACGTTTGAAGGCAAAAAGGCTTTCCATCATCGCCGCTTCGCGGTCAAAGGCGCCGGCCTCGGCGGCAAAGGTGATCATGGCATATTCGCCCGAGACCTGGTAGGCGGCGATCGGCACGTTGAACGTGTCCTTCACCCGCCTGACGATGTCGAGATAGGGCAGGCCGGGCTTGATCATGACCATGTCGGCGCCTTCGTCGAGATCCTGAGCAACCTCGCGCATCGCCTCGTCGGAATTGGCGAAATCCATCTGATAGGTGCGCTTGTCGCCGACGAGCCGGCTGCCGGAGCCGACCGCCTCGCGGAAGGGGCCGTAATAGCAGGAAGCGTATTTGGCGGCGTAGGACATGATCAGGGTCTTTTCGAATCCCTCGGCGTCGAGCGCGGCCCTGATGGCGGCGACCCGCCCGTCCATCATGTCGGACGGGGCGATGATGTCGGCGCCGGCCCGCGCCTGGACGATGGCGGATTTGATCATGGCCGCGACGGTCTCGTCATTGAGGATTTCGCCGTCGCGGACGAGCCCGTCCTGGCCGTTGGCGGAATATTCGTCGAGCGCCACGTCGGCGATCAGGCCGATTTCGGGCACGGCATCCTTGATGGCGGCAAGGGCCCGGCACATCAGATTGTCCGGGTTCCAGGCTTCCTCGGCGTTTTCGCTGCGCAAGCGATCCGGCGTGTTGGGAAAAAGCGCCAGGGCCGGAATGCCGGCCGCCGCCGCCGCCCGGGCCGCCTCGACCGCCAGATCGATGGAGAGACGCTCGACGCCGGGCATGGTCCTGATGGGGGTACGTTCGTTCCGGCCCTCGATGATAAAGAGCGGCCAGATGAGATCGGCTGAAGTCAAATCGGTTTCGCGCACCATATCGCGGGCCCAGCCCGCCTGGCGCAGGCGCCGCTGTCGCCGTCCACCGAGAAAACCCATGTCGTGACGCGGCCAATCGCTGGGCATTTGGGGCTCCTGAGCTTGCAATTTTGCGGGATTCCTATCAGTCCTTGCCTGCAAGGCAAAGATGGGTGAAGCGGGATCTGCCGTGTCGCCGTGCCCGTGCCCGATCGGAAGGAACGACAATGACACTGGCCAAATTCGCCATGATTGCCGGGCGCGTGCTGGCCGCTCTTTGCCTTTACGTCGGTCTGTTCATGGCGGCGGGTCTGCTTGGCGTCCACAGCGGTGGCCAGAGCCCTTTGCTGCAGCTTGGGCCGACCGCCTTCACCTATCTGGCGATCTTCACCCTGGGATATCTGTTTGCCGCCGTCGGCATCTGGATCGGTTCGACCTGGGGATATGTCGTCGCCGTCGGCACTGCCCTTGCCGAACTGGTGCTCGCCATGCTGGGCGATCCGGCGGTCAAGCTGTCGACAGTGGATTTCTTTGCCGCGCTCATCGTGCTGATCGTCGGTGCCGCGCTGTTCGTGCTGGTCGAGATCCGGCCGTTCTCGTCGTTTCACGACTAGTTTAGGTTACTCGACCCTCAATGGTCATAACGAATTCGAAACGTAAAATCCTGAAATCTTTCAGTAAGATAGTATTAAGTCTGTCGCTTAAATCGAATTTATTGCGTACTGGCTATAACGCTTTGACAGATGCGGAAAAACGCACACGAGACAACAGTGAGGCCAAGACATGGTGGGCAAGACCAACACAGCCGAAATTGCAGCGGCCGAGACAGGTGGGGAGCTGAAGCCGCTCTATCTCGAGGCCGTCTCCCGGGTGGAGCGCCTGCACAGGCGGCTGCTCGACCTGATCAAGGATGAATTCGACCGCATGGGCTGGGACGACATCAACCCGGTGCAGGCGCTGATGATGTTCAATATCGGCGAGTCGGAACTGACGGCGGGCGAACTGCGTTCGCGCGGCTATTATCTGGGCTCGAACGTCTCCTACAATCTCAAGAAGCTGGTCGAGACCGGCTACATCTTCCAGGAGCGCTCGCGCTCGGACCGCCGGTCGGTGCGCATCCGCCTGACCCCGAAAGGGGAAGAAGTGGCCGAGGTGATCGACGAGCTCTACGATCGTCACATGAAATCGATCGACAAGGTCGGTGGCCTGGGCGCCGCCGAGTTCCAGCTTCTCAACGCTTCGCTTGCCCGACTCGAGCGGTTCTGGGTCGACCAGATCCTCTACAAGCTCTAGGCGGGTTCGAGCGGCGACGCTCGCGCTTTTTTGACAAGCCAGAACGCCGGCCTCGCGCCGGCGTCTCGCATTTGTACTGCAAGGATTCTCATTTGTGCCGCAAAGAGCGGTTACGGCTGCCGATGTTGCGTGAGCGGCTGGTTACCGCATTGTCCCTGCGGGCCCTGGATGCTAAACAGCCGCCCGTTCGGACGGAAACCCACAAGACAGGACGATGTGATGGTGGGCGAAAGCTTGCGATTGAGAAGGCGCGACCTTTTGGCGGGCATGAGCACCGCTGCGCTTGTAGCCATGGTCGGAGGCGCGCGTGCCGAGGACTCGGTCATGGTGGACATGAAGCGTGCCGCCGCGCTTGCCAGGACCGATCGCGAGGGCAATACCGTTGCCGCACTCGAGGCCATCGACACCAGCGAGCCGATCCTGTCGCTCGACACCGCCTACAATCTCGAACTGGCGATCATGCAGTATGAGAAGATCGCCAGGGACGGCGGCTGGGGCGAGCTGTCGCGCAACACCATCGGAATCATCGCCGGCAATTCGCGCAGCTCCGTCGGCGCGGTGAAGCGGCGTCTGATGATTTCGGGCGACATGCAGGAAGCGGAACGCGTTTCCGACATTGCCGATGAATATCTCGATGCGGGTCTGAGGAAATTCCAGGCCCGTCACGGGCTGCAGATCACCGGCAAGCTCGACCCGATCACCTATCTGACCCTCAATGTGCCGGTCGAGGATCGTCTGGCCCAGCTCCGGGTCAACGCCCTGAGAGTGCAGAATTTCGCCAAGGACCTCGCCGACCGCTACATTCTGGTCAACATTCCGGCCGCGGCCATCGAAACGGTCGATCTCGGGCGGGTCTTCAACCGCCACACCGCCATCGTCGGGCGCATCGACCGGCAGACGCCGATCCTGACCTCGAAGGTCTACCAGATCAATTTCAATCCCTACTGG
>CAZKTH010000084.1:8314-11857 GCA_964555575.1 uncultured Devosiaceae bacterium | reverse complement strand
CAAAAGTGGGTCCCGGTTTTGCGCCAACCGAGGACCGACCCGAAGGGACAGATCGCGCCGGTGGCACGATCTGAGGTCCGAAGGATGCAACCACAAACAGATGGAGCATGCGTTCTGATTCCGTCAGAACGCATGACGTCGTCTGTCACCTTTTCAAGCGGACCGGTGCCGGGTCGGTTCCGGCTCGCCAATGCCCGGGTCGCACGCATCAATGTCCACGAAAAACCCCGGCCCTGAGGGCCGGGGTTTGGTTCGTGACGTGAAGGCCAGGAGGGCCTTTTCCTAGAGATTTCTAGCCGGCCAGCAGCGGCTCGGGATCGACCGGGGTCGCGCCCTTACGCAATTCGAAATGCAGTTGCGGCCGCGCCACGCCGCCGGTCATGCCGGTCGTGCCGATGGCCTCGCCGGGCGTGACCTCTTCGCCCTTGGCGACGGTGATGTCCTTGAGATGCGCATAGGCCGAGACATAGCCATCGTCGTGCTTGATGAGGATCAGGTTGCCGTAGCCCTGCACGGCACTGCCGGTGTAGATCACCGTGCCGGCCGCGACGGCCCTGACCGCCGTGCCTTCCTGGGCCGCGATGTTGATGCCCGAGCGTGAGTCGGCGAAATCGGTGATCACCGTGCCGCTGACCGGCCAGCGGAACTTGCCGTCCGCCACGGCCGGCTTGTCCGGCATCTGGACGGCGACGGTGGGGTTGGAAACGGCGACCGCCACCGGATCGCTGGCCTGCGGCTTGGCGGCCGGGGTGGTTTTCGGCGGCGTCGTCGCGATGCTGGCGGTTGTCGTCGGCGTCGTGCTGGTGACGCTCGTCCTGCCGCCGGGAATGATCAGTTTCTGTCCGACATAGATCTTGTCCATCGAGATGAGATCGTTCGCCTTGACGATGGCGCTCGGTTCGACCCCGTATTTGCGGGCGATGACATACAGCGACTCGCCCGAAACGACCACATGCACCGGGCCGGTTGCGGCGGGCGTCGGGGACGTCGCGACTTTGACAGCAGTCTGAGCGGGCATGCTTTGTTGACTCCCCGAGGAAATGATCGGCGGCAGAGGCTGCGAGGTGACGCCCGTTCCGGCCGGTGCGACCGTTGCCTGCGCCGTGCTGGCGGTCGTCACCGGGACGATGGCGCGCGGCCCCACATCCACCGGCGGAACATATGGACCGTCGCCTGCCGCCTGACTGGCGAGCGGCGCCGGCATCTGCTGTGTCGTTGCGGTACCGACCGTCTTGCCAGCCGATCCGGTCGTTGTGGGATCAATGAAACCCTGGCTCCCCAGGGAGGAACATCCCGCAAGAGACACGGCGCCGGCTATAAGCGCGGCGGCGGCGACGGACCGCCGGAACGCGAGACCCGAAATGCGGTACCTCATCGGCCAACTCGTTACTCAATAGAACACGAACGGCCTGAGTATAGGGACGTTAAGGTAAAGACGAACTTAAGGGCGGCAGCCTGACGGTCCCGTGTTCGGCGATCAGGAAGCTGTCTCCTTCCCGCTCGATCGTCAGGATGGTCTGGCGTTCGGCCGGCTCGCCGACCGCCGCGACGAGGATCCCCTCATCCGCCAGTTGCCCGGTCAGCACCTCGGGCACTTCCGGCACCGAGCCGGTCAGAAGGATGCGGTCGAACGGGGCCATCTGCGGCAGTCCGGCAAGCCCGTCGGCGACGAAACCGACAATGCGGTCGGCGCCGAGCTGGCGCCAGCGCGCCGTGGCGGCGTTCATCAGCTCCCGTTCCCTCTCGAGCGTGAACACCCGCCGCCCCAGGCGCGACAACAGCATCGTCGAATAGCCGCTGCCCGTGCCGATCTCCAGCAGTTTGGCGGCGTCGGCGGCATCGAGCGCCGCAATCAGCTGCGCCAGGATCAGCGGCGAGGTGATCGACTGGCCATGCCCGATCGGCAGTGAGGCGTCCTTGTAGGCATAGGCGGCATAATCGGCCGGCACGAAGGACTCGTGCGGCGTCGATTCGAAGGCGGCGAGCACCCGCTTGTCGGTGATGCCGAGGCCGCGGAGCGACAGGATCAGGCTGGCGCGCGCGATGAAAACCCCGTCATCCCCGCCCGCATCGCCGCTCATTTTGATGCTGCAGGCGGGTCGTCGGGGTGGTAGCGCACTTCGTCGCCGTGCCCGGCTTGTCCGGACTGCCGCTCGGAAATGGCAGCGGCTTTCGGTTCCGCCGCGAACGCCTCCCGGCACCGCACCTGCAGGGCGTCGACGTCGTCCCGGTCGGACTGGTCGAGGCTCAAGGGCGTCACCGTGATGGCGCGGTCCTTGTGCAGCACGCGAAAATCGGCGTCCGGGTCGAGATCGGTCGGCGGATGCGGAATGGCGATGAAGAACTTGCCTTCGTTGCGGCTCGGATAATAGGCGATGGGCGAGCGGGTGAAGCGCTGATGCGGCACGACGCGGACGCCGTTGACCGTTTCGGCCGGCCCGAGCGGGAAATTGACGTTGTAATAGACACCGTTGCGGCGCTTCTCGGCGATCAGGGCGCGGAGCACCATGGCGCCATGCATCGCGACGCTGTCCCAGTTGATCGCGAAGCCGTTCTCGAAATCGACCGCCTGGCTCATGGCGATGCCGAGAGCCCCCTGCATCGCCGCTTCCCGCGCCCCGGCGATAGTGCCCGAGCAATTGATGATATCGCCGAGATTCTGGCCGTTATTGACCCCGGACAGCACCACGTCCGGCTCATGTTCCTTGAGGACATGGGTCATGCCGACAACGACGCAGTCGGCCGGGGTGCCGTCGAGGGCCCAGATATTGCGGTCGCGGCGCTCAAGTTCGAGTTCGATCCCGAAGGAGAACTGGTGCCCGACGCCGCTGCGGTTGCCGGTCGGCGCCACGACGTGGACATCGTCGGAAACCGACCGCGCAATCCTGAGGGCCACTTCCAGACCGGGCGCATCGATGCCGTCGTCATTGGTGACCAGAATGCGCGGACCATCGCTCATTGGGCCGGCCCGATGCGTTCGAGCCCGCCGAGATAGGGCCTGAGGACTTCGGGGATGGCAAAACCGCCATCCTCCAGCTGATGGTTCTCCATCACCGCGATCAGGGTGCGCCCGACGGCGATACCGGAGCCGTTGAGGGTGTGCGGATACTGGACGACGCCCTCGGCGTCGCGATAGCGCGCCTGCATGCGGCGCGCCTGCCAGTCGCCGGCCATCGAGACCGAGGAAATCTCGCGATAGGTGTCCTGGCCGGGCAGCCAGACCTCGATGTCGAAGGTGCGCTGCATGGTGGCGCCCATGTCGCCGGCGCACAGGCGCACCACCCGGTAAGGCAGTTCGAGGCGCTTCAGAACCTCTTCGGCGCAGGATAGCATGCGCTCCTGCTCCTGGTCCGACTTGTCCGGTTCGACTACCGAAACCATCTCGACCTTGTTGAACTGGTGCTGCCTGAGCATGCCGCGCGTGTCGCGCCCGGCCGAGCCGGCCTCGGCCCTGAAGCACGAGGTCAGCGCCGTCACCCTTATCGGCAGGTCGGAGACGGCAAGGATCTGCTCGCGCACCAGATTGGTCAGCGGCACTTCCGA
>CAZKTH010000084.1:0-8214 GCA_964555575.1 uncultured Devosiaceae bacterium | reverse complement strand
TCGGGCCGGACCAGCAGCGGCACCTGATGCTCGGTATAGCCGTGTTCGGTGGTATGCAGATCGAGCATGAACTGCCCGAGGGCCCGCTCCAGCCTGGCCAGCGCGCCCCTGAGGACGACGAAACGGGCACCTGCCAGCTTTGCCGCCGCCTCGAAATCCATCAGGCCAAGGCCCTCGCCGATGTCGAAATGCTCCTTGGGCACGAAATTGAACTGTTTCGGTTCGCCCCAGCGGCCGCGCTCGACATTGTCGTTCTCGTCGGCGCCGTCCGGCACATCGGCATGCAGCAGATTCGGCAGGCTCTCGAGCATTTCGGTCAGCGCGGCGATGGCGGCGCGTTCGCGCTCCTGCGCCTCGGGCATCGCATTCTTGATGTCGGCGACCTCGGCCATCAGCTCCCGGACCATGGCGTCGTTGCCCGATCCCTTGGCCCTGCCGATCTGTTTGGAGACGGCGTTGCGCCGCTCCTGCATGTCGTTGAGATCGGCAATCGCCGCGCGCCGCGCGTCGTCGAGGGCAAGCGCCTGTTCGGACTGGGGTCCGAGGCCGCGCCGCACCATTGCCGCGTCGAAAATCTCGGCGTTGGCACGAATCCATTTGATGTCGAACATGCGAGACCTGTGGAGGTTTAGCTCGTTGTCTCCGCCGACTCGGCCTGGGCACGGGCGCGTCCGCGTTCGACCCAGCGGACGGAGAGGATCGACACCTCGTAGAGCAGCAGCAACGGCAGGGCAAGACCGATCTGGGAAATCGGGTCGGGCGGCGTCAGGAACGCGGCGACGGTCAGGATGGCGACAACGGCGTATTTGCGCCATTTGCTGAGCGATTTGGCCGTCACCAGTTCGACCCGCGCCAGCAGCGTCAACAAGACCGGCAGCTGGAAACAGACGCCGAAGGCCAGAAGCAGCGTCATGATGAGGTTGAGATACTCGCTGACCCGCGTCTGCATCTGGATGTCGACGCCCTTCTCGACGATCTGGGTCGACAGGAAGAACCGCAAGGCCAGCGGCATGACGCCGAAATAGACCACCGCGCCGCCGATGACGAACAGGATCGGGGTGGCGATCAGATAGGGCACAAAGGCCTTGCGCTCCTTCTTGTAGAGACCGGGCGCGACGAAGGCATAGATCTGATAGGCAACTACGGGAAAGCTGACGGCGAAGGCGGCGAACATCGCCACGCTCAGCTGGGTGAAGAACTGTTCCTGCGGCGCGGTGAAGATCATCTCGACCGTGCCGTTCGGTCCGACCGCCTCGCGGAACGGGCCGAGCAGGAACAGATAGATGTCCTTGGAGACGAAAAAGCACAGAATGAACAGCACCGCGAACGTCATCAGCGACCAGATCAGGCGCTTGCGCAATTCGATCAGATGCTCGAGCAGGGGCGCCTCGGTGCCGGCAAGCTCGTCTTCGTCCTTGTCTTCGATCTGAGGCGCGTCGACCATGGGCTAGGCCTCTTCCGGCTTCGACGCCGTACGGCGGCGCGCGGATTTGGCCGGCGCCGTTGCGGCGCCCTTTTCCGGTGCGGTCCTTGCAGCGGCCGGCTTGCGCGTGGTGCGCGGTCTGGCCGCGCTGCCGGCAGTGTCTGTGGGCGCCGCGCCATTGGATCCGCCGGCCTTGGTTCCGGCCGACGACGAGCGGGAGCTGGACTTTGCCGCGCTCTTTGCCGCGGCGCTGCGTGTGCCGGCGGAAGCGGCTTTCGGCTTTGCCGCGCTCCTGGACGCCGGCGCGGCCTCGGTCGCAGCCTTGGGTTTCGGGGCGGCCCTGGGCTTTGTGGCGGCTTTCGACCTGGCCGGCATGTCCGCCGCGCCCTCGCCGATGTCCGAAGTCCTGGCCGCGCCGGCCTTGGCGCGGCTCCTGCGCGCCGGCCCGGCGCTGGCGGGGCCGGCCGCGGCGCCGCCGGCAATGCTCTTTGTCGCCAGCTCGGGCGGCACATCCGTCATTTCGGTTGCGACAGACGCCTTCGATTTCTCGATCGCCTCGGCCATGCCGGCGCTTTCGGCCTCGTGGTCCGTTTCCATGCCAGCCTGGGTCTTGATCGCCGCGACGACGCTCCCGCCGCTTTTGTCCGGCTTCAGGGCGCCGCTCGGTTCGACACCTTCGATTGTGATCTTGTTGAATTCCCGCTGGATTTCGGCCTGAGCGGTGCGCAGGGGATCGGTCAGCGACTTGCGGATGTCGCCGATCTCGTCCATCGTGGCCATCTTGTTGAATTCGCGCTGGAAATCAGTGCCCATGCGGCGGACGGTACCGATCACCCGTCCGATCTGACGCATCATCGTCGGCAGGTCGCGCGGACCGACAACGATCAGCGCCACCACCGCGACGACAAGCATCTCGGACCAGCCTAAACCAAGCATATACGCCTTTCCTCCGACCGAGCGGTTACGCTATCCGGCCAGCAACTCAGTCGTTTCAGGCGTCCTTGCTCTTTTCGGTTTCGTTGGCGTCGATCTGCGCCATCGGCTTTTCTTCGTCTTTCATGCCTTTCTGGAAGGCCTTGATGCCGGAGGCGACTTCGCCCATCACGCCAGAAATCTTGCCGCGTCCGAACAAGAGGATCGCGGCTATGGCGATGATGAGAATACCCCAGGGACCTGGATTCATAATTGGTGCTCCGATTTGCTCGCGCGATGCGCGCTCGCAGGTGTTAAGAGCTACATCTATGGTCAATCTTGGGCAAAAACAAGAACGTCCGTAACATTGAGTACAACCGTAACGTCCAGTCCGGGCAGCAGATCGGCACCGGCGGGAGCGCCGGATCATCGGGGGCGTGCCGATCCGCTTCACCCCGATTGCGCACAGATCACCCGAGGGCGGTGCGTCTGCCCGGGGCCCGTCCCGGCAGGCCGGCGCCGCCAGGCCCGAACGGCAGCGCCCCGACCGGCCTCGGGCCGAGGACAGCGCTGGCCGGCACGCGGTTCAAGGCCGCCGTCAGGCTTCGTCGCCGACTTCCGGTTCGTCCTCGCCCGTGTCGTCGGGATCGAGCGGATCTTCGTCCGGGTGCAGTTCGCCATCGAAGGGAATGGGAATCTGCAAGTCGGGCGGCACCTTGGTCGACAGCAGGCCGGCGCCCTTCAGTTCGTCGAGGCCGGGCAGGTCCTGCAACTGCTCGAGACTGAAATGGTCGAGAAACAGTGGCGTCGTGCCATAGGTGACCGGGCGTCCGGGCGTGCGGCGGCGGCCACGCATGCGGATGAAGCCGGCTTCGAGCAGCACGTCGAGCACGCCCTTGTTCATGGCGACGCCGCGGATGTCCTCGATCTCGGCCCGCGTCACCGGCTGGTGATAGGCGACGACGGCAAGCGTTTCGAGGGCGGCGCGCCCGAGCGGGCGCTGCTCGATCTGTTCGCGCATGAGCATGGGTGCGAGGTCCCCGGCGGTGCGGAAGGCATAGGCGCCGTCGCGGACAACCAGATTGACGCCGCGCCCGGCATAATCGGCCTGAAGTTCACCGAGAAGCGCCTCGACCGGCGCCTCCTCGCCAAGAAAGCCGCGGATGGTATCGATCGACAGCGGCTCGGCCGAGGCAAAAAGCACCGCCTCGATCACCCGCTTGTTGCGAAAGGCGACTTCGAAATGCTCTTCGGCTTCCGGCACGTCTTCCGGCACGTTGTCGTCGAAATCAACCACGTTCGCCGCCTATTCCGCCGCCTGCGTCTGCGGATCGAAACGCCGCCTCAGAAACAGTGGTCCGAAGACCGAGGCCTGGCGCAGTTCGACCTCGCCCTGGCGCACCAGTTCCAGCGAGGCGGAAAAACTCGAAGCCAATATGGTGGCGCGGTCCTCGCCCTCATCGAGATCATAGGCGAGATAGGCCTGAAGCGAGACCCATTCGGCACTGTCCCCGATCAGCCTTTGCAGCCGCTCGCGGGCATCCTGCAGCGACAACACGGTGCGGCCGACCGGCGTGTAGTCGTCTGGCGCGTTGCGCTCCCGCTGCATGGCATAGGCCTTCAGCAGGTCATAAAGACTGACATCCCAGGCGTTCTTGCGGACGATGCCGGTCAGCTCGGGCATGCCGCGGGCAAAGACGGAAATGCCGAGGCGCGGCCGCGTCTTGAGCGCCTTGACCGCCTCGCGCATCGCTTCCAGTCTTTCGAGGCGGAACTGCAGCGCCGCCGCCAGCCATTCGCCGCTCGGCTCGTCGTCCGAGGACGCCTGCGGCACCATCAGCCGGCTCTTGAGATAGGCGAGCCAGGCGGCCATGACGAGATAATCGGCCGCCACCTCGATACGGCGGCGCCTGACATTCTCGATGAACAGGAGATATTGCTCGGCCAGCGCCAGCACGGAAATGGCGCTCAGGTCGACCTTTTGCCGCCGCGCCAAGTCGAGCAGCAGGTCGAGCGGGCCTTCATAGCCGTCGACATCGACATACATCACGTCGTCAGCGTCGACCGCCATTGCCCAGTCCCCAATCGATTTCGGCCATGCGTGCTGCAGAATCGGATGCGACCCCTGCCGCACCCGTTCCCGAATCTTGGCTA
Source organism: uncultured Devosiaceae bacterium (assembly GCA_964555575.1). Classification (GTDB taxonomy): domain Bacteria; phylum Pseudomonadota; class Alphaproteobacteria; order Rhizobiales; family Devosiaceae; genus JAHJQZ01. The sequence continues at coordinate 3,725 of CAZKTH010000084.1, read as the reverse complement.
ATTTGTCCGCACGAAGCAATCGCCGCCGGCCGACTTTACACTGGCACAAACGCCGGTGGCGTCGGCCAGCGAATTGGCCGGCACCAGCACGCGGTAATAGATGCCGCGATCGCCGAGATCGACCTGCTTGACGAAAGGCTTGGCGCCGTTGAACAGCCCGTGGAAGCGCTGGTCGATCGAGGTGAGGGTCGCATTGGCCGCATCGACACTGCGCTGCGAGGAAAGCTGCACATAGGCCGGCGCATCCTGACCCGCCGGCGCTGTCACGGCCGGCGTTGTCGCAGCGGTCGCGGTCGTCGTCGCAGCAGGTCTCGTTTGCTGAGTGGTGGTCGGCGATGTCGCGGCCGGCAATTGCGCCGCCGCCTGATTGGCCGAGTTGGCAATCAGATCGATGGTGTTGCCGGTATTGCCGGTGGCAGCCTGGCCGCCCGTCGTCGTCGCCATCGTCGCCGCCACGGCCGCCAAGGCGGTACGCAGGGCTGCATCACTCGGCCGCTGCACCGGATAGGGCGCATTGACGACGCGTTCGCCGGTCGGGGCGGCGGTATCCATCCCGGCAGCGGCGTCGCCTTCGGCCACGGACCCGCTGATCAGACTGGCAAGCGGATCGGCAGCGGCTCCGTTCGCCGCGGTGCCGGCCGGCGTTTCGGCCGTGGCCACCGTCGTCGCCGGCGCGGATCCCGCCGTTGCGGCATCGGTTCCGGCCGGCGCCGTCGTCACCTGGAAATCGCCCGGAGCGGTCATGTCGCCCGAAAGCGTCGGCACGTTCGGCCGCGCTACCGGCAGAACCTCATTGGCCGCCAGCGTATCCTCGCTCGAAACGATGGTGCCGTCCGGCCGCACCGTGACGGTCCTGACCTTGCGGTTGGCCAGACCTTCGTCGGCGGATTCGGGCGACTCGACCTGACGGATGGGCGCGGCCGTGCCGGCATCGGCATTAACGGTGCCGGCCACGCCGGCGCCGGTCGCTGCGGCAGCGGCGACGGCCGTGTCGGCAGCAGTGGTGTTTGCGGCGGTCGCGTCGGTGCCGACCACGTTCGTGCTCTGGTCGCGCGAGACGATCTGTTCATCGGCGGGCGGCTGATTGCCGGTACCGTCGAGTTCATTGAAGATCGTAGGCTGGCTGGTATCGGCACTGGTCGCATTCGGTTCGACCGGCGCCTTGGCATCATTGGTATTCGAAGCGAGGAACGGCACCGCGCTATCGGGCGCGCCGGTCTCGCCGAACATCCAGTACAGCCCGAGGGCCACGGCGACCAGGATGGTCGCGGCGGCGGCGGCGCCGATGATCAACCGGTTGTTGTGCGGCTTGGCCGGCTTGATCTCCGACCGGTCGATCTCGGACGCGATGCCGGCCGTTTCCGGCGCCTTGTCGAGGGGGGAGTCGCTGCGGGGCGCCTGGCGGGTCGTCCGCCCCGAAGCAGCGGCCGCGGCGGCGATCGCCGCCTCCGCCGCATGGGCGGCATCGTCGAGATCGGCTTCGGGTTCGGGACCGCCCCTGGTTAGGCGCTGATCGTCCCGCGACAGCTTCACGGCATCGCCGATCAGGCTTTCGATCTCGTCAAGCGGATCCACGGCGGCAGGCGCCGGTGCCGGTCTGGCCGTTTCCGATCCGAAAACCGGCGTGGCAAAGGCGTCGCCGCTCTGGCTGCCCGGCCGGGCAGCGGCGGGCGGCGGCGACATCGCGGCATTCATCGAGCGCAGCATCGACAACACGTCGGCGCGCGACTCCGCGCCCTGTCCGGCGGCCGGTCCGGCTTTCGCTTCCGGCGCGGGCTGCGGTGCGGCCGTCTGCGCCGGAGCGGCGCCTGGACGGACTTTCGCTGCCTGATCCGGGAACACATGGCGCGGTATCGCCACACGGGCGGTACGCTGGGCTTCTTCGCGCTCCTGTTCGGCGATCAGTTCGGCGATCGGATCGTTGTCCGGATTGTGGTCGGTGGGCGCGGCGCTTTCCGGCTGCTCCAAAGGCGCGGCGTCGGCCCGAGGTGGCGGCGCTGCGGGAAACTGCACTGGCGCCTTTGCGGCCGCAGCCTCGTCCTGCCCGGCCGTCGGGGCCGAGAGTGCCGAAAGGAAAGCCTCGTTTTCGCCGCCGCCCGCCTCCCGGGACGCCGCTTCCGTTGCCGGCGCGAATGGCGCGTCGGGCGCGGCTCTGTCGGTCCGGACCGGCGCCGGGTCGGGCTTTTGATCGCTGTTGGCCGGCGAAGGGGCCTCCTCGACGCGTCCCCAGGCTGAACCGGTCGGCGTTTGCACCGACTGTGCCGGACGGGCCGCCGGTATTCTGACGACGGTGGCGCCTTCCGGCGTCCGCTGGTCCGGATCGGGCTTGGGCGCGGGCTTGCTGGCAGTGGCAGGTCGGTCGCTTTGCGCTTCCTCGGCCATCAGCCGGGCAAGTTCGGCAATAAGGTCGTCGGACGAAGACTGTTGCTCGTTACTGTTCGGCATCGGTCACGATCGATCCATGTATCAGGCCCCCGGGATGCTATCGGGTCGTTTTCCGACCCAGCCTCCGGCGCTTTGCTGACATGTCAATGCGCCTGAACTATGACAGCTCCTCGGGTGCCGAAACCCCCAGTATCGCCAGACCGTTTTGCAGGACCTGACGTATAGCATCGACAAGACAAAGTCTTGCCATTGTCAACCTCTCCTCGCCGACCGTCACGAAGCGCAACTCGCTCTCGTCGCGCCCGCGCGTCCAGTAGGCGTGGAAGGCCGAGGCCAGTTCGTAAAGGTAAAACGCGACCCGATGCGGCTCGTGCGCCCGTGCCGCTGCGGCAACCAGACGCGGCCACTGCGCCACCATGCGGATGAGCTCGAAGTCGGCTTCGGCGGTCAGCGCCTCGAGATCGGCGGCGGCCAGCCCCTTGTCCGACAGGTCGAGTCCGGGCATGTCGCGCGCCGCCGTCCGGAACACCGAACGGGTGCGGGCATGGGCGTACTGGACATAAAAGACCGGGTTGTCGCGCGTCTGTTCCCTGACCAGTTCGAAGTCGAAATCGAGCGGCGCATCGTTGCGGCGGAACAGCATCATGAAACGCGTCGCGTCCGACCCGACCTCATCCACTACATCACTTAACAGCACCAAGTCCCCTTCCCGTTTCGACATTTTGAAAGGCTCTCCGCCCTTCAAAAGCCGCACGAGCTGGCAGATTCTGACATCGACGTTGGCCTTCCCTTCCGAAACGGCGCGGGTCGCGGCCTGGAGCCGTTTGATGTAGCCGGAGTGATCGGCGCCCAGAACGTCGATCATGTGGTTGAAGCCGCGCAGCACCTTGTTGCGGTGATAGGCGATGTCGGCGGCGAAATAGGTATAGCTTCCGTCCGACTTGATGAGGGCCCTGTCGGTGTCGTCGCCATAGTCGGTGGCGCGGAACAGGGTCTGCTCGCGGTCCTCCCAGTCCTCGGGCAATTTGCCCTTGGGCGGATCGAGCCGGCCCTGATAGACCATGCCCTTTTCCCGCAGCCAGGTGAGCGTTCCGGCAATATCGCCCCCCTCTCCGTGCAACATCTGCTCGGAGAAAAAAACATCGTGGCGTATGTTAAGTTTCCCCAGATCTTTGCGGATCAGCTCCATCATCATGTCCAAAACGATGGGTTTGACGAAGGCGATCGCCTCTGATTCGCTGGTCTCCAGAAGACGCGCGGCGAAGGTTGCGACCAGCTCCCTGCCGACGGGAACCAGATAGTCGCCGGGATAAAGTCCCTTGGGGATTTCGATGGTTTCG
>CAZKTH010000083.1:9631-12016 GCA_964555575.1 uncultured Devosiaceae bacterium | reverse complement strand
CCGGTTCGAAAACGCGACCACTCAATAACCTGGAGCTTCCGTTCTGATTCCATCAAAACGCATTCTGCTCTTGAGCTGGCGGCAGGTCGGCCAACCCGTCCAGGCCATTCCTCCAGGCGAATGCGCCAACGACCTCGCCAACGCCGGATACGCTTCTGCCTAATCGTGATGGAGTTCGGAGGCAGACGCGTCCTTGTTCCGCATGTCAATTGCCGGCCAGTGAATGGCCCGGCCATCCTCGGCAAACAGGCAGACCGATGTCGGCTCGAAGCCGATCTGGACGTGGTCGCCGGGCACAAATTCCGACTGCACGTTGCGGTGGACGACGATGTAGTGCTGCTCGGTACCGATCGGCTGCAGCCGGGCGCTTCGCGCATAAAGAACCGTTTCACGGCCGAGCCGTTCCTCAAGGACGATTTCAGCGTCGAAACAGGCTCCCTCACGTTGGCCGGCGCTCCGTTCCAGCCAGAAATGCTCGGGCCGAATGCCGGCAGTAAGGCGCGCGCCCGGTTCGGGAACGTCGGCGCGAAAAGCGCTTGCCGCGAATGCGATGCTGTGATCCTGACCGAAAGCGACAGAGACCAGTGCGTCGGAGGCCGTTGTCACCGTGACATTGAAGAAATTCATCTTCGGCGAGCCGAGAAAACCGGCGACGAAGCGATTAGCCGGCTTGTTGTAAAGATCGAGCGGTTTGCCAACCTGTTCGATGACACCGTCACGCAGCAGCACGATACGGTCGGCCATGGTCATGGCCTCGACCTGATCGTGGGTGACGTAGATCATCGAGGCGCCGAGCGAGCGATGCAGCGCCGTCAGTTCGACGCGCATCTGCGCCCTGAGGGCGGCATCGAGATTGCTCAGGGGTTCGTCGAACAGGAACACGTCCGGCGCACGGGTGATGGCGCGACCGATGGCGACGCGCTGGCGCTGTCCGCCGGACAGGTGCCGCGGCTTCTTGTCGAGCAGTTCGGTCAACTGCAGCGTTTCCGCCGCATGCTGCACGGCGGCAGCGATTTCGGCCTTGGGGCGTTTGGCGAGCCTTAGGGCAAAGCCCATGTTCTCGGCCACCGTCATATGCGGATAAAGCGCGTAGTTCTGGAAGACCATGGCCAGGCCACGATCGCGGGCCGCGAGCCCCGAGACCTCGCGGCCCTTGACGTAAATCTCGCCCTCGGCGGAATCCTCGAGCCCGGCAATGGTGCGCAACAACGTGGACTTGCCGCAGCCCGACGGTCCGACCATGACGACGAATTCGCCTTCCTCGAGCGCGAGGTTGATGTCGGTGAGCGCCTGGAAACGTCCGTAGAACTTGTTGAGGTTCCTGATCTCGACGCTATGCATGGCTAGCGCTCCGTTGCGGCGTTCGGCGGCGGCGGATCGGCGAAAACCGCTTCGCCCGCCTTCTTTTCGAGCTTGGGCCAGCGGCTGTCGGTCTGATGGGGCGTGATGTCCGAGGTATCCAGATACCAGCTGAGCAGGCGCTCCTTCATCTCGGCGCGAACCTCGGCATAGGCCGGGTCGTCGATGCGGTTGTCGAGCTCGAACGGGTCGTCCACCAGATCGTAGAACTCGTCCTTGCCGTCGAGCCGGCGGATGTATTTGTGCTTGAGCGAACGGATCATCACCGCCCGGCCATGTGCCCTGCCGTTGTGCACCTGGATGTTGATGCGCGGGAAATACAGCCCGTCCTCGGGATGGGTGCCGAACTGGTTCAGCGACTCGCGTTCCGAGACCTGTATCTCGTCCTCGCGGCGCCCGCCTTCACAAAAGGCATAGTCCTTGTGGCTGGCGGCGGGCGAGGCGATCGTGTGCGACAGCGACTTGCCGAACTGATCATATCCCGGATCGACCCTGGCGAATTCGTAGATGGTCGCGGCGACGTCCACCAGTTCGGCCATGACATGGCGTCTGATGCCGGGATGGACGCGTCGGGATCCGGGCGGCTTGACGATCAGAGGCACCTTGACGAGCGGGTCCTCGAAAGTGTTCTGGCTTTTCTCGACGATGCCGTAATCGCCGGTGTAATCGCCGTGGTCGGAAAACACGAAGACGGCGGTGTCGTCGTAGATGCCGGCGCGCTTGAGGGCGTCGACGAGCATGCCGAACTGGCGGTCGACCCGCGCCACCATGCCGAAATAGGTGCGGCGTATCTCGTCCCAGCGCGCTTCGCTCCAGCCCGTCAGCCCCTGTGCCTTGCGGATCTTCTTGAGCATCTCGGCCTTGCGATCGAACTGCGCTTTGTCGGGCTTTCGTCTTTGCGGCAGGGGAATGTCGCGGGTCAGCTCGTAGAATTCGGTCTCGACCCCGTAGGGCGGATGCGGGAACAGGATTGGCAGATAGATGCACAACGGCTTGTCCTTGGGCGCCGCCTCGATGAAATCGATG
>CAZKTH010000083.1:2280-9621 GCA_964555575.1 uncultured Devosiaceae bacterium | reverse complement strand
TCGTGGCCTCGATAGCGAGCAATGACCGGCTCCAGAACGTTCTGCCAGTCATCGTCCATATAGACGTCGTTGCCCGGCTCGGTTTTGAGCTCCCCCCTCAGGAAGGAATAGTAGGTGTCCGAGCCGGGTGCGCCGCGCCAGGCCTGATCGCCCCGGTGCATGTCGGCCTGCCTCTGGCCGCCGTGCTTCTTGAAAAATGCTTCGTCGGCCTTGAAATAGATGTCGCTGTAGTCCTCGGGACCTTCCGGTCCGGCGATTAGGTCGTTCTTGCCCCCCCACCAGACGAAATAGCCGTTGTCACGCAAGACCTTGAACATGTTCTTGTGGCCCCGGTCGGCATGCAGCATGTGGTGCAGCGCCCGGTGCCCGAAGACGTGGGGATAAAGGCCGGTGGTGAACGAGCAGCGGCTCGGCGTGCACACCGGCGCCTGGCAACACGCATTGGCAAAGGATACCGCGTCGGTTTCGACCCATTTGTCCATGGCGGGTGTCGGGGCGCCGGGCGTGCCGAGATGGCCGATGGCGTCGGCACGGAGCTGGTCGGGATTGAAGATCAGGATATGAGGTTTCTTGGTCATTGTTACTGGTCTTGTTTTGCGTCAGCCCTTGATGCCGCCGGAGGCGAGGCCGCGGATGAAGTAGCGCTGCATGAACAGGAAAACGACGAGCAGCGGCAGGAAGGAAAGGACGACGGCGGCGAATTTCATCGGCTGGTTGCCGTCCGAGATGGCGACCGTGTTGATGGTGGCGATGGCGACGGGCAGGGTCGACCAATCGCGGTGAACGAAGATCGAGGCGAGCAGGAACTCGTTCCACGACTGGATGAAAGTGAGGATGCAGGCGGTCGCCAGAACCGGCAGCGACAGCGGCAGCAGCACCAGGAAGATGATCTGCATGTCGGTGGCGCCGTCCATGCGCGCCGCGTGATCGAGGTCGATCGGCAGTTCCTTGTAAAAACCCCTGAGGATGAAGACGCCGAGCGGCAAAACGCCGAGCGTATAGGGCAGGATCAGCGCCAGCGGCGTGTTGAGGATGTGGGTCTTGTCGAACAGCAGGAACTGCGAAATCAGCGTCAGCTGCGGCGGCAGCATCATCAGCACGACCAGGCTGATGAACATGACGTTGCGGAACCGGAACCGCAAACGGAACAGGGCATAGGCGCACATCATCGACAGCACCAGTCCGATGGCGACGGCCGAAACCGACATCACGGCGCTGTTGCGGTAAAAGTGCAGCAGGTCGAAATGGGTGATGGCCCGCGCATAGTTGTCGAGATGCCAGGCGCCGCCGGGGAACAGTCCGCCCGTGTAGTATTCCTGCGGCGACTTGAAGCTCGTCACGATCACCCACAGGAACGGTGCGGCGAAAGCCAGCGACGTCGAAGCAAGGATAACGTGCTTGAGCACGGTCCATGGGCTGAGGTGCCGCCGCAGGCCGGGAATGCCCTGGGCCATCACCGGTCCTCCTTGCGGAATTCCGTGAGGTACAGATAAAGCACCACGAGCACGAGCGTCGCGACCAGCAGCGCATAACTGATCGCGGCGGAATAGCCGAGTTCGCCGCGATCGAAGGCGACCTTGACGATGCGCGTCGCCACCACCTCGCTGGCGTGGCGCGGCCCGCCGTCGGTCATCACCTTGAACAGGTCGTAGGCCTTGAGATTGTTGATGATGTTGATGACGACGACGATGGCGATGAAGCCCGAAAGATGCGGCATGGCGACGAATCGGAACTTGTCCCAGGTCGTTGCCCCGTCCATCTCGGCGGCGTCGTAGAGCTCGCGCGGCACCGATTGCAGACCGGCGGCCAGGATCAGGGCGTTCTGCCCGAGGAACTGCCAGATGCCGACGGCGGCGATCGAGACGAGCACGAGATTCTTGTCGCCGAGCCAGAGGATCGAGGTCCCGAGGATCTTGTTGAGAAAACCGATATTGGGGTCGTAGACGAACGACCAGATCATGGCGGCGATCGCCGCCGAGATCAGCGAGGTCGAAAAGAAGACGGTGCGATAGGTGATGCGTAGCCAGTTGGCCCGGACGCTTTCGATGGCATAGGCGAGCGCCAGCGCGGCGGCGGGCTTGAACACCACGTTGATCGTGGTGAACAGCGCGGTGTTGCCGATGGCCTGCGCCAGGATGCGGTCCTTGAACAGCTGCTGATAGTTGGCGAGGCCGACAAACCGCCATTCGGCGGTCAGCCCGTTCCAGGAATAGAAGCTCATCCAGAGCGAATAGAGCGCCGGAACGACCGTGATCAGCAGGATCAGCATCACGGCGGGGCTGAGAAAGACCCATCCGGTGCGGGTTTCCGCCACCGCGCCCACGAAAGCTCTTTTCTTCATGTCGGTCGGGCCTGACCTCGCCTTCTTGAGATCCGCCGGCGCGAAAGGGAACCCGCGCCGGCGTCGCTTGGGAGGAATACTAACGTGCGTCCTCGACTTCCTGCATGCCTTCCTCGGCGGTGATGTCACCGGCGATGACGCCTTGCAGGGCGCTTCCCAGAGCATCGAGCTCGTTGGCGTTCAACAGCACGCGCGGCACGACATTGGTCGCCTGCAGCTCGTTGAACTTGATCTGGAGCGGGTCCGTCACCACCGAATTCGGCTCGGCATAGGGCGCGATGATGCCAAGCTGCCGGACATATTCGGACAATACGGGCTCGGACTCCAGATAGGCCAGGAAGTCCTTGGCAGCTTCCACATGCCCGGCTTTCGGAACGGCGTAGTTCTTGCCGACACCGCCGGGAGACACGCCCTCTTTCACGCCGTCGAAGACCGGCGGGAAGCGCATCAGGCCGACTTCCATGCCCTCGGGGGCACCGACCTCGAACGGCTTGATGTCCCAGGGCCCGGACAGGACCATGGCGGAACGGCCGGTGAGATAGGCCTCGTTGTTCTGCGGAATGCTCATGGCGTTGATGCCGGGCATGAAGATGCCGTCATCGGCCATGTCCTTGAGCTTCTGGGCCGCGCTGACCAGCCGCGCGTCGGTCCAGGGGATCTCGCCGGAATCGGCCTTCCTGATGATCTGGTGGTCGAGCTGGCCGGCGATCATGTAGAAATAGTCGCGGCCGCGTTGCGGGAACTGGTTGCCGAAGGAAATCGGGTAGATGCCGTCCTTGCCCAGGACCTCGGCCATGTGCTTGAGGTCCGCGTAGGAATTGGGCAGATCCAGCCCGTACTTCTTCAGCATGGTGGCGTTGTAGAACAGCGAGAAGTTGTTCACCGACACCGGCACCGAATAGTAGGTGCCGTCGATATTGAGCTGGGTGAGGACGCTGTCGAAGAACTTCTTGTCCCATCCCTCGCGCTCGTACAGGTCGTTGAGCGGCGCCAGCAGATTGGCGTCGATGAGCGGATACATGCCGACGGCACGTGCATCGGGCTCGACACAGATCAGGTCGGGAATATTGCCCGACGAGAACGCGGTGCGCAGCGCCGCGTCATAGGTGGTGTTCTCGTACGTGTTGATGGTGATCGTCACGTCCGGATGCATCTTCTCGTAATCGGCGATGACCTGCTCGTAGAAGGGCACGTCCGTGGTGTAGAACGTGAACATGGTCAATTTGACCGGCTCGGCCAGAGCCGGGCTGACACAAATGGCAAAGACCGTGGCCAGCAACGCGGATTTCATCCTCATACCTTCCTCCCTTGACATGGTTCGGATGCGTGGCAGCATTTAATCAAGTTTCGTGATTAATAGTCAAGAGGAAGGACTGATCGATGCAACGACTCATCACTGCGGTGGCCAGGCTGCAGGAGAAGAAAGAATTTTCATTCCTCATTGTCGATGGCGAACGCTGGAAAGACGGCCAGAATCGGATGCCGGCAGCGTCAAATTGCCGCTGTCCGGACAGGTGGTTCGAATCCCGCGCCCTGTCCGGCCGCTTTTTTCCCTAGCAATTCCTGATAAACAGGACCAGCCGAGTTCGAAGGGTGCCGGGCATGACGCCGATCTCCCCGCCGGGACGTGGTCCGGGCGCTCCCACCAATGCACAGAACACGCGCGAGACGCGCAGCCGCAATCTTGCGGCCGTGTTCGAGGCGATCCGGGAAGCGGACGGGATTTCGCGCACGGAGATCGGGACGACCATGCCATTCTCGCTGCAGACCGTAACGACCATCGGCCAGGAACTGCTGGCAATGGGCCTGATCCGCGAAGGCGACCGCCTGCAGGCATCGGCCAAGGGCAAGCCGCACATCGCCCTTCACATCGTGCCCGAGCGCGGCTACGCCATCGGTGCCCAGTTGCGATGGAATTCGGTTTCTCTGTGCCTGGTCGATCTCGGATACAATGTCGTCGCGCAGGACTACCGGGAGATCTCGCCCTTTCCGGTGACACGCTACGAGCAGGACGTGATCGCGTTCCTCGGCGAATTCATCGACCAGCATCGCGACAAGGACATCTGGACGCTCGGGGTTTCGGCACCGTTGCCCGTGGCGTCGCGCGCCATGATCGAAGCCTTTCCCAGAACCATCGAATGGAAGGACGGCGAATGGTTCCAGGCCTTCTGGGACGCCTATTCGACCACCAGCCTGCGCGACATATTCCAGCGCGCCACCGGATTGCCGACCATCGTTCTGAACAATCCGCAATCGGCGGCGATCGCCGAGGCGCTGTCCGCCCCGGTCAATGCCCGGATGATCTACATCATGGTCGGCCTCAGTCTCGGCGCCGCCTTCGTCAGCCGGCGCGAACTCAATCAGGAGCTTTGGCGGCACGCCGGCGAAATCGGCTACATTGTTTACAAGGACAAGCCGCTCAGCGGCATCCTGTCGGTGTCGGGCCTGCGCGAATATCTCGGGCTGACCGAGCCGCAGGGGGTCTATGAGGCGCGTCTCGAACAGGCCCTCATCGATCGCCGCGACGAGCTGGATATCTGGTTCGAAGGCGCCGCCGAGCGGATGCGGCTGATCATCAATTTCCTCGAAAACACCATGCGTCCGGACGGCATCGTGGTCGGCGGGTTTCTGCCCCCGACCTATGTCACCGAATTGATGCGGCGGGTCGCGCCGCTGCCCGATTCGGTGGTTCTGGACGAACACGACCCGGCGCGCGTGTTGCCGAGGCTGGTGGCGGCCCGGCATTCGGTCGAATCCATTCCGTTCGGCGCGGCGGCGATGACCCTGTCCAATCGTGCCAATTCGCGCTTTGCCGACCTCGTCAGCCAGAGGCGCATGTCATGACGACGATTGACCCGCATCCCTTTCACGTCATGACCAAGCCGATGGGGCCGCGCTGCAATATCGATTGCCAGTACTGCTATTATCTCGAAAAGGAAAAGCTCTACCCCGACGAGAAGCGCTTCCGCATGTCCGACGCGGTGCTGGAGCGCTATGTGCGCGACATGATCGAGGCGTCGGTCACGGCGGGACAACGCGAGATTGAGTTCGCCTGGCAGGGTGGCGAACCGACCCTGCTCGGGGTCGGTTTTTTCGAAAAGGCGGTGGCGCTGCAAAAGCAATATTGTCCCGAGGGCGTCAGGATCAGAAACGCCTTCCAGACCAACGGCACCCTGCTCGATGACGACTGGGGCGCCTTTCTTGTCCGCGAGAATTTCCTGATCGGCATCAGCATCGACGGGCCGCGTCCGATCCATGACCACTACCGCCGCGACCGGGCCGGACGCGGCACATTCGACAAGGTTATGGCAGGGCTCGCAGTGCTGCAGCGGCACGGGGTCGCATACAACATCCTCACCACCGTCCATCGCGAGAACGCCATCAGGGGCAAGGAGGTCTACAAATTCCTCAAGACCCTGGGGACCCAGCACATCCAGTTCATCCCGATCGTCGAGCGCCGGGCCGCCGCCGGGGGCCTCGCCGCGGCCCCGCAGGTCGATACCGACCCTTCCAACGTCATCAGCGAGTGGAGCGTGACGCCGCGCGCCTATGGCAAGTTCCTGTGCGACGTGTTCGATGCCTGGTACCGCAAGGATATCGGCAAGGTCTTCATCCAGTTCTTCGAGAACCAGATCGGGCTGTGGATGGGCCGACCGGCCTCGCTCTGCGTTTTCGCCGAGACCTGCGGCAATGGTCTCGCCATGGAGCACAATGGCGATCTTTATGCCTGCGACCACTTCGTCTATCCCGAGTTCAAACTCGGCAACATCATGCAGACACCGATCGGCGAGCTGGCGTGGTCCGAGACGGCGACCCGGTTCGGCAACGACAAGCGCGACACGCTGACGGCGCAGTGCCGGGCCTGCGAATTCCGTTTCGCCTGCAATGGCGGCTGTCCCAAGCATCGCATCCTCGCCTCGAAGGACGGCGAGCCGGGGCAGAACTATTTCTGCGAAAGCTACACCCTGTTCTTCCGCCATGCCGGCGCGCGGTTGCAGAGGCTGGCGATGATGCTGGCGCCGGCGTGAGGGCGGGCACCGTTATTCGAAATGCCCGATTTCAGGAACGAGCGTGCGAAAAACCGGGATCGACGCTTCGCAGCCGCTCTTCCAGTGCCTCGATCCGTTCTTTCTCGAGATCGGGCCATATGCCGGCCAACTCGAGCAATGTGCGCATCTGGATGCTGCCCGGAAGGGGAACCTGTCCCAGCCGTGGCACCGCATCGACAACGACATCTCGTGTCGACCCGTCGGCGAGGAGCTCGGCAAGCGGCACCGTCGCGACGATGGCGTCCGACGGGAAATCCGCCACCCGCAACGCCACCCGTCGCCCTGCCTCGACTTGCTGCCATTGCCGCGCGATCAGCAGGTGCTCCTTTTCCACGCGTCCCGCCACCGGCAGCCCCAGCCTCTCGAACTGGCTGGATGGCGCCTCGGAGGCACGCATCAGTTCGACCAGCAATTCTGCCATCCGCAATTCGAGGTCGGGATCGTTCAGGGGGTGCATCTGCTCGGGATCGGTTTGGAGATCGAACAGAAGCGTACCGAACTCATAAGGGGCATAAACCGCCCAGCCCGGCAGGCGCAGAACCGGCACACCCTTGGTGAAGCAGAAGCCGCCGACCAGTTCGGCTTTTGCCAGTTCGTCCGGTGCGAAGCGGGATTCCATGTGGGTCGGCATCAGCGTGTGTTCGAACAAAGGCGCATTGTCGGCCGCAACGCCGGCGCGCATATAGACGTAGCGTCCGTCGGTCACCGAGACATGGCCGCCGAAACTGCCGAACAGCCCGGCCTCACGCACTGGCGTATCGTTGGCGATGGTTCCGGCGAGCGGGCGGCCCTGCATGTCGGGCGTTGACGCAATGCCGAAGAACTCCAGAAGCGTCGGCCCAATATCGATCGTCTGGACCAGGGATGACCGTCTCTGCCCGGCCACGCCCGACCGTGGATCCCAGATGAACAGAGGCGTGTGGATGGTTTCGTCATACCAGGGCATGACGA
>CAZKTH010000083.1:0-2270 GCA_964555575.1 uncultured Devosiaceae bacterium | reverse complement strand
CTTGCCCCACCAGCCGTGCTCGCCGAGCAGATAGCCGTGATCCGTACAAACGATCAGCAGCGTGTCCTTCCACATGTCGCCCGCGTCCATCAGGTCGAGCACCCGCCCCAGATTGCGGTCGCACATCGACAGCAAGGCGAGATAGCTGTTGCGCGCATTGACTTCGCGATCGTCGGATTCGGTCACCCGCCCGTAATGCGGCCAGTCGAATTGCTCGCCATTATCCGGATACAGCGCATGATAGTGGGCATAGGAAAAGAACGGCTCGTGCGGATCGAAGGTTTCGATCTGCACCATCCAGTCGTCCTCGGACGCATTGGTTTTTATGAATTCGAGCCCGGCGTCGAAGGTCTTGGTCTGGCTGTGGTCGTCTTCCGTCGCCATGCGGGCGCGGTTGATCCGGTCCTGATGCCGCATGTGGCGATAGCTGTCCGTGAGCAGGCTGCGGTCCATCCCGGCAAGAGAGGCTTTCCAGAGGTCGCCTTCCTGCCCCCGGAAGAATTCATGGCTGGTGTAGCGGGTGTGGTAGGTCGCCCCGCCATCCTCCCAATAATGGTGATGGTCGGAAACCAGATGGGTGTAGATGCCGTTCCGGCTCAAAATCTCCGGTACGGAATCGTCGAACGGTTCGATCGGGCCCCATGAGCGATGCAGGAAGTTGTAGCGCGCCGTATGCAGCTCTCGGCGCGCCGGCATGCAGGGCATCGATCCGGCATAGCAGTTGTCGAACGCCGCCGACCGCGCCGCCAGCCGGGTGAAGTTGGGCGCGTTAACGCGCCGATCGCCGTAGGGGGGAAGGAAGCGACGATTGAGGCTGTCGAACATCACCACGATGGCGCGCATGATCGAAATCCACCTAAACGATAAGGACGAGGAATGGCCGCGTCGTCAAATCGCTGCGCGAGCCGCCTTCATTCTGTCAGAAATTCCGGTTTTGAGCCAGTTTTTCACCCGACGGATGCTGGCAGACGCGAAACACATGCTCTAGAGTCTGACGATTGACAGCATTGACGGCGGCACGACCCATGAGCGAAGAGCCGAAGAAAAGGACGGTTCGGCGACGCACGAAGCGGCACAATTCGGGACCGACCATGGTCGAGGTTGCCAGTGTTGCCAACGTATCCGTCTTCACGGTCTCGGCCGTGCTCAACGGCAACGCCGGCGTCAGCGACGAATTGCGCGAGCGCGTTCTGGCCGCCATTGCCGAAACCGGCTACAAGCGGAACACGCTGGCGCGCAGTCTCAAGACCGGCCGGTCGATGACCGTCGGACTTGTCCTGGGGGACATCACCAACCCGTTCTACACCGACGTGACGGCCGCCATTCAGCGGGAGCTGCACACCGCCGGGTATGCGGTCATGCTGTGCGGCAATGATGGCAGCGTCACGCTTCAGGAAGAGCATATCGCGTTGCTGCGCGACCGCATGGTGGACGGCCTGATCATGTCGCCGACCGGCCGGGACGAACAGCTGCGCGCCATGCTCGAACAAACCCGTATTCCGGTGGTCCTCATCGACCGCACCCTCAACGGCTTCGACTGCGATTCCGTCGTGCTCGACAACCGCGCCGCCGTCAGCGACGCGATGAGTTACCTCATCAGCCTCGGGCATCGGCGCATCGGCTTCATCTCCGGACAGCTCGAATCCTTCACCGGCGCCGAGCGTCTGGCCGGTTACAAAAAGGCCCTTGCCCGGTCCGGAATCGACTTCGAACCCGAACTGGTTCAGCTCGGCAATTTCCGCAGCGACGACGCCTACAACGCGACCCTCAGATTGATGACGAATGTCGACAATCCCCCGACCGCGATCTTCTCGTCCAACAACGTGATGGTCATCGGCGTCATGAAGGCCCTGAGGGACATCAATCTCGACTGCCCGCGCGACATCTCCGTTGCCGGCCTTGACGATTTTCCCTGGGCCGATGCCTTCAAGCCGCAGCTCACAACCGTGGCGCAACCGGTTACCGCCTTCGGCGAGCACGCCGCACGCATGCTGCTCGAACGCATCAACGGCTTCGCCAAGAGTGCCCCGCGCCATACGGTCCTGAAGGGCGAACTCAGGGTTCGCCGATCCTGCCGTCCCCCCAAAGCCGTCGCCCTCGACGCCGCCGCCAACTAGAGCATCGTGCGCAAAAGTGGACCTCGGTTTTGCGCAAAAAACGATGCGACAACAAGAACATAGAGTGGCGAAGCGATTCAACTTGAACGCGCGCCGCTCTAGGTGCCGCGAAACGACAAAAAAGGCTTTCGGTCGAACAATCTAAACGTTAAG
>CAZKTH010000082.1:0-12041 GCA_964555575.1 uncultured Devosiaceae bacterium | reverse complement strand
ACCAGAACCGTGATCGCCCCCTTTTGCAGAACTTGACGCACACAACCTTTGCCGGTCGGTATTCCAAACCTAATTTTGGGGTGCAGGCACGCTGGCACCAGTAGCCGAGCGGCCTCCCCCGCCCTTTTTTCTGACACCTTGTTGTTCCGACCCTTCTGCGCGTCCGCAGGCAAAGTCGAGATTCGACAGGAAACAGGATTAGTCTTGTCGAATAACTTCATGGACCATCCGGACGTGATTCTGGTATTGTCGACTCTTTTCGGGAACTTAATCGGGGGGACGACGACATCGGCAAGATCGAGACAGTCGATGGTGCAAGACTTGCTCCGGATTTTTCCTTCGCGGAGTCATCGGGTGGTGAACGGATTTTGTTCACGCGCTCGGAGCGGCTGGCGCTTGCCGCATTGGCCGGCAATCCAAACCGCCTTCTGACCCGCGACCAGATTCTCGATGCGATTGCCGGGCCGGGCTCGGACAAGAGCGACAGGAACATCGATTTCCTTATCAACCGGCTGCGCCGCAAGCTTTCCGACAATGCCCGCGACCCGCGCTTCATCGCGACACGCTATGGCGAAGGCTATGTGTGGATCGGACGCGCCTCAAGTGCCGGAACCGACTATGCCAATGCCTATCTGATCGTCGGCCCGCTGCGGGGGCTCGGCAATCTCAGCGGCAATCGCGGTCCCGCGGAACGGTTTGCCTCCGACCTTTACGGCGCGCTCAAATCCGAATTACCACCCGAACAGCGGATCGTCCTGGCGCCCGACTGCCCGCCCGCAAGTGAATTCACCGAAAAAACGCCGAGTCTTTCGGTTGAGCTGACCTTTTTCGAGGAAGGCGGCGCGGTCAATTGCGTCGTCATGGTGCGGGAATTCCGCTCGGGCCGTATATTGACGATTCGCCGCGTCATGATGCCGAAAGACGACCCGCTCGAGGCGGTGCGGAGCGCGGCCGAACTGGCAAAACACCTGCTGGAGCAGATCTGGCGGGCGCTGGCCATGCAGACCGATGCCGGGGCGCCTTTGCCGGTGCTGATGCATCTGGCCTCGCCGCAGCAGGAATCCGAACTCGGATCGCTGACCGACAGCGACCAGCAATTGCACAAGCTGGCCAAGCTGCACGAAAGCCGGAATACGGTGACGTGGAAGCAAAGCGAGGCGCGGCTTAGGGGGCTCATGAAGGCGAGTCCGGGCGATCCCGTTCTCATGATCATGTATGCCACCTATCTTCACTCCAAATACATCTCGCTCGGACCCGCCCTGTTCCAGGCCGGCATCGACGACCGGAACCGCGACGAGGACGACATCGAAACCCTTGTCATCGCCGCATTGCCCCAGATCCAGTCGCAGCCGGAATTTGCGATCATGGCGGCAAAGCTGCTGCATTTTGTCGATCGCTGCTATTTCGATCTGGCGCACGAGATATCCGAACGGGCGTATTCCGCGAGCGTTTCAGCGGTTTCCTCGCTTTCCATCATCGGCCAGCTGCGCGCCTTCGCCGGCGATATCGAGGCCGCCCTGCGCTGCATCGACCAGGCCCTGAACCTGGTTACGCCCGGCACCAAGGCGCATCTTTATACGCTCACCATCAAGATGCAGGCCCTGCTCGCGGCGGCGGATTTCGAACGCCTGCATGAGGCCAAACAGGAACTCTACGGCGTCTCGGCCGCAGCCATGATCTATTACGAGCCGATGTTCGCCAATCCGGACGATCTCTCGCTCCGGGCCAAGGCGGTGACAATGCTGTTGCCGCGCAAGAAGGCGGCGGCGTTTCTGCTCTATCAGAACTACATCAGTGCCCGGCTGTTCCGCCGACCGGAGCATCGCGCCAATTCCATCCTCTCGCCGCTGACGCTGTTTGTCAGGCGCTTCGGCAAGGCAAGCGTACCCGATGAGATCGCGGTGAGTTATCCCGGGCTGCTCGACCGGTTCGGCTGAAGTCCGGCGCGCCGGCTCGGCTTCGCACGTCGCGGCGAGATTTGAACGTTTCTAACAATCTCCAAACAATCCGCTGCCACCCTTGATGCGTTTCATCATGGGAGAATTGCCAATGTCTGATCAGAACACGCAAACCGGGGCGAAAAAGCCAAACCTGTCGGAGCGCCTCGCAAGGTTTTCCGATCCTGAGGATGGCAAACCGGTCAAGGGTTATCCGCTCACCTTCAAGGAACAAATTCTTATCACCAACCTCATGTCCAAGCGCTGAGAGCCTGGAGCTTCTTTCGGCCATTGCTCGCCTTGAACTGGCATGAAAACCAAAACAGTCCGGCGGCAAACCGGACCGTTTCCTGAGGTTGCGAAGACCTGCGCTTGCGCGCGAAATGGATCAGGCGCTTTCCGGCTCACCCATCTTGCGACGGTTCAAAAAGCGCGGGCGACGCTTGGCGTCGGCGGCGAGACGCCGGCGTTCGCTGTCGTCGCCGACGATGACGCCGGAGACGCGCTGCGAATAGGGCATGAGCGATCCGTCGCCGGCGCGGATGAACAAAGGCAGCCTCAGCTTGCGGCCCCAGTTCTGCCATTCGGCGACGACGTTGGCATTGCCGGTTTCCTCGAAAACGCGATAGTTCAGTGTCTCGTCGGAATGGACGAGTTCGATGGCGCTCGACAGAACGCCCTCTTCGCTGATCGTGGTCGAAATGGCGACGCCGCGATATTCCTCGACCGGCACCTTGATCTTGACCATCACGCCGCTTTCGGGCAACCGCGTACGCACCGTCACGGTCCGGACCGATTTCAGCGTGCCGTTGTCGTTGGACGCCTCGGCGCAGCGGTCCGCGGCGCGCGCATCGCCGAACAGGCGAACAACGTTCGTCCCTTCGATCCTTGCGCCTTTTTTCATGTTGCCAACCTTCCTGATAACTTCCGAGAGCTAATTGTCGTCCTGCCCCCTTCTTGCCCGAACATAGCGCGGCGCGGCTGAGCCCCGCTTAAGAAGTTCGGTTAAGTTTTTGTTGTTTTCAAAAGGGTTAGCGGGAAGTGACTCCTGTCTCCTGCGCCATTGCGGTTGCATGGCCGATTGCGCTCGCATAACAAGGCGGACAATGAGCCCGGCAAAGCGACAATGGATCCCACCGCCCGCACCGACATCGCCGAAGATCTCGAACTGCTGCGCTCGAACGCCGTGGCGGCGGGCGTGCTTGCGCTCGGCCGTTTCCGCCAGCCGCTCAAGAGCTGGTCCAAGCAGAACGCCTCGCCGGTGACCGAGGCCGACATCATCGTCGACCAGTTCCTCAACGCCTCGCTTCTCGGGGCGCGGCCGGATTATGGCTGGCTGAGCGAGGAAAGCGTCGACGATCCGGCAAGGCTCGAAAAGAAAAGGATTTTCGTCGTCGATCCGATCGATGGCACCCGCGCCTTCATCCGCGGCGAGGATTGCTGGAGCGTTTCGCTCGCCGTGGTCGAGAACGGTGTCGCCATCGCCGGCGTCGTCTACGCCCCGGCCCGCGACGAGCTTTACGACGCCGCCTTCGGGCTTGGCGCCCGCTTCAACGGCGAAGCGCTCATGCGCCAGCCCCGCGACGGCGAATTGCCGGTGGTACCGGCGCCCGGAGCGATCCACCGCGAACTCGAACATGCCGGCCTTGCCTATCTGCACGGGCAGCCCCTGCCCTCGCTCGCCTATCGGCTGGTGCAGGCGGCGACCGGCCGTTTCGACGCGGTACCGGCCCGGCGCGGCGCTCATGACTGGGACATTGCCGGGGCGGCGGCGATCCTTTCCGAATGCGGGGTCGAGTTCGAGGATGTCTGCGCCGGCCCGATCGTTTTCAACAGGCCCGATACGCGGCACGCCGCGCTTGCCGCCATCGCCGATGCGGCGCTAAAAGCGCCCCTGCACGACGCCTTGCGTCGCATCTACGGGTGTCCGTCCGTCGAGGCGGATGCCGAAATTCCCATGAGGCAGGGCTTATGAGCGAACAACCGAAAAATCAGCTCCTTCACCTCGTCTTCGGCGGCGAGCTCGACAGGCTGGACGATGTCCATTTCAAGGATCTCGACGAACTCGACCTCGTCGGCATCTATCCCAGCTACGCCACCGCCTATGCCGCCTGGAAGGCCAAGGCGCAGATGACGGTCGACAATGCGCATACGCGCTATTTCATCGTCCACATGCACAAGCTGCTCGATCCCGAGAACGACTGAGCTTTGCCCATTTCGGGGTTGGGCCGAACGATTTGGGTTTCGGCCGTCATTGCGAGCGACCGCAGGGAGCGCGGCAATCCAGTAGCACCGCCTCAAGAGCCGGACTGGGTTGCGTTGTCGGCTTCGCCTTCTCGCAATGACGCGCGGCGCGTTTCGGCCTCGGGCAAATCCTGCTGCCGCAGCGCTTCGATCACCGCCGCGATCGTCCCCGGACCGCCGAGCCGAGCCCTTCCGATCCGGCCGAGCCGTGCCCTGAGACCGGGATCGGAGAGCAGATGCGCCATTTCGCCGGCGACGGCGTCGGCGTCCTCGGGCATGAGGCGGCGCGCCTCGCCCATCAGCGCCTGTTCGTCGCGCATGCGCTTTTTCCGATTGCCGGCGCGGTTGAAGGTGATCACCGGCTTGCCCAGACCCAGCGCCTGCTGCGTGCCGGTGCCGGCCTGCGACAGGACCAGATCGCTGCCTTCAACAAGATTGCCGACCACACCCCGCGCCAGGTGCACGATGAGTCCCTCGCCGCTGAGCGTGCCGGCATCGCTTGCCTCATCGCCTTGCGGCGGCACGAATTCAAGGCCGGTTTCCGCCGCCAGTCGTTCCGGATCGATGCCGCCGGCCAGGGCCAGGAAGATGTCGGGGGCGAGATGGGTCGGCAGCCGCGTCAGCGCCTGAACCTGCAGCCTGAGGCTTTCGCCGGTCCATTCGCGGCTGCCAGGCATCAGGGTGACGGCATAATCGTGCCGGCACCGCCCTGCCATGTCGTAGCTGCCGCGCGGCACGGTATCCATCATGACGTTGCCGGCGCTTTGCGCGTCGATGCCGGCGGCACGCAGCGAAGACGCAAGGATATCGTCGCGATTGAAGGTCTTTCTGGCGACGCGCCTCAGGATCCACTTCTCGATGCCCAGATAGCGATGCGCCTGCCCAACCTTGAAGACGTCGAGATAGATGTCGATCTCGAGCCCGGCGAGCAGGCTGAAAAGCGGTCCGACCATGTCGCCGACAACGATCACACGGTCATATCTGCCGCGCGCGGCCTTGAGGAAACGGATGGCCGGCCAGACCATTGCGAACATGCCGCCCCTGATGTCGCGGGCAACCGAGCCCTTTTCGTGGCGCCAGCCTTCGCTCGGCACCCGGGCGCGCGGACCGACGCATTCGCAAAGGCCGGAATAGGCCGCGCCGTCGCCGATCACCGGATAGACGTCGGCGTGAAATTCATCCGGCAACTGCCCGATGATCTCGGCGGCGACCGAATCCTCGCCATTGCCATTGGCGATGAACAGCAGGCGCAAACCCGCGGCACCATCGGCGGCGGTGCTCATCCGTGATCGCGCAGATAGGCCTCGAACGCCGCTTCGGCATCGGCATAAGCTTCCTGCTTGTCGACGCTCCAGTATTTGAGATCGTCGATCGGGATCGGCTTGCCGGTGATGGCGCAACGCACGAAGCTGCCCGGTTTCGTCACGACGAAATCGGCATCGAGATAGCGGATCTTGGCTTCCTGGGCGGAAAAGTCGGAATCGAAAATGTTCATCGGATATGGACCTTTCGCTCTGAGATACAGGGTTTTGTCCAAGGGATCAAAATCAAAACAGCGAGGACTGTTCGTCCGGGTCCGGTCCGGTCCGCGCCGGACGTGCCCTGGCTCTTCGCGGTGGCAGTTTTGCCTTGCCGACCACGGCATCGACACTGCCGTCGGCAAAGCCGATGCCGATGCGGTCGCCTTCGGCCAGGGCGGCGGCCGAACGGACGAGCTGTCCATCCGCCCCGGCAACCAGCGCGAAGCCGCGGGCCAGCACGCTTTTGTGGCTCAGGGAAACGAGCAGCTTGCCAAGGCCCGACAATCGTTCGCCCCGCTGGGCCACAAGGCGCCGACAGGCTGGCATGAGCCGTCCGGCCCGGTCGTCAAGACGGTCGTGCAGCGCCGCCATCTGGCGGTCGAGAAGGTGTGGCGCAAGCCGCGAGTCGAGCCGGGTGAGGGCAATGCGCTTGCTTGAAGCGGCGGCGGCAAGACCGGCGCCGAGGCGGCTTGTGGCCAGATCGAGCCTTTGCCGCGCCGACGACAGCAGATCGGCCGGTCGCGGCAGGCCGCGTTCGGCGGCGCGCAGGCGGTCGCGAAGGGAGGTCGTCGAGCGTCTCAGCGCCTGACGCTGGCGCGATCCGAGGTCCGCGACATAATCGATCAGTTCGCTTCTGACCGGCACCGCCATTTCCGCCGCCCCGGTCGGGGTCGGGGCGCGCCTGTCGGCGGCATAATCGATCAGGGTAACGTCGGTCTCATGACCGACAGCGGAAATCAGCGGAATACGGCTCTCGGCGGCGGCGCGGACGACGATTTCCTCGTTGAAGCTCCACAGATCTTCAAGAGAGCCGCCACCCCGTCCGACGATCAGAAGATCGGGCCGGGCGATGGCGCCATCCTCCGGCAAAGCGTTGAAGCCGCGTATGCCGGCGGCGATTTCGGCCGCCGAGGCCTCGCCCTGCACCCTGACCGGCCAGACCACGACATGGGTCGGGAAACGGTCGGCGAGGCGATGCAGGATGTCGCGAATCACCGCGCCGGTCGGCGAGGTGACGACGCCGATGACGCGCGGCAGATAGGGCAGTTGCTGTTTGCGGTCGGCATCGAACAGGCCTTCTTCGGCGAGTTTCTTGCGGCGCTCCTCGAGCAGGGCCATCAGGGCGCCGACGCCGGCCGGCTCGACCGTTTCGACGACGATCTGGTATTTCGACTGGCCGGCAAAGGTCGTCAGCCGCCCGGTGACGATCACTTCCAGGCCCTGTTCGGGCTGGAAGCGCCAGCGCGAGGCGACGCCCTTCCAGGCAACGGCGGCGATGACGGCGTTCTCGTCCTTGAGATCGAAATAGAGATGACCGGAACCGGGGCGACTCAGCCGCCCGACCTCGCCGCGCACCCGCACATGCTCGAATCCCTCTTCCAGCGTGCGCTTGACCGCATTGGAAAGCTCGGAAACCGAATATTCCGGCACGTTTGCCAAGGATTCGCTCATTCCCAACACGTGCCGTTATCCGCCGCACCCGTCAAGGGTGGCGGGAATCGCATACCCCGTGCTAGAGCGGAAAAAGACAAGGCAACCAAAATGCGCACACTTCTCATCGGCTCGGGCGGACGCGAGCATGCACTGGCCTGGAAGCTCAGGCAGTCGCCAAAGCTGACCAAACTTTTCATCGCACCGGGCAATGGCGGCACCGTCCTTGAAGGGCAGAACATCATGCTCGATCCATCCGATCACGGATCGATCGTCGATTTCTGCCGCAAGGAAAGCATCGATTTCGTCGTCATCGGGCCGGATGCGCCGGTTGTCGCCGGCCTTTCCGACGACGTTCAGGCCGCCGGCATCGCCTGTTTCGGCCCGAGCGCGGACGCGGCCCGGCTCGAAGGCTCGAAAAGCTTCACCAAGATCCTGTGCGATGCCATGGATATTCCGACCGCCCGCTATCGCAGCTTCGACAACGAGGCCGAGGCCCTCGACCATGTCAACGCGACGGGGGCGCCGATCGTCGTCAAGGCCGACGGGCTGGCCCTTGGCAAGGGCGTGACCGTGGCCGAGACGGTCGAAGAGGCGGAAATGGCGATCCATACCTGCTTTTCCGGGGCGTTCGGCGATACCGACATGTCGGTGGTGATCGAGGAATGCATGGTCGGCGAGGAAGCCAGCCTTTTCGTCCTGTGCGACGGCACCACCACGCTTCCGCTCGGCACGGCCCAGGACCACAAGCGCGTCGGTGACGGCGACAAGGGTCCCAATACCGGCGGCATGGGGGCCTATTCGCCAGCCCCGGTGATGACCGAAGAAATGACCGAACGCGTCATGCGCGAGATCATCGCCCCGACCGTCAAGGGCCTTGCCGCGCGCGGCACGCCCTATCGCGGCGTGCTCTATGCCGGGCTGATGATCACCGACGAAGGGCCGAAGCTGGTCGAATACAATGTCCGTTTCGGCGATCCGGAATGCCAGGTGCTGGTCATGCGCCTCAAATCCGATCTGCTCGATCTGCTTTATGCCACGGCGACCGGCGAACTCGTCGACAAGACGGCCGAGTGGCGGCCCGAGGCGGCGCTGACCGTGGTGATGGCGACCAGGGGCTATCCGGCTTCCTATGAGAAGGGCAGCACCATCAGGGGCATCCGCAACCTCAATTCCGATACGGTGCAGATCTTTCATGCCGGCACGCGGCGCAGCGCCTCCGGCTATGCCGCCAATGGCGGACGGGTTCTCAACGTCACCGCCCTCGGCGCCGATGTCAGCCAGGCGCAGGCCCGTGCCTATGCGGCCGTCGACAGGATCGACTGGCCGGAAGGCTTCTGCCGCCGCGATATCGGCTGGCGGGCGGTCGAACGGGAGAAGTCCCTACCGTAACGTTTTTGCCATTCCGATCTGTTAGAAGCCGGCGCATGGCGCGACAGTTTCGGCGGATGAAATGACCTTCGACGGCGGACCGAAAATCGGCGTGGCGCTTGGCGGCGGCTCGGCACGCGGCCTTGCCCACATTCCCTTCATCGAGGCGATGGACGAGCTCGGCCTCAAGCCGGCCCTCATCGCCGGCACCTCGATCGGGGCGCTGATCGGGGCCGGGTGGGCCAACGACATGAGCGGCGCGGCCCTCAGGGCCCATGCCAGCGAGGTGCTCGGCACCATTCATTCGATCACCGGGCGGATCTGGACGACCCACACCCGCGACATGCGCAGGCTCTTCATGCAGGGCCTGCCGATGCAGTTCGTTCCCGAGGACGTAGTCGAAGCCTTTCTGCCCGACAAATTCGTCAAGACCTTCCGCGAATTGCGGACGCCGCTTTTCGTCACCGCCACCGATTTCTGGGCCTGGAACCAGGTCGTTTTCGAAAGCGGGCCGCTCAATCCGGCCATCGCCGCCTCGATCGCGGTGCCGAGCTTTTTCCGGCCGCTCAGATTCAAGGGACGGCTGCTCGTCGATGGTGGTGTCGTCAATCCGCTGCCGCTCGACATCGCCTCGGCCGGCGCCGACCTTGTCGTCGGCATCGACGTCAATGGCGAGCCGCTGCCCCATCCACCCAGGCACACGCCTTCGCCGCTCGACATCGCCGCCGGTTCGGGGCAGATCATGGCGCATCAACTGACCGCAAACCTGATTGCGGCCTATCCGCCCGACGTCTATGTGCGCCCGCATCTGCAGACCTACCAGCCACACGAGTTCTGGCGCGTCAGGGAGATTCTGGCCGCCGGCGACCGCGAAAAGGAGCGCTTCAAGCGTCACCTCGCCGACGCGGTCGACGCCTTCATCGCCGGGAAGCGAAAAAATCCCGTAAAAGCGCAGCGGACGCGGTCTCGCTGACCCCGGCAATCACTTCGGGCCGGTGGTGACAGGTCGCGGCGGCAAAGAATTTGACGCCATTGTCGACGGCACCGCCCTTGGGGTCCGGCGCGCCGTAATAAAGCCGCCTCAGCCGCGCATGGGCGATGGCGCCGGCGCACATGGTGCACGGTTCCAGGGTGACATAGAGATCGCACTCGCCGAGGCGTTCACCGCCCAGGGCTGCGAGCGCAGCCCGGATCGCCAGCATTTCGGCATGCGCCGTCGGATCATTGAGTTCGCGCATGCGGTTGGCACTTTCGGCAACGATCCGGCCCTGGTGGACAATAACCGCGCCGACCGGCACTTCGCCCGCCTTGGCGGCGGCTTCGGCCAGTTCGAGGGCGCGTGCCATTGGACTAGGAGCCGGCATCGTGTGTTCTTTCCCGATTCATGTGCATCATTCTCGGTCGATCGCGTGTTCGAAGCGGAAAACCGGTTCCCGTTTCGCGGGAAAACGATCCACAGGATCGTTTTCATCTTCGCTCAACTCCGGAACACGCTCTAGTCTCCCCCAAAAGGAGACTCACTCATGCCCGTGCGGCAATTGCCCGACGACCTCGTCAACAGGATCGCGGCCGGCGAAGTGGTGGAGCGTCCGGCAAGCGTCGTCAAGGAGTTGATTGAAAACGCCATCGACGCCGGGGCGCGGCGCATCGCCATCGTGACCGCCGGTGGCGGCAAGGACCTCATCCGTATCGAGGACGACGGGACGGGCATGGACGAAGCCGATCTTTCCCTATCCGTCGAGCGGCACGCCACCTCGAAACTCGAGATCGACACGCTCGACGACATCCGCACCCTCGGCTTTCGCGGCGAGGCACTGGCCTCGATCGCCGCCGTTTCCGACCTGGTGATCGCCTCGCGACCGGCGGAGGCCGGGACCGGTCTCGGCCTGACAGTCAAGCGCGGCAAACGTCAGGAGATCACGCCGCAGGCAATGAACCGGGGCACCGTGGTCGAGGTGCGCGATCTGTTCGCCGCCGTGCCGGCGCGGCTGAAATTCCTCAAATCGGACCGGGCCGAGGCGGGCGCGATCACCGATGTGGTCAAGCGCCTCGCCATGGCCAATCCGGAAATCGCCTTCACCCTTTCGGGCAGCGACCGCACCCGGCTCGCCTATGGCGCCCATTCCGGCCCCGGCGCCTTGCGCAACCGCGTCGCCGAGGTGATGGGCCCCGACTTCACCGCCAATGCCGTGACGCTGGCCCTTGCCCGCGACGGCCTCGTCATTGCCGGCCTTGCCGGTCTGCCGACCTATACCCGCGCCAATTCGCTTGCCCAGTTCTATTTCGTCAACAAACGCTCGGTGCGCGACAAGGTGCTGCTCGGCGCCGTCAGGGCCGGCTTTGCCGATTTCGTCTTTCGCGACCGCTTCCCGGCCATAGCCTTGTTCGTTTCGGTCGATCCGGCCGAGGTCGACGTCAATGTCCATCCCGCCAAGACCGAATTGAGGTTCCGCGATCCCGGCGCGGTCAGGGGCGCCGCGATCCGCGCCATTCTCAATGCCTTGGCCGAAGCCGGCTACAAGGCGTCCTCGAGCATTGCCGACAAGGCACTTGCCGCCTTCAGACCGCCGGAAGAACCTGTTCCACCCGAAACCGCGGCAGCGCAGCCGGCATCTCCCTTCCCGTCTCCGTCATGGCGGGCCGAAACCGTGTCGCCGACATCCCCGCCCGCCGGTTTGCGCCGCGAACTCGACCGGGCCTTCGCCGAACCTCTGGCGCGCTACGAAGAGGCGGCGACCGCGCGGGGCACCGATTTTCCGCTCGGCGCGGCGCGGGCCCAGTTCTTCGACACCTATATCGTCGCCGAGAATGACGACGCCCTGGTGCTGATCGACCAGCACGCCGCCCATGAGCGGCTGGTCTATGAGCACTTCAAGGCCGAACTCGCCGCCGGGCCGGTCGCGAGCCAGGCCCATCTCATTCCCGTCGTCGTCGAACTGCCTGAGGAAGACTGCGACCGGCTCGAGGCGGCGGCGGACAGTTTCGGCCGGCTCGGTCTGTTGCTCGAACGCTTCGGACCGGGCGCCATCGCCGTTTCCGCCACCCCGGCCCTGCTCGGCCAGACCGACGTGATCCCACTCATCCGCGACATCGCCGACGGTCTCGCCGAATGGGAAGCGTCGCCCGCCCTCACGGACAGGATGGACGCGCTGATCGGGCGCATGGCCTGCCACGGCTCGGTCAGGGCCGGACGGCGTTTGAGGCCCGAGGAGATGAACGCCTTGCTGCGCGACATGGAGGCGACGCCCCATTCCGGTCAGTGCATCCATGGCCGCCCGACCTATATCGAACTCAAGAAACGCGACCTCGAAAAGCTGTTCGGACGCGCCTAGAGCGGCGGACGTTCAAGCAGAATCGCCTCGTCGCTCCATGTTCTTGTTGTCGCATCCTTCGGACCTCAGATCGTGCCACCGGCACGATCTGTCCCTTCGGGTCGGTCCTCGGTTGGCGCAAAACCGGGACCCACTTTTGCGCACGTCGCTCTTGAGCGTTTTCAGGCGAAGTGGATACCGATTCGCCGGTTCGAAAACGCGACCAC
>CAZKTH010000081.1:0-12132 GCA_964555575.1 uncultured Devosiaceae bacterium | reverse complement strand
TCCGCCTGGTAGTTGACGGCTTCATCGCCGACCGCTTCATCATGACCACGCACGACATGCCCTTGTCGTTTCTGATCGCCTCGCTGCGCGAAACGGTTTCGGACGTCAGGCTGCTCGGTATCCAGCCATCCGTTGTTGCGTTCGGATTTCCAATATCGGCTGCGGTCAAACGTGCGGTCGGCAACATTCATGAGGCGCTCAGGCGCGGCGCTTCGCCCGACGCCTGGCCTTCGCTCGAGGTGGCTGAATAGGCGAACGGCGAACAGGTTCTTTTCGCAACTGTTTGGCACTGAACGATTTCGATGCCGTGAAAAGCGTTTGCTGGCGAATTGGGCGCGTCATCGGGAGAGCACAATCACGGGCAGGACGGGTGGGTCCTGCATTTCGGCTTCCGGCGCAAGACAGCAATAGGCAGGAGCAGTCTGTGCGGGCCATCTACGGTTGGCTTGACGACGTGCGCTCGGGGCAACAGAAATTTGAGCAAGCCAAATAATCCAGAGCGTTTTCAGGCGAAGTGGATACCGGTTCGCCGGTTCGAAAACGCGACCACTCAATAACCTGGAGCTTGCGTTCTGATTCCATCAGAACGGAAAATGCTCTATCTATTACAATAGACTATATACTTGGCGGTATTTCCGACGGTATAGGTGCGTTTCTGCCTAAAAATTACCTACAATATCAAAATCCTGGGTTGGCAGGATTTGATCGAGTGGGAGTGAGGGTTTGGGCCGGCAGCCGCACTGTCCGTCGTTCGGAATTATGGGCGGGTTGCCGGCATCAGGGCGTCGAGGGCCTCCGCGACGTCCAGCTGCGTGGACCTCTCGATCCGTCGCGATGCTGTCCGGATGCCGGTCTGCCGGGCGGCGAGAACATCGAAAGGGCACCGCGAATGCAGGCCTGAGGGAATCCTTGCGTTTTCAGGCCCGATTCGGTGCGCCAGCGCAGGATCTCGCCGATCAGGCGCCTTTTCGTTTCCGCATGGTCCGGGTCGTCCCAAAGGTTGTGAAGTTCCTGCGGATCGGTCGCGAGATCGAATAGCTGGCCGTCCTCGCTGTCGATGAAATGCGTGAGCTTCAGGCTGCCTTCGCGCACCAGCGTCACCATGCGCGTGCCTTGGAGCAGGGCGTCGTTGGAATGCTCGGCGAAAATGCGGGGACGCTCTTCGGCTTGGCCGCGCAGGAGCGGCACGAGCGAGCGCGCTTCCATCCAGTCGGGCACGTCTATCCCGGCCATTTCAAGGATTGTCGGCCCGAAATCGAACAGCGATACCAGTTCGGCCACCCGCCGACCGCCATCGGCCTGGCCGGGCCAGGCCACGATGGCCGGCACGTGCACGGTGGGTTCGTACATGTTCCACTTTTGCGAATGGCCGTGATCGGTAAGGCAATCACCGTGGTCGGAGGTGAAGATGACGATGGTGTCGTCAAGCACGCCGCGGCGTTCGAGCGCATCGACGATCTCGCCTATCTGGGCATCGATCATGGAGATGTTGGCGTAATAGTGCTGTCGCTGGCGATCGGTCTGTTCGGGGCTCGGGTGCGTCAGGTGCACGATACCGTCGGCGTCCTCGTCCAGGTGATGCTGGCGCAGCTGCCGGTAGGCCTTGGGCTGCGCATCAATGTCGCTGGCCGGGATCGGCGCGGGCAATGCGCGGTCCTTGTACAGATCGAGGAATTGCTGTGTCGGGTCGTAGGGCGGGTGCGGCCCCGGTATGCCCACCTGCAGGAAGAAGGGTTCGTTGCCCGGATAGCGCTCGATCCACCATTTCGCCATTTGCGGCACCCACACGTCGGGGTGAAGGATCGCCTCGTCCTCCCAGACCCATGCGCCAAGCAGGCTGTCGTAGCCCTGGCGTCTGCGCTGGGTCACGCGTGACGGTTTTTCCTTGCCATAGGCAAAGAAGGCCTTGTCCCAGTTGTCGAGATAGAATGGCAGCGAGGGGTGGTCGCGGTCCTTGTTTTCCGTGACGTGACGCTCGTGGAAACCGAAGGCACCCTCGATCGGCATGGTGTGCATCTTGCCGATATTGACCGTGTGGTAGCCCGCTTCGGCCAGGTCCTTTGCCCAGGAATAGCTCCATACCTCGTCATTGCGGAACACGCCATTGGTGTGCGGATAGGTGCCGGTGAAGATCGAGGCGCGCGAAGGCGCACAGCTCGGCGAGGTGACGTACATGTTCTCGAAGGCCACGCCGCGCGCGGCCAGTCGGTCGAGATTGGGCGTGATCATATGGCCAAAACCCAGCGCGGCGACGGTGTCGAACCGCTGTTGATCCGTCATGATGAAAACGATGTTTGGACGTTTGCCCATTCTTTCAACCCTTTACGGCGCCGCCCATGGACTGGACGATGTACTTGTTGGCGAAAATGATGACCGGCACGGTCGGAAGCGTCAGCGCGATGCTGGCAATCGCAATGCTGCCCCAGTCGACACTGGCATAGGAGACGAAATTCATGATCGCCACCGGAGCGGTCACGGTTTCGGACCGGGTGATGATGAGGGCGAAGAAGAAATCGTTCCAGGTCAGCAGGAAGGCGAGCACGGCGGTGGCGACAAGGCCCGGGCGCGCGGCCGGTATCACCACCCGGCGCAGGGTCTGCCCGATGGTCGCCCCGTCAAGCAGCGCGGCTTCGATCAGTTCGTCCGGGATCTGGGCAAGCGAGGTCCAGGACGACCACACCACCAGTGGCAGGGTGAGCACCATATAGGCGCCGATCAGGCCCCACCAGGTGTCGAGAAAGCCGATGTTGAGATAAAGGATGAACAGCGGGATCACGAAGCCCACCGGCGGCGCCATGCGCAACAGCAGGAGCACCCAGGAGGCCAGGAACTTGCGGCTGGAGCGGCCCTTGGCCAGGGCGAAGCCGCCGGGCACGCCGACCAGGACCGCCAGGATCGTCGAGGCCGAGGCGGTGACGAAGGAATTGAACAGCGCGCGCGGGAAATCGGATCGGGTGAGCTTGCCGATATTGTCGAACGTGAGTTCGGTGGGTGATTCCCAGATCGGCTCGAACAGCCGGTTTTCCGGCCTCAGCGCCAGGATGAAGGCCCAGATGATCGGCAGCAGCGTGAAGAACAGGAAGGCGAGCATCATCGTCACGCCGGCGACCTGCTTCAGGGAAAAGGCGTTTTTCTTGCCGGACCTACGCATCTGACAGCCTCGCATTGGTGCGCGCGACCCAGAAGCTGATGATGGCGGCGAAAAGGAACAGAAAGACCGCGATCGCCGCGCCGTAGGAAACCTTCGAGTACTGGAAGGTCTGGATGAAGGCGTAATAGTTGGTCGCCTGCGTGGCACGGCCGGGTCCGCCATTGGTCATGATGAAGATCAGCGGGAAATGCTTGATCGTCTCGATGAAGCGGAAAAGGGCCACCATCAGCAGGGCCGGTTTCAACAGCGGCAGGGTGATGCGCCAGAACACCTGCATCTTCGAGGCGCCGTCGATGGCGGCGGCCTCGTCCAGGTCGGACGAGATGCCCTGCAGCGCAGCGAGGATGAGCAGCATCACGAAAGGAAAGCTCGCCCAGGTATCGGCGATGACGATGGCGCTGATCGCGCCCCATTGCGAGGTGAGCAGAGCGGGAACGGTGATGTGGAACAGATTGAAGAAGGCGTTGATCGGGCTGAGCGTCGGGGTGAACAGCGAAAGCCAGATAAGCGCGACGGCGACGAAGGGCACCACGAACGGGATCACGAAGATGCCGCGCACGAAACGCCAGCGCGGGATGATCTTTTCAAGCCCCACCGCGATGAGTGTACCCATGATCACCTGAGCAAGCACGCCGAAACCGCTGAGCGCCAGCATCACCCAGATCGAGGCGATGAACCGCTTGTCGCTAGCGAGCTTGACGAAATTCTTGATGGTCGCTCCGGTATCCCACCCCTTCACCAGATCGAAGCTGGTGACAGAGAGCAGAACCATGCCCATGAGCGGCAGCACAGCGAAAATCAGCACTGCGATCACCGCGGGCATAAGCATTCTGCGGTAGGCGCGCCTCAGGATGGGCTGAACACCCACGACCTTTGCCATTGTCGTTCCCATTGTGCCCGGCGGTCGCCGGCGCCCCGGGAGGCCGGCGCCGGCGACCCGCCTTGTCTGACGGTTACTCTGCCAGAATTTCCGTCATTTCGTCTTGCGCGGCCTTCAAGGCCTCTTCAGGCGATTCCAGACCGTTCAGAGCGGCATTGACGTGCTCGCCCACGGCGGCACCGATCTGAGGCCATTGCGGCAGAAGTGGCCGGTAATAGCCGATCGCGTCGTTGAGCATTTCCACCCTGAGCTTGAGGAAATCGGGATTGATCGCCTTGTATTTGGCAATCACTTCCGGATCCTGGGCCACCGAGGCACGCGTGAAGTCCGGGAAGGCGTTGTTCAGGGCGATCTTGGCCAGGGTCTTGGCGCTGGTCGCCCACTGGATGAACTTGAACGACAGGTCCGGATTGGGTGCGTCGGCCGGAATGCCGAGCCCATGCACGGCGATGGCGGGGAAGCGACCGGCCGGGCCCTTCGGCACGGGGGCGATGGCCATCTCGTCGATCACCTGGCTCTTGGCCGGATCGAGTGATTGCGCCACGATCGAAGTGCCGTCGACGAACATGGCGAGTTTGCCGGCCTGGCTGGCGGCGGCGATTTCCGAGAAATTGAAGTTGCCGCCACCCTGAGGACCGTAGTTGTTGATGAGATCGATATAAAGATTCAGTGCCGTCAGCGTTTCGGGCGAATCGAGCGCCGGGGTCAGATCATCCGGATAATGGACGAAGAACTTGCCGCCATAGGCGCGCATGATCATCGGGAAGACGAACATGTTGAAGCCCTGGCCGGGCGCGGCGCGCATGGCAAAGGCCGCAACTTCCGGGCTGTTGGCCGCCTTGGCGAACGTGAGCACCTCGTCCCAGGTGGCCGGCGGCTGGTCGAAACCGGCCTTGGCGAGAATGTCCTTGCGATAGCTCATCATGCCGGTCTCGGCGAAGAACGGCATGGCCCAGTAATCGCCATGGACCAGATAGGCGTCGAGCGGTCCGGCAAGGATGTCTTCCTTGTCGGCCAGGCCATCGATGCCGGCCGTGACCGGAGCCAGCCATCCCGCCTGCACCCAGCGCTGAACCTGGATGACCGGGGTGTGCACGACGTCGATGTCGCCGGTCTTGCCGGTGAAGGACAGCGTGATGCGGTTTTCGAACACGTCCTGGCCGACCACCTCGATATTGGCGGTGAGCCCGGTTTCAGCCTGGAAGTCATCGGCGAGCTCGGCCAGGCCCCATGTATAGGGCATGCCGAACAGCAGGACATTGACGTCGGCGGCATAGGCCGGTGACAGCGTCAGTGCCGCGGCGACCGCTGCTGACGCGAGCCGCGCAATAGAACGATATTTCATGTCTCCTCCTCCATGTTGTCGAGAACGAGCTCAAGCGCCGGCATCTCCCGAAAGATAGGCGGGATGCAGGATCTTCGCCTGTTGCCGTTCCCTCTCCATCACCGCGACAAGGCGCGCGCGGGCGCGCTCCAGAACGCTGCGATAGCTTGCCACCCGCTCTTCCCAGTCCGGCACCGGTGTCGCCGGCTCGGCCATCGTCAGGAAGTGCAGGAAATTGCCGTCGAGATCTTCGATAACCACGGCGAAACGCCGCAATCCGATGCGGTTGCCATGGTGGTCGCAGTCGAAATCCTTGTCCGTCGCTTCCTCGATGAGCGCACGGGCACGCTCCGGCGCATAGAGCGCCAGCCCCGGTCTGTTGTCGTGGAACGAGCGCGCATTGAACTGGTAGTCGATATAGTCCCAGCCCAGGCGCGCCAGGTAGAGCCGGCTCAGCGCGTCCAGTTCGTAAAGCGGGCGCCGGAACCCTGCCTTGGCGCGAATCGGCAGCGGCTGCGGATCGAGATCGGTGCGCGAGTGCCAGAACAGGTCCTGGCCCGTGACCACCACCGTTTCGGAAAACACCCCGTATTCGGTGGTAATCTCTTCCATGATGTCATTGAGCACTTCGAGATAGGCCGAGGACATCGGCACGTTCTTGATCAGCCGGAAATTGGCCACCACGAAGCGCTCTGACGTACGCAGCAGATAACCGCGGTCGAACAGCACCTTGATGATCCGATTGAGCGTCGCCGTCGAGATTCCGAGGTCGCGCGCGATATTGACCTGCTTCACCGGCTCGGGTCCGGCCGCCATCAGGTACTCCATCACCCGTAAAAGCCGCTCGCTGGGATTCACCAAAGCCTCTGGCTAAATTTTAATATTGAAATTAGGATGCATCATATATGAAATTTGTCAATCGGCGAAATCCCGCCGAAACACGAAAAGCGAGGGGGACATGACGCAGGTCACGCTGGAGAACATCACCAAATCGTTCGGGGTGGTTCGCGTCATCAAGGATGTCTCCATCGAAATAGCCGATGGCGAATTCGCGGCGCTGGTCGGTCCGTCGGGAAGCGGAAAATCGACGATCCTGAGAATGATCGCGGGGCTCGAGGATCCGTCGGACGGCATCATCCGCATCGGCGAGCGGGTCGTGAACGATCTGCTGCCCAAGGACCGCGACATCGCCATGGTGTTTCAGTCCTATGCGCTTTATCCGCATATGAGCGTGCGCGAGAACATGTCGTTTTCGCTCGAACTGGCCGGCCGGCCGAAGGCGGAACGCGACGCGGCCGTGGCCGAAGCCGCCGAGATTCTCGGGCTGACCGACCTGCTCGACCGCAAGCCCAAGGCACTTTCGGGCGGGCAGCGCCAGCGCGTCGCGATGGGGCGCGCGATCGTGCGGCACCCCGAAGTGTTCCTGTTCGACGAGCCGCTTTCCAACCTCGATGCCAAGCTCCGCACCGCCATGCGCAAGGAGGTCAAGCTCCTGCACCAGCGTCTTGGCTCGACCTCGATCTATGTGACCCACGATCAGGTCGAGGCGATGACCATGGCCGACAAGATCGTGGTTCTCAATGACGGTCAGGTCGAACAGATCGGATCGCCAACCGAGCTTTATGCGCGGCCCGACAATCTGTTCGTTGCCGGCTTCATCGGAACGCCGCAGATGAACTTCATCGACGGCACCGTTGCCGAGGACGGCTCGATCCTGCCCGACGGAATGAAGGAAGCGCCGGCATTGACCATCGATCCCGCACTGCATCTCGAATCCGGTACCGGGGTTGTCGTCGGTATCCGTCCCGAGGGGATCGAGATCGGTCCCGACGGATCTCACGCGGCCAGGGTCGAGCTTGTCGAACCGATGGGCGGATACGCCCTGGTGACCTGCAATTACGGTCCGTTCGAACTGCGTATCGAGGATCGGTCGGGGCAAGCGATCACCCAGGGCGCGGATATCCGGTTTGGCTACATTCCGGAATCCGCTCACGTCTTCGCCAGGGACAGTGGGCGGCGTCTCGCGCCGTAGGACCGCTTCGGGTGACCGGTCTGGTGGATGTCCGATCCGGGGCTTTGCGTCGATCCTCAAGGATATCGGCGCCCTGACCTCGGTCGAGGATTTCGTCAAGGAGCTCGACGCCAAGCACAAATTCATCAAGAGCACCGTGGAAGCCTACAGCCATGGCGGTGGCGTCTGGGCGGTGCCGCTCGAGATCGAGGAAGCCGCGGTCATGGACGGCGCGCCGCCGATGGTCACCCTCCGGCGGATCATGTTCCGCTCATCACCCCCGGCATCGCCAGCGTCGGCATTTTCGCCTTCATCACCGCCTGGACCGAATATGTGTTCGCCTCGGTGCTGATCCTGTCGGACGCCAGACGGACCGTGCCGGTTGGCTTTTCCGGCTTCATCGGGTCGCCGAAGATGAACATGCTGGCGGCTTCGGTCGCCGGACGGGACAAGGCCTGGCGCGGATTTGCGGCGCGAAGCCGGCGCGCAGCGGAACCACAACCCGCCATTTTACCTGTCGGAACTGATCACGAAATCGGGAGCGGCCGCCTTCTGCAACAAAACTGTTATGTTGCGGGCCTAACCCGGGCGGGTCGCTCGATGCTGAATGCGTCGGCGGTGAAGCAGTTTCCTTTTCACTGACAGGGACTTACTGAACATGTCCATCCTCCGCAGACTCGCTGGGGGTACGGCGGTCATTGCCGCCGCGCTTCTTTTCGCCTCCTCTGTCCAGGCCGCCGACATCTCGGGCGCCGGCGCGACCTTCCCCTATCCGATCTACTCGGACTGGGCCAATGCCTATCACGCCAAGACCGGCATCGGGCTGAACTATCAGGCCATCGGC
Organism: uncultured Devosiaceae bacterium; assembly: GCA_964555575.1. Lineage (GTDB taxonomy): Bacteria > Pseudomonadota > Alphaproteobacteria > Rhizobiales > Devosiaceae > JAHJQZ01. Next base: position 3,922 of record CAZKTH010000081.1, on the reverse strand, counting down.
TCCGGCGGCGGCATTGCGCAGATCGAGGCCAGCACGGTGACCTTTGGTGCTTCGGACAAGCCGCTGGGCGGCGACGAACTGAAGGCCAACGACCTCATCCAGTTTCCAACCGTCATGGGCGGCATCGTCCCGGTGGTGAACGTCAAGGGCATCAAGCCGGGTGAACTCGTGCTCGACGGCAAGACCCTGGCCGGGATCTACATGGGCAAGATCAGCAAGTGGAACGATCCGGCCATCACCAGCCTGAACCCGGGCGTGACGCTGCCCGACGCCGCCATCGCGGTCGTTCATCGTTCGGACGGATCGGGCACGACCTTCAACTTCACCTATTATCTCGCCGCCGTCGATGCCGGCTGGAAGAGCGAGATCGGCGTCGATACCTCGGTGCAGTGGCCGGTCGGCATCGGCTCCAAGGGCAATCAGGGCGTTGCCGCCAGCGTCGGACAGACCGCCAACTCGATCGGCTATGTCGAGTACGCCTATGCGCTGCAGAACAAGCTGGTCTACACCGACATGATCAACGCCGCCGGCAAGCGGGTCGCGCCCGAGTCCGCCGCCTTTGCCGCCGCCGCCGCCAATGCCGATTGGGCCAGCAAGCCGGGCTTCGGCGTCATCCTGGCCAATCAGCCGGGCGATGCGACCTGGCCGATGACCGCCGCCACCTTCATCCTGATGCATGCCAAGGCCAAGGACGGCGCCGCCTCCGACCAGGTGCTGAAGTTCTTCAACTGGGCCTATGCCAATGGCGACGCCATGGCCGCCAAGCTCGACTACATCCCGATGCCCAAGAGCGTCGTGGCCAAGATCGAGACCGAATGGCAGGGCATCAAGGCCGACGGCAAGCCGGTCTGGACGATGACCAAATAGGCGTTGATCCCCGGGAAGGGCCGGGTTCTCCCTCCGGCCCTTCCTTGTGCTGCTGCAAGGGATTTCGACAGGAGATCGCAATGACCGCCGCGAGCGAACCGGATATCGGATATGTGACCGACCGTCGGCCGGTGAACCGGGCCGATCTGCTGTTCGGAAACCTGACCTTTGCCGCCGCCATCGCGGTTCTCGCCGCGCTTCTGGGCATTTTCGTATCGCTGTTCGCCGGTGCCTGGCCGGCGCTTTCGGCTTTCGGACCGGGTTTTCTGGTCACCGCGGTCTGGAACCCGGTAACCGGGCGGTTCGGCGCGCTGGCGCCGGTCTGGGGGACGCTGGTCACCTCGATCATCGCCCTGGTGATCGCGGTTCCCGTCGGCTTCGGCATCGCCATCTTCCTCACTGAAATCTGTCCGCGCCCCCTCAGGCGCCCGATCGGCATCGCCATCGAGCTTCTGGCCGGAATCCCCTCGATCATCTACGGAATCTGGGGCCTTTTCGTCTTTGCGCCGTTCATGCAGACCGTCGTGCAGCCGGCGCTGATCGCGACGCTGGGCAATTTGCCGCTGATCGGCCCGCTTTTTGGCGGACCGCCCTACGGCATCGGCGTTCTGACGGCCGGGCTGATCCTGGCGATCATGGTTTTGCCGTTCATCGCCTCCCTGTCGCGCGACATTTTCCTGGCCGTGCCGCCGGTGCTGCGCGAGGCGGCCTACGGCCTTGGGCTGACGCGCTGGGAGGTCAACCGCCACATCGTCATTCCGCACGCCCGCACCGCGCTGGTCGGCGGGGTGATGCTGGCGCTCGGCCGGGCGCTGGGCGAGACCATGGCCGTCACCTTCGTCATCGGCAACGCCTACCGCATTTCCGCCTCGGTCCTGCAGCCCGGCACGTCGATCTCGGCCGCCATCGCCAATGAGTTCACCGAGGCCACGACCGATATCTACAAGGCGTCGCTGATCGCACTGGGCCTGGTGCTGTTCGTCATCACCTTTTTTGTCCTTGCCGCGGCGCAAATCATGCTGCGGCGGATGAAATCAAGGAGCGGGAGCTGAGACATGCGCACGCAACGCGCCCGGCGCAAATACGTGAATGTCGCAATGATGAGCCTGTCGGTCGTTTCCGCCCTTCTCGGGCTGACGGTGCTGGTCATCATCCTGATCCATCTGCTCGTTGAAGGCGCCGGCGCGCTGAACCTCGGCGTCTTTACCCAGGATCTGCCCGGTCCGATGGGTGAGGGCGGTCTCAGGAATGCCATCGTCGGCTCGCTGATTATGACCGGGCTGGCCATGCTCGTCGGCATTCCGCTGGGGATTCTCGCCGGCACCTGGATGGCCGAATATGGCCGTTTCAGCCGGCTGACCCCGGTCATCCGTTTCTGCAACGACATCCTGCTTTCGGCGCCGTCCATCGTGGTCGGTCTGTTCGTCTATCAGATCCTGGTGATCACGCTGGGGCATTTCTCGGCCCTGGCCGGCGCGGCGGCGCTGGCGCTTCTTCTGATCCCCGTCGTGGTGCGGACCACCGAGGACATGCTGCTGATGGTGCCCGAAACGCTGCGCGAGGCCGGGCTGGCCCTCGGCGTCTCGCGCATGGCGGTGATCCGCAAGATCTCCTATCGCGCCGCCCGCGCCGGCATCGTCACCGGCGTGCTTCTGGCCATCGCCCGGATCTCGGGCGAAACCGCGCCGCTTCTGTTCACGGCCCTTTCCAACAATTTCTATTCCACCGACCTGACCGGGCCGATGGCGTCGCTGCCGGTGACGGTCTTCAACTTCGCGCTCTCGCCCTATCAGAACTGGCAGGCGCTCGCCTGGGCCGGGGCGCTTCTGATTACCGTTGCGGTGCTGACGCTGTCGATCGTCGCCCGGCTGTTCGGCGCCAGACAGGATTCACAATGACCGTTGTCGCCTTCGTTCCCAATCTCGACCCGACCCGCAGCCTCGGGACCGCCGCGCGATCCAGGCCGCGGATCTCCATCCGCGGTCTCGATTTCTTCTATGGCGATGTCCATGCACTGAGGAACATCAGCCTCGATCTGGCCGACCGCCAGGTGACCGCCTTCATCGGTCCTTCGGGCTGCGGCAAGTCCACGCTTTTGAGGGTCCTCAACCGGATGTACGACCTTTATCCGGGCCAGCGCGCCACTGGCGAGGTGCTTTTCGGCGGACGGAACATCCTTGCCCAGGGCATCGATCTGGACGGCTTGCGCACCCGGATCGGCATGGTGTTCCAGAAGCCGACCCCCTTCCCGATGTCGATCTACGAAAACGTCGCCTTCGCGCTTCGGCTCAACACCGGCATGGCGCGCTCCGAACTCGATGGGCGGGTCGAGCAGGCGCTGCGCGGTGCCGCCTTGTGGGATGAGGTGAAGGATCATCTCAACACGTCCGGCCAGTCGCTTTCGGGCGGTCAGCAGCAGCGCCTGTGCATCGCCCGCACCATCGCGGTGGAGCCCGAGGTGATCCTGCTCGACGAGCCGGCCTCGGCGCTCGATCCGATCTCCACCGGCCGGATCGAGGACACCATCGCGGAACTGCGCGAGCGCTTCACCATCGCCATTGTCACCCACAACATGCAGCAGGCGCAAAGGGTGAGCCAGCATACTGCCTTCATGTATCTGGGCGAACTGATCGAATTCGGCAAAACCGATCAGATCTTCAATGCACCGGAAAAGGAGCGGACGGCCGACTATGTTCGCGGCCGCTTCGGCTAGAGCAGGTCAGGCTTTGTCGGAAGCAGTGCCGAGCTTCCCTCCCCCTTGTGGGGAGGGACGTCGAACAGGACTTAGCTCTCGCTAAGTCCGTCGTGAGACAGGGTGGGGGCATCTGCGCCGGCGCTTGTGGCCCCACCCCACCCGACCCGGCTTCGCCGGGCCACCCTCCCCATCAAGGGGAGGGAGGCATAGGGACCGTTTCCGGCAAAGCCTGACGGGGCCTAAGGTTCTTCGGGTTCTTGTGGAGACAGTTCGGCTGGCGCCTTAACCTCTCCCTTTGGGGGAGAGGTCGCCGCGAAGCGGCGGGTGAGGGGGCCTTTTCGCACCGTCGCGAAGGCCCCC
>CAZKTH010000080.1:0-12146 GCA_964555575.1 uncultured Devosiaceae bacterium | reverse complement strand
TTTTCAGGTGAAGTGGATACCGGTTCGCCGGTTCGAAAACGCGACCACTCAATAATTTGGAGCTTCCGTTCTGATTCCATCAGAACGGAAAACGCTCTAGCCCCCGGCCGCCACCGCCACCAGCCAGTCGGCCATGTCCGGGGCGATCTCGCGCAGCGGCCCGAGCACGAATTGTCGCCGATGGGCATGCGGATGGGGCAGAGCGAGGTGTTCGGCGCCGAACACCAGTCTTTGATAGGCGATGATGTCGATATCGATCAGCCGCGGCCCCCAGCGCTCGCGGCGCACCCGGCCCATCGCCTTTTCGATAGCCAGACAGGCGGCGAGCAGGGCCGTCGGGCCGAGATCGGTCTCGATGGCGACGACGCCATTGGTGAAATCGGGTTGATCGGTCTTGCCCCAGGCCTTGGTGACGATCAGGTGCGCGCGCGCGGTAACGGCGATATCGGGATGAGCATCGAGCCGGGCGACGGCCTCTTCGATCTGCGCCGCCGGATCGCCGAGATTGGCACCGAGGCCGATAAAGGCCTTCGCCATTATGCGGGCCGCGCCCGGTAGAGTTCGATGGCGAATTCGCCGGCCACGGCCGGGATCGGCGCCTCCGGCTTGCGGATGCGGATGCGGATCCATTGCAGCGGCGGGAAGGCTGCGAACAGCCGGTCGACGATGTGCTGGGCCAGGGCCTCGATCAGCTTGTAGCGCGTCTCCTCGGTCGCCGCCTTCACGATGGGATAGATGTCGGCATAGGAAACCGTCGCCTCGACCAGGTCGGTGTCGCCGGCCCGCCTGAGGTCGAGCCCGCATTCGAGATCGATGCGGAAGCGCTGGCCGAGCTTGTTCTCCTCGAGCATGACACCGTGATAGCCGTAAAAGGCGAGATCGCTCAGAATGATGCGGTCGCGTATGTGAGCCATGGTCAGCTTTCTGTCTCGGGTGGGCCGTATAGGCAGGCTTCGGCGACCCGCAAGGCGTCGCGATTGGGCCCGACATCGTGGACCCGGAAGATATGGGCGCCGCGCTCATAGGCCAGCACCGAGGTCGCGGCGGTGCCGAAAACCCGCTCGTCCGGCGGCACATCGAGCAGACTGCCGATCATGCGCTTGCGCGACATGCCAGCAAGGATCGGCAGGTCGTAAACCGCCAGTTCGCCGAGACGCCTGAGGATTTCGTAGTTCTCGCCGACATCCTTGGCAAAACCGAAGCCGGGATCGAGGACCAGTTTCCCGCGCCTGATGCCGGCCCTGTCCGCAATGGCGAGCGTTTTGTCGAAGAAGCGCTTGAGCTCGTCGATGATGTCCTTTTGCCGATCGCGGTTGCGGTCCCAGTGCATGGCGATGACCGGCACGTCGCAAGCGGCGGCGATCTGCGCCAGTTCGGGTTCGCCCTGCAGCCCTTCGACGTCGTTGAGGATGTGGGCACCGGCCTGCAGTGCCTGATCGGCGACAAGCGTGTGGCGGGTGTCGATGGAAATCAGCGCATCGAGCTTTGCGCCGGCAAGGGCGTCCATGACCGGCATTACCCGGTCGAGCTCGTCCTGCACCCCGACCGGCTCGGCGCCGGGCCGCGTGCTTTCCCCGCCGATATCGAGGATGTCGGCGCCCTCGGCCCGCATGCGGTGCGCCGCCGCGACGGCATCGGCGACATCCAGATGCCGGCCGCCATCGGAAAAGCTGTCGGGCGTGACATTGATGATGCCCATGATAACGGGCCGGGGGCCGAGACGCAGCTCCCGCCCGGCGACCGCAAGCAAGAAGCTTCTGGGTCCGGCGTCAGACATCGCGGCCTTCCGGTGCCGGCCGGGCATATAGATCGTATTCGTCCGAGGCGGTGACGGTGACGCTGACCATCTGGCCCGGGGCGATGCCCGCCGCCTCCGAGATGATGACGGTGCCGTCGACCTCCGGCGCATCCCATTGCGACCGGCCGATGGCGACGTGGTCCTCGGGCCGGACATCATCGACGAGGACGTCGATGGTACGTCCCACTTTTTCCGCCAGGCGCTTGGCGCTGACGTCGCGGGCCACTTCCATCAGCCGTTCCCAGCGCTCGGTCTTGACCTCGTCGGGCACGGCGCCGGGCAGGTCGTTGGCCTTCGCTCCGGCCACCGGCTCGAACTCGAAACAGCCGAGGCGATCGATCTCGGCCTCCTCGATCCAGTCGAGCAGCATGTCGAAATCCTCTTCCGTCTCGCCCGGAAAGCCGACGATGAAGGTCGAGCGGATGGCAAGGTCGGGTGCGGTCCGGCGCCAGGCCCTGATGCGGTCGAGGGTCTTTTCCTGGTTGGCCGGCCGCCGCATGGCCTTGAGGATCCGGGGCGAGGCGTGCTGGAAGGGGATGTCGAGATAGGGCAGCACCTTGCCTGCCGCCATCAGATCGACCACGGCGTCGACATGCGGGTAGGGGTAGACATAGTGTAAGCGTATCCAGGCGCCCAATTCCCCCAGCTCCTTGGCCATGTCGTAAAAACGCGCCGGCACGTCGCGGCCGTGGAATTTCGAGGTGGCATATTTGAGATCGGTGCCATAGGCGCTGGTGTCCTGCGAGATGACGAGGATTTCCCTGGTCCCCGCCTTGACCAGCCTTTCCGCCTCGTAAAGCACGCTTGCCACCGGCCGCGACACGAGATCGCCGCGGATCTGCGGGATGATGCAGAACGAGCAGCGATTGTGGCAGCCCTCGGAAATCTTGAGATAGGCGTAGTGGCGCGGCGTCAGATGCAGGCCCTGCGGCGGCACCAGATCCATTTTCGGATCATGCACGGCCGGCACCACATCGTGCACGGCCGCGACCACCTCCTCATATTGCTGCGGCCCGGTCACCGCCAGCACCTTGGGATGGGTCTGCCGGATCAGCGCTTCTTCCTTGCCCAGGCACCCGGTGACGATGACCTTGCCATTCGCGTTGATCGCCTCGCCGATCGCCTCGAGGCTCTCCGCCTTGGCGCTGTCGAGAAAACCGCAGGTGTTGACGATCACCACGTCGGCGCCGTCATAGTCGGGCGAGAAGGTGTAGCCCTGGGCCCTCAATGTGGTGAGGATGCGTTCGCTGTCGACCAGCGCCTTGGGGCAGCCGAGACTGACAAGTCCAATTTTCGGCGCTGACGCCATGCCGACACCTCCGGTTGCGGGGAAGGGGTTCTCATACCCCTTTTGCCGCAAAGGTCAACGCGGCGCCATGGCCTGACCGGTTCAGCCTTCGTTGGTGCCGGCCTTGGGTTTGGGGCCGCGCCTGGCGGTGCGCGGGGTCCGCCGTGCCGCCGTCGCGCTCTTGGCCGCCGTCGCGCTTTTGGCCGCGGGCGATTTGCCTGCCGGCGGCTTGGCGGGTCTGGCAGCCGCGAGCCCCGTAACGGGCTTATCGCCTTCATCCTCTTCGCCGAGCTGCTCGATGGCGTCGCGTACCTCGTCGATCAGGCTGGTCTGTCCCGCCGGCCGGCTGGCGGTCTGCACCGCGTCCTTGTTGGCCTCGAAATAGACGATCAGCGCCTCGCAGACCACGCGCAGCAGCATGATGCCGAACAGGCCGAACACGACGATTTCGAGAAGCCCCCACAACCCTTCACCGATGCCGAAACGGAAGCTGGCGAAGAAATGATCGACCGCCCAGATCGCCGCTACGGCAAGGCCGAAAATATAGACGATGCGAACGAGGCGGGGGCCGCTGATCCGGTCAAGGCTCAAAAGCAGGGTGCGATTGAGGAATTTGCCCAATTCTTCGAATGTCATGGCGAGTCCTCCTATGACTGCACGAATCTAGCAGATTCTGCACAGGATAGCTAAAGCTCGCCTAACGGCATCGGTGCGGCGCGGCGAAGGGCGCCGAAGCGTCCGGCAAAAGCCGTCGCGAGGGCAATGTCGACCTCCTCCATCGACACAATCTGGCCCAGATCCAGAAAACTGGTCACGCCATGATCCGAAATACCGCAGGGCACGATGCCGGCATAGTGGGAAAGATCCGGGGCGATGTTGAGCGACAGCCCGTGATAGCTCACCCATTTGGAGATCCTGACGCCGATGGCGGCGATCTTGTCCTCGGCGCCGTCGCCGCGTTCCGGCCGCCTGACCCAGACCCCGATCCTGTCGGCGCGGCGCTCGCCCCTGATGTTGAAGGCGGCGAGCGTATCGATCACCACCTGTTCCAGATTGGCGACAAAACAGCGTATGTCGCGGCCGCGCAGCCTCAGATCAAGCATGATGTAGGCAACCCGCTGTCCCGGGCCATGATAGGTATATTGCCCGCCGCGTCCGGCCTCGTAGACGGGAAATCTGTTCGCCTGCAGGAGATCGGCCGGCCGCGCCGAGGTGCCGGCGGTGTAGAGCGGCGGGTGCTCGACCAGAAAGATCGCTTCGTTCGCCGTGCCGGCGGCGACCGCCGCGGCGCGACGCTTCATCGCGGCCAGCATGGCGGGGTAGGGGCTCAACCCGTCGAAAATCTGCCATTCGATCGCCGCGCCATCGTCGCGCAAGAGGCGATTGCATGTTTCTTCTCCCGGATCCCGCCCCGGCGTTAACCTTTCGTTCACGAAGTTGGACGATGCGTTGATCATGTGCATGCCATTTGCTGCGAGTCCGCGAAGACCATAGGAATGCTGGATACTCTCGATCAGATTGAAGTTGAGCTCAGCGTCGAGCTGGGCGCGTCGGTGATGCCCGTTCATCATCTCCTGCGCATGGGGCGCGGTGCCGTCATCGAGCTCGATACCACAGAGCACGATCCCATGCGCATCTATGTCAACAAGAAGCTGGTGGCACTGGGCGAAATCAAGGTCGAGGACGGTCAGTTGAGCGTCGAGGTGATCGAAAAGGTCCAGAGCCAAGCCTGACGCCCGCGAGTCATAAGGATATCGGATCTGGCGTCAAGACGTCGGCGCCGACGGTTTCATGGCTACCGGCACTTGGCTTTTCCTTGTCATCCGCTCCTCGAAGCGACGTGCGAGTTCGACCACGTTCCCTTTGAATTTCGTGCCGGGCGTGAAGGTGAAGTGGACCTTTCCGCCGAAGCTCAGGGCGCCGACGGTCAGGGGCAGATCGCCGAACAGTGGCATGACGCCGAAAACCGCCTTGACGTTCCGACCGCCCAGGCGGACCCGGGCGCGCCCCATCGGCACGATCGATATCCAGGCATCGCTGTGTTCCTGGATCTCTACTATCCGTTTCTTGAGCATGGCCGCCGGAAACAGCGATATGATCGTCTGGGCGCGCAGACTGGCCCGCAAACTGCCCAACTGCACAAGTTCCGGCAAGCGGCCGGGCGCCACGTCCTCGGATGCCATCGGCACCTCGTAACGCGTGCCGGTGATGAAATTGCCCATCTGCCAGCGATCGGTGTTCTTGCGGGTGAAAAAGGTGCAGGTCAGCAAGGGCGTCCGTTCCTGCCGGCCCGGAAACATGGCGCTGTCCACGACGACGTCGGCAATGGCCCTCAGGATCGTTTCGCGGGATGAGCCGGTTTCACCGGCAGCCCGGATCCCTTCGAGATCAATGCTGAACATGTGCAGACGAACCGCCCTTTCCCCGCCCTGCGGCAGGGAAAAGAAGGTGTCGGCGTCATAGCGCCGGACGTCGGACCAGCGGATCTGATCGGAGCGCGCGTCCGCGGCGGTGTGACGGTCGAGGCCAACGAGCAGTTTCTGCATGCGCAAGGCGTCGGCGATGACGTGATTGAAATGCAGGAACAGAAGCGAACCGGCCTCGGCACCGGCGCTGCCTTGCGGATTGACTACGGTAAGCCGCCAGTCACCTGCCGTGCGCGGCGGTTCCAGAAGCCGTGCCTTCTCGCCGATGCGTGCCAGCCCCTCCGGTCCGGTGAGGCTCGGATCCTCGACCACGCAGATGCGTTCGGTCACATCGATCTTTTCCGGCCGGGTCCAGAAATGCCAGGGGCCGATCCGACGCAGGTTCGAACTCATGTTCGGCGCCCGGTCGAGGGCGGTCTGGATTTCGGCCCCCAGCCGTTCCAGATCGCAGGGTCCGTCCAGAACATAGCCGCCCGAAATGTATATCGGGCCGGCGTTCATGATGAAATTCTCGAGGCCATGGACTGGTCGCATCATGATTCAGTCCTTGCTTCAGGCACCTTGCCTGCACAGCAACGCACATCCCGTTTCCTAGCAAAGCACTTCCGGCGGCAATGACCAAGGTGGCACATTGCAGCGCGTGGTGCAGCGCCAGGAACGCCGGTTGTCGAGTCTGGAGGGTGAAGCCGTCAGACGGCCCTGCGCAGGCGAGCAGCACTAGCCCGTCAACCGGCCAATATCCGATATCCCCATAGCCCACCGCGCGCGGCACGCGGGTTCCTGCATGGGAGGATGCCGTACACCTGCCAGTGCCCGATATCCCTCATGAATGCGGTCATTCGCTGCGAGTTGAGAGAATGACCGCAAAGGGCTCAAACGCGGATCAGGCAAAGGTCCAGAACGCGCCAAAGGCGAAAGCTGCAGCCGTGTTGGCGGGAGCGCCTTTGTCCGCAAGCAAGGGCTCGGCCACGGCCCCGTCGCCGAAACCCTCGTCACGATCGCTGCCACCGCGACGCCCATCAGACGGTGGCCGTGATCCAATCAGCTTGTGTCAGCCGTCAGGCCTGGCAAGTCGGCCTCAATTCATGCCTTCAACCGCTGCCGCCCCACACGCGCGTCCGACTGCGGAGCGGTATTTTTCGCTCACGTCATCGACCCAGCCAGCCTTGACGACAAAGTCGCTGCGCCTATAGCTGCTCTCCGCCTTCAGGAGCGCGAGCTGCTCCGGCTGCTGCTGTGCCTTGGCAACGCAGAGTGGCGTAAATGCCATGACGACTGCCGCTTCCGCACTTGCCGCCTCCATTTTTCCGGCCGTACCGCCGGTTACCCAACCACCCCAAGTGAAACCGATGACCATCGCCGCGATCGCGCCGCCGACCGCCCCCCATATCGTGGGCTTTACCCATTCTGGCATCTTCATCGTGAATTCTCCCACGTCCAGCTTTGGAACCGGACTTTCCCGTTTCAAGCGCTGTGCGGCATCAAGCGCCCAAAACCAGATTGACGCGAGGTTCGGAATCTACCTAGCGGCTGCTGAAAGGCCTGGCATGGGTACGTGCATTGTAGCGCCCTTTGTCGTGGTCGGGCACCTACAAGCTCATGAAATCTCACATCTCTTTGGAATTCCAGGAGAACCTGGTTGTGATGGTGCGGTCGAGAAGACTCGAACTTCCACGGGAGTTACCCCACAGCGACCTCAACGCTGCGCGTCTACCAATTCCGCCACGACCGCACTGTCATGGAAGGCGCTCGCCCCACAAGGCGAAGCGGCCTAGCGTGTAGCAAATCATCATCGCCCGCTCAAGCGCATAAATCACCTTCCGGCCCGGCGCGCGCCGGTCCGACCGCAGGATCCGGCGGCGGTATCATGTTTCCTCCGGAACCCGTTGAATCTGCCAAAAATCCACGCGAACGCCGCCGCCGCCTCTGGCTTCGCAATGCCACTCGCGTTACATACCGTGACAGCGTCCGTCCCGAGCCGAGCGGGGTACGAAGTGACCGATATGAACCAAATCGAGGCGGGCGAAACGGGCGAGCTGTTCCTGCGCGACGATGACGGCCATCTCGACGCCAACTGGCTCGACCATCTCTCCGAACTGATTGAGGCCAGTGACGAGCACGAGGTGCGCGATCTCGTCGCGTCGCTGCATTCGGCCGACCTTGGCGACGTGCTCGAAGCCCTGCCGAGCGACGAGCGGCTGAAGCTCGTTGCCCTGCTCGGCGATCATTTCGACTACGAATCCCTGACCGAGGTCGACGAAAACATCCGCCTCGAACTGATGGAATTCCTGCCCAATGCCGCCATCGCCCGCGGCGTGGCGGAACTGGACAGCGATGACGCGGTCTTCATCCTCGAGGACCTCGACGAACCGGACCGCGAGGAAATCCTCGCGCGCATGCCCGCCTTTGAGCGGCTCAGCCTCAAGCGCTCCCTCGATTTTCCCGAGGAATCGGCGGGCCGGCGCATGCAGACCGACTTCATCGCCATTCCGCCCTTCTGGTCGGTCGCCCAGACCATCGATTACATGCGCGGCGAGGAAGATCTGCCTGACGAGTTCTTCCAGATCTATGTCGTCGATCCGAGCTACAATCTTCTGGGCACCGTGCCGCTCGACCGCATCCTCAGATCCAAGCGCCCGCAGCGGATCGAAAGGATCATGAACACCAACGTGATCGAAGTCGAGGCCACCGAGGACCAGGAGCAGGCGGCGCGCGTGTTCGACCGCTACGACCTCATCGAGGTCGCCGTGGTCGACGAATCCGGCCGCATGGTCGGCGTTCTGACCGTCGACGATATCGTCGACATCATCCAGCAGGAAGCCGACGAGGACTTCCGTGCCCTGGCCGGCGTCGGCGACGAAGAGATTTCCGACTCGGTCTTCGACATCCTCCGATCCCGCCTGACGTGGCTCTTCGTCAACCTCCTCACCGCAATCCTCGCCTCCTCGGTGATCTCGGTCTTCGACGTGCCGATTTCCAAGATGGTGGCGCTGGCCGTTCTGATGCCGATCGTTGCCTCGATGGGCGGCAATGCCGGCACCCAGACCATGACCGTGACGGTCAGGGCCATCGCCAGCCGTGAACTCGACCATTTCAACATGACCCGCCTGATCGGCCGCGAGGCCCTGGTCGGGCTTCTAAACGGCATGGTCTTCGCCATGGTCATGGGCGTCGTCGCCGCCCTGTGGTTCGAGAATCTGCAGCTCGGATTCGTCATCGGCGTCGCCATGATCGTCAACATGATCGCCGCCGGCATTGCCGGCATCATGATCCCCCTGACCCTTGAAAAGCTGAGGATAGACCCGGCCGTTGCCTCGAGCGCCTTCGTGACGACTGTTACCGATGTCGTTGGATTCTTTTCATTTCTCGGGCTCGCTGCCCTCTGGTTTCACCTGTTTTAAGCACGAATCGCAAAACCGGTGCATGCGTCGGTTGGCCCGCCATTCTTGACTTGAGTTTCGCTCCGGGCTTGGTTAATGAAGTCTTGCTTGAATGGAGTGCCGCCGGGACATCCCGGCAGAGCAACAAGTAAGCTTAGGAGTTCGCATGCGCAGCCAGGCAAAAGCCATATGTTGGCGTGCCGCGAGTTGGACATTCATTTCCCTCGTCGCGCTCGGTTTTGCAGTTTCTCTGGTCGTCGGCATGTAAGCCGCCGACCGACCGGAATCACCAAGGGGCGCCGTCTGGCGCCCCTTTGATTTTGGACCGTTGCAATGATGCATCTGATCAAACTCTGCGTTGGCGTCGACTCGGTCGAGGAACTCGAAGCCTGGCGCCAGGACAGGCGGGCCCGCGGGCTCGGACGTCCGGACGGGCTCAACTATCATCGCACGCGAATGACCCCGAAACGTGCCGACGAAATCGCCGGGCAGGGGTCGCTCTACTGGGTCATCGGCGGCGAAATCCGTGGTCGCCAGAAGATCGTCGGGTTCGAATCCACCATTCGCGACGACGGCGTGCCCGCCTGCAACATTCTCATGGAACCCGGTGTGATCCGCACCGCACCGCGGCCGCGGGCGCCGTTCCAGGGCTGGCGCTATCTCAAGCCGGAGGATGCGCCCCCAGATCTCGATACACTCGGCCAAGACGATGATTCTACGCTTGTTTCCGAACTTGCCCGACTTGGACTCTTGTGATCGGCGTCCACCGCCGTTAGCATGCATTCACATTTTGTTAACGGTTTGAGCGTGCTCTCAGTGGGACGAGGACGATCTGGCGAATCGAGCCGAGTGCGGCAAAAATATGCCGTAATGCCGTTCGTCGTCCGGCGTGTGGAAACCATTTCGGACAAAGTTGGTGGCGGCGCGGTGTGCCATTTTGCACCATGCCCTTGCTGAAACGATCACCGGGAGGCATATGAATGAGGCCGGTTCGGGACAGCGAAACAGGCTGATCAGGCGGCCGTATCGGAGACGACCGGAATGAGTGCGCATGTGATTGTCCTCGGCAATGAGAAGGGTGGGTCGGGCAAATCGACCACCGCCTTTCATCTTGCCGTCCATCTGCTCTACGAAGGCTACAAGGTGGCCTCGATAGACGTCGACAGCCGCCAGCACACCTTCACCCAATATGTCATCAACCGCAGGACCTGGGCGCAGGCGCGGGGCCTCCGGATCCCGCACACCACCCATTATCAGCTGCCGCAGTCCAAGGGCGATTCCCAGCGCGAAAACCAGCGGCTCGAATTCGACCTGTTCCGTCAGGCGGTCATGGATGTCGAATCCAGTGCCGACTACATCATCGTCGACACGCCCGGCTTCGATACCAATCTCACAAGGCTGGCCCATTCGCTCGCCGACACGCTGGTGACCCCGCTCAACGACAGCCTGATCGACATCGACGTGCTTGCCCATATCGATCCGGTCAGCGGCGAACCGCGCGAGTTGAGCCATTACGCCAGGCTGGTGCAGCGGGCCCGCAAGGAGCGGCTGGCCATCGACGGGCGGACCATCGACTGGGTTCTGGTCAGGAACCGCATCGCCATGCTGTCCTCGCGCAACATGCGTCTGGTGCAGTCCGGCCTCGAACAGATCGCCACGCGCCTGGGTTGCCGGGTTGCCGACGGCATCGCCGAACGGGTGATCTTCCGTTCGCTGTTTCCGCTCGGTCTGACGGTTTTCGACGATCTGGACGAGGAGCAGGGCGGTACGCCGACGAACTCGCACGAAGGCGCCCAGCAGGAATACCGGCAATTGGTCCACGCGCTCAACCTGCCGGTCAGCGACCGGGCCAAGGCGCGCCGCGAATGGCTCGTCGCTTCGGCCGCGCCCAGTCTGTTCGAGCACATGTCGCCCGAACCCGAAGGCGCCGGAACCAACTGAGCGCCAAGCGGTCCGGCCTGTCGAATCCGGCGGCCCTCAGGCGCGGCGGCCGTACCTTATGGCGACAGCGCGCTGCCCCAGCGGCGTGAAGACATCGAGATCGATGTCGACACGCGGCTGCACGACCCGCCGCGTGCGGGCCGAGAGCGTCAGGACCGCGCCCAGAAGATCGATCGCCCGCCGGTTGAGCGGCCGCATGTCAAGGCCGTCCGAAAGCCCGTTGACCGCTTTTTTGCGCGCTGTCTCGAAACTGGACGACGCCCGAGCCGTGCTGGCAAGCCTCGCCAGATCTGCCAATGCGTCGGTGGTACTCATTCACGCAACTCCATACAAATGCGTTGTATCCGCTGGCACTTTCCTGTTGTCACCCCCTAGCCCTGCATGGCCAGGCAGCTCATTTTGATCTTTTTCAAATCCGCGCAGGTGTTCCGCGCCTGCGCCGCGTCGGCAAAGCCGGCGATCCGGGCGCGATAGAACACCTGGCCATTGCGCTCGATGCGCTCGACATAGCTGCGCATGTCGGCGATCCGGCCGATTTCGGCGGCATCCTCGAGCAGGGAATTGGCGCCGTTTTCGCTTGGCGCCGCGCCGATCTGCACGATCCAGCCGATCTCGCCTTCATCGGTCTCCTGGTCGCCCCTGCCGATGCTGCCACTGGTCAAAAGATCGATGGCCTCGGATCCGGTGGCGGAGACCGAACCGATCGGGGCCGGCGGCACCGGCGTACCCTTGCCACCGGTCGAACCGTCAAGCCTGAAGGTCGTCGACAGCCAGGCGCCGATCACATCGAACGGACGCGGTTCGGCCGGTTGCGGCGGGTCGGCGGCCATGGCGACCTGGGTGACCGCGGCGATGCCGGTCGGCGGCGTCAGCGGCTCGGGGATCGGTGCGGTCAGTGCGATCGGCGACTGCGGCCGCGGGACGGTGGCGCCGTCGATGGCGGCGACGGTGAACGTTCCATCCTGCACCGTGCGGCGGAAAGCGGGAATCGGCGCCGGATCGCGCGGCGGCGCCGAGGCGACGGCCGTCCTGCCGCCGAAGGGCGAGGGGATCTGCGCCGTCGCCAGATAGGTGCCGGAGCGGGCCTTGGGCAGGTATTTGTTGACCAGCGACGTGACCTTGGCATTGCGTGCCGCACCGGTATCGAAGCCGAAACCGGCGACGACGATATGGCGGTTGTCCTTGCGGGCAGCGGTCAACAGGTTGTAGCCGGAGGCACGGATATAGCCGGTCTTGATGCCATCGACCCCGGGCACGGCCCCGAGCAGCCGGTTGTGGTTGCCGTAGGAGCGGCTGCCATACCTGAACACCTT
>CAZKTH010000079.1:0-12195 GCA_964555575.1 uncultured Devosiaceae bacterium | reverse complement strand
GGTCGGTCCTCGGTTGGCGCAAAACCGGGACCCACTTTTGCGCACGATGCTCTAGATATCCATCCCCGCCTCACCGGCGAGCTGCCGGACGAGCTGGATGGCGACGCGGCCGGAGCGGGCGCCGCGCGTCTGGGCCCATTCGATGGCCTTGGCCCGCAATTCCTCTTCCGCGATCGGGATGCGGTAGTGGGCGATGTAGGAAAAGACCATGTCGAGATAGGTCTCCTGGTCGCAATTGTGGAACCCCAGCCACAGCCCGAACCGGTCGGAGAGCGAAACCTTTTCCTCCACCGCCTCGGACGGGCTGATGGCGGTCGAGCGCTCGTTCTCGATCATGTCGCGCGGCATCAGGTGGCGGCGGTTGGAGGTGGCGTAGAACACGACATTGTCGGGCCGGCCCTCGATACCGCCGTCAAGGATGCTTTTCAGCGATTTGTAGCTCGTCTCGTCGCGGTCGAAGCTGAGATCGTCGCAAAAGACGATGAAGCGGGCGTCAAGAGCGGTGAGGATGCGCAACAGAGCCGGCAGGGTTTCGATGTCCTCGCGGCTGATCTCGACCAGTACCAGGCGGATGCCGTCGGGCAGGTTTTCCCTGACCCGCTGATGCACCGCCTTGACCGCCGAGGACTTGCCCATGCCGCGCGCGCCCCACAACAGCACGTTGTTCGAACCGTGGCCGCGGGCGAACTGGTCGGTGTTGCCAAGGAGCGCCGGCAGCACTCCGTCGAGGCCCTTGAGCAGTTGATAGGGGACGGCATTGATGCGCGCGACCGGCTGCAAAACGCCGGAACGACCCTCCCAATGATAGCCGTTGGCGTCGCCGAGGATGGGCGAGCTGGGCACGACAATACCGGAAAGTCGGTCGAGCGCTGTGGCGATCCGATCCAGACGAGACAACATTTGTTCGGTAGATTCAGTATCTTGCACAAAAGTTCTCACAAATACCAATAGGTAGCGCTTAGCCTTTGCATTAACGCATATGCAACGGTATAGTCGCGCGATTTTGGCGCGGCGTCATCGCCGGGCCTGCTGCTGCCTTTATCATACGGGCTGCAAGATTATGGCAAGTCGATCCCAAGGAGCGAGTATATGTTTGTAACCCCCGCATATGCGCAGGCGGCAGGCGCCGCAGGCGCCGGTGGAATGGATACGATTCTTCTCAACATCGTGCCCATCGTCCTGATGGTGGCGGTATTCTGGCTCTTTCTCATCCGGCCACAGCAACGGCGCGCCAAGGAGCATTCCGCCATGCTCGCCGCGATCAGCCGGGGCGACACCATCGTGATGACAGGCGGCATCGTCGGCAAGGTCGTCCGCGCCGTCGCCAACGAGGACCTCGAGGTCGAGATCGCCCAGGGTGTCAAGGTCAAGGTCGTGCGTGGCATGATTTCGGAAGTCAGATCCAAGCCCGAACCGGTCAACGACAACAAATAGCGGCACTAATCAGCGCCTATCGTCTCGCTACACCGGACCGTCTTCATGCTTCAGTTCTCGCCGATTCGAACGATAATCATCGCCCTGGCCACGTTGCTCGGCGTCCTGTTCCTGCTGCCCAATGTCCTGCCGGCATCTGTGCTCAAGGAATGGCCGGGTTTCCTGCCCAAGCGCCAGATCGTCCTTGGTCTCGACCTGCAGGGCGGCTCGCATCTGCTGCTGCAGGTCGACCGTCAGTCGATCATTTCCGAGCGCATCAAGGAATTGCGCCGCGACATTCGCTCGACGCTGGCCAATGACAAGGGCATCGGCAATGTGATCACGACGAACGGGAACACGCTCATCGTCCAGCTGACCGACCCGGTCCGCACTGCCGAGGCGGTCGATGCCATCAAGTCGCTCGATGCCTATTCGGGCGGGTTCAATATCAGCGGCACGCACGAACTCGACGTCACCGCCACCGGGAACGGCAAGATCTCCGTCTCCCTGACCCAGGCCGGCATCGACCAGCGCCTGAAGGCGCTGGTCACCCAGTCGATCGAAGTCATCCGCAAGCGCATCGACGAACTGGGCACGACCGAACCGACCATCCAGCGCGAGGGCAGTGACCGCATTCTGGTCGAGGTGCCGGGCTTCGAGGATTCGACCCGCCTCAAGGACATCATCTCGCGGACGGCCCGCCTGACCTTCCACCTGGTCTATAATGGCATGACGGCGACGCAGGCAAAGGCGCAGGGGTTGCCGCCCGGCACCGAGATCGTGCCCAATTCCAGTGGCGGCGGCAGCGAACTGCTCTATGAAGACGTGGCGCTTGGCGGCGAAAGCCTTGTCGACGCCCAGGCCGGTTTCGACCCGCGCACCAGCCAGCCGATCGTGACCTTCCGCTTCGACACGCGCGGCGCCATCAAGTTTTCCGAGATCACCTCGGCCAATGTCGGCAAGCGCTTCGCCATTGTTCTCGACGGTCAGGTGATCACGGCGCCGATCATCCAGACGCCGATCACCGGTGGTTCCGGCCAGATCTCCGGCAATTTCACGCCGCAATCGGCCAATGACCTGGCGGTGCTGCTGCGCGCCGGCGCGCTGCCCGCCACTCTCAACATCATCGAACAGAGATCGGTCGGGCCGAGCCTTGGCGCCGACAGCATCGAGGCCGGCGTGACGGCCGGCATCATCGGCGCCATCGCCGTTGTCGTCTTCATGGTGGTCGCCTACGGGCTGTTCGGTGTCTTCGCCGACATCTCTCTGGTTCTGAACGTCATCATGATGCTCGGGGCGCTGTCGATGCTCGGCGCGACACTGACCCTGCCGGGCATCGCCGGTATCGTTCTGACCATCGGCATGGCGGTCGATGCCAATGTGCTGATCTATGAACGCATACGCGAGGAACTGCGTGGCGGACGCACGCCGGTTCAGGCCATCGAGGCCGGGTTCCAGCGCGCCATGGGCACCATCATCGACGCCAATGTGACGACCCTGATCGCTGCCGTGGTGCTTTTCTTCCTCGGCTCGGGTCCGGTCCAGGGCTTCGCCGTGACCCTGGCCCTCGGCATTCTGACCACCCTGTTCACCGCCTATCTGGTGACGCTGTTCATCGTCGGGCGCTGGTATTCCTGGCGGCGGCCGAAGAAGCTGCATCTGCAGATCTTCCGCTTCGTTCCCGACGATACCAAGCTGCCCTTCATGGGCTGGCGCAAGATCGCCATCGCTGCTTCCAGCGTCGCCGCGATCATCTCTGTCGCCCTGTTCATGACGGTGGGGCTCAATCTCGGCATCGACTTCAAGGGCGGCTCGTCGCTCCTCTTGCAGACGCCTGACAAGAAGGTCACCGTCCAAGACATCGCCGATATCCGCGCGCTCATGCGTCCGCTCGATCTTGGCGACATCCTGGTGCAGACCCTGACGGACTTCTCGACCGGCGATCAGACCATATCGCTCAGGGTGGAGACGCAACCGGGCGGCGACGCCGCGCAGCAGGCGGCGGTCGACAAGGTGCAGAAGGCACTTCCGGCCAAATACGAGGTGCTGAAGACGGAAACGGTCGGACCGACCGTGTCCGGGGAACTGGCGACCGCCGGTACCATCGCCGTGCTGGTCGCCCTGGTCATGATCCTGTTCTACATCTGGTTCCGCTTCGAATGGCAATTCGCCGTCGGCGCCATCATCGCGACGGTGCACGACGTCATCCTCACGATCGGCTTCTATTCGATCATGGGACTGGAGTTCAACCTGACCAGTATCGCGGCCATTCTGACCATTGTCGGCTATTCGCTCAACGATACGGTGGTGGTCTATGACCGAATCCGTGAATACATGCGAAAATTCCGAAGGGTGCCGTTGCTGCAGCTGCTGGACGATTCGATCAACTCGACCCTGGGCCGTACGACCCTGACCTCGTTCACGACCCTTTTGGCTCTGTTTGCGCTGGTCTTTTTCGGTGGCGAGGTCATCAGGAGCTTCACCCTGTCGATGACCTGGGGCGTGATCGTCGGTACCTATTCGTCGATCTTCATCGCTTCGCCGGTGTTGTTGCTGCTCGGTTTGAAGAACAAGGTACCGACCGAAAAGTCCAAGACGATCGAAAAGCGCGCCGACGGCGCTGCCGTGTAGGGCATGACCGGCAAGGGCCATTATCCCTATCAGGCGCCGATCGACGCTTATGGCAATGGCGGCTTCCGCTTCGCCGAGATGAGCCATCGCGGCTCGCTGCTGTGCCTGCCTTCGGGCATGCATGCCTGGGACGTGACCGGGCCGGATGAGCTGTCGCTCGAAGCGTTCGCCCCGGTCTTTGCCGTCGCCGACCGGCTCGATGTCCTGCTGATCGGCATGGGCGAGGATTTCCGGCCGCTGCCCCCGGAGGTCAAAAAGGCCTTCCGTGCCCACAACATCGTCGCCGAACCGGGATCGACCGGCAGCGCCGCCCGTACCTACAATGTGTTGCTGGCCGAAAGCCGGGCGGTCGGGGCGGCGCTGATCGCCGTCACCGATACGGGTCGGCGATGAGCGGATCGCAAGGTGACACGGTCGCCGAAACGCTGAAAACGCTCGACCGCGACCGCTATTACGCCAGCCTGATCCTGCCCGAGCCGCAACGGGCGGCGGTGCAGGCGCTTTATGCCGCCAATGCCGAGATCGCCGTCATCAGCGAGCGGGTCAGCGAACCGATGCCGGGCGAGATCCGCCTGCAATACTGGGCCGATCTCGTGGCGGGCGAGGCCCATGGCGAGACGGACCAGAATCCGGTGGCGGCGGCTTTGCTCGAGACGATGAAGCGCTACAAGCTCGCCGCCGGCCCGCTCACCCGGCTGATCGCGGCACGGCGTTTCGATCTGTATCAGGACCCGATGCCGGACGTCGCCACGTTCGAAGGCTATGCCGGCGAGACGGTATCGATGCTTTTCCAGTACGCCGCGACCGTGCTCGATGACGGCACGCCACCGGACAATGGCGACGCCGCCGGCCATCTTGGTGTCGCCCTGAGCTATTTCGGGCATCTGAGCGCCTTCGGTTTCAACGTGGCCCGCGGGCGCATCTTTTTGCCGCTCGACATCTTCGCCGAACATGGCGTCGGCGATGGCGACATCCTGGCGCGCAACGACACGCCGGGTCTCAGGGCGGCGCTCGCACGCTTTCATGCCCTTGGCAGCGACCATCTCGGCAGGGCCCGGACCGCCTTGCGCCTTGTGCCGCGGCGGTTGCGTCCGGCTTTTGCCCAGATCGTCATGATCGACAGGCGGATTCCGGCGGGCGCCGATCCTTTCGTGCCGCCGAAAACCCGCACCGACTGGCAAAAGCTCTTGCGGTTGATGTGGTTCGGCGCCACCCTGAGCTGAGGGGAGGGCAGGCATGAACCTCAAACCGATCGCGCGCCTGTTGTCGCCGGATCTCTTTGCCGTGCTGCGGCGCTTTCCGCTTGCGATCGTCTTCGCCGCTGCCGCGACGCTCATCCTGGTCGTCTATCTGAACCGCTTCACTCCGCTCGACGAGGAGGAGGCGCTGCGGCTGTTTGCCGGCGCCGTCACCGGCTTCGTCCTCGCCCTTGCCGGGAGGCTTTTTGCCGAAAGCCGGCCTGAAATGGCGCGCGCCGGCCTCATCCTTTCCTATCTTGTGCCGCTCGTCGTCGCGCCGCTGTTCGAAATCCGTTCGACCCAGTGGCTGGCGCTGCCGGCGCTCCCGGTCGCCGCTCTGATGTGGCTGTCGGTCTCCGGCTTCACACGCTTCGGCGCCGGCGCGGAAAGGCGCGGGTTCGAGGACCGCTTCTGGTGGCTGAACCAGCGGGCCGTGATCGCCGGTGCCATCGCCGTGGCCGCATCCTTCTTGTTGTCTGTCGGGCTTTTCGCCATCGACAGCTCGCTCGATCTGCTGTTCGGGATTTCGGTCTGGGACTTCCTTGCCGACTGGGTGCTGCCCATCGTTTTCTGCCTGCTCGCCCCGGCCTACTGGCTGGCCACCCTGCCGCGGCTCGAAGACTATGATGACGACGCCCTTGGCAAGCCGGACTTCCTGACCAGGGCCATCGGCCTTGTCGGCCAGTTCATCCTGACGCCGCTTCTGACCATCTATGCCCTCATCCTTGTCGCCTATGCCGTCCAGATCGCCGTGACCCGGACCCTGCCGGTCGGTACGCTCGGCTGGCTGGTTCTCAGCTTCGTCGTCGTCGGTGCCGCCAACTGGCTGATCCTTCATCCCGGATTTGTCCGGGACGAGGTTCTGTCGCGCTTTTTCCGGCGTATCTGGTTCTGGGCGACGATCCTGCCGTTGATCCTGTTCGCCATCGGCGTTTTCGTGCGCGTCGATGCCTATGGGCTGACCCCGGAGCGCATGCTGCTGATCGCCGGCGGCGTCTGGGCGGCGCTTCTGGCCCTTTTTTATCTTCTTCCCGGCGGACGCGGCGACATCAGGCTGATCCCGTCTCTTGCCGGGCTCTGCTTCGTGGTTCTGGGCTTCGGGCCTTTCAATCTTCTTGCCGCGCCAGGCATGGATCAGGCCCATCGCTTCGAAACCGCTCTTGCGCCGCAAGAGCGGGGCGGACCGGACTGGACACCGGAGCAGGCGGCCAGGGCCCGCGGTGCGCTCGACTATCTGACGTCGAGCGTTGGAGACCGGGCACGGCTCGACGCCATACTTGCCGCCCATGGCTACGCGCCCGACGACCTGCCCACCACCGGCGCCGGCATTGCCAAAATGATCGGCTTGCCCAGCCAGGCCAGGGTCCCGGCGAGCACGAACGAAACCCTTGAGCGCGGTCCTGGCCAGGTCGAGAATGTGGCGCAGACGCCCTATTTCATCGGCACCGTTGCCGCTTCGCCGCGTGCCGGCAGGTCGCAGACCGAGGGATTGCGACTATCGCTTTCCGGGCAAACGCTGATTGCCGTCGCGACCGATCGGCAGGGCCTGACAAGCGAGACGGATCTTTCCGACTGGCTCGACAGGCAGGCGGTGGGCGGGACCCTGTCCGATCCCGCCATCGACTTCGTGCTCGGCGGTCGCCGCTACAGGCTGGTGACGCGAACGGTGCAGATCGACCGGCCCCCGGAGGCGCCGGCCAGGATCCTCTATCTCTCAGGCTGGCTTTTCAGCGACCGGGCCGAATGAAAAGGGGGCGTTGCCGCCCCCATACGGATCAGTCACGACGATGACGGTTCCCGGAGCCTGTCAGGATTGCACGGAGACACGCCCGTCGTCATTGCGAGCACCCGCACAGGGCGCGTGGCAATCCAGAAGGCAACAGGCGCGCTGGCGCATGCCGCTTCCGGATTGCTTCGTTGCTACGCTCCTCGCAATGACGCGGCAGGATTCATTCTGAACGCAACAGGCTCTATCTTCCTTCGGTCACATCGCTTTTGCGAAAAAACGGGACCCACTTTTTCGTACGATGCTCCAGGTTGTTGAGTGGTCGCGTTTTCGAACCGGCGAACCGGTATCCGCTTCGTCTGAAAACGCTCTAGAAGTGCTGCGGCTTGGCCGGCTTGTTGTCGACGATCTTTTCGATCTCGGCGATAAGGTCCGGCGTCATCCTGGCCTTGTATTTGAGCGCCTCGAGATTGCTCTTGAGTTGCTCCAGCCTGGAGGCGCCGAGAATGACCGTCGAGACGTGCGGGTTTGCCAGGCACCACAGAAGCGACATGTGGGTGAGGCTCATGCCGGCGTCCCCGGCGAGCTTTTCGAGCTTGATGGCCTTGGCGATCTTGTCCTTGCCCTCGGGGCTCTCATACATGTTCTTCAGCCATTCGTAGCCGGGCAGGTTGAAGCGGCTGTCGGCAGGAATGCCGCTATTGTACTTGCCGGTCAGAATGCCCGAGGCGAGCGGCGACCAGATGGTGGTGCCGAGCCCGATCAGATCATAGAGCGGGGCGTAGTCGCCCTCGACCCTGTCGCGGGCGAACAGATTGTATTGCGGCTGCTCCATGGTCGGGGGCACGAGATTGTATTGCCGCGCCACCGCATAGGCCTGGGTCAACTGCTGCGCCGTCCATTCCGAGGTGCCCCAGTACATGACCTTGCCCTGAGTGACGAGATCGCTCATCGCCCGCACCGTTTCCTCGATCGGGGTCTCGATATCGGGGCGGTGGCAGAAATAGAGGTCGAGATAATCGACCTGAAGCCGCTTCAGCCCGGCATGGCAGGCATCGAAGATGTGCTTGCGGTTGAGGCCCTTGTTGAGCGGGCCGGGACCGCCGAAATAGACTTTGGTCGAGACGGCATAGGTGTCGCGGGAAAGGCCGAGCTTCTTGATCGCCTCGCCCATGACTTCCTCGGCCCGCCCGGCCTCGTAGCCTTCGGCATTGTCGAAGAAATTGACGCCGGCATCATAGGCGGTGCCGATCAGTTTGGCGGCGGCGTCTGTATCGACCTGCTTGCCGAAGGTGACCCAGGCGCCGAAGGAGAATTCGGAAACCTTGAGACCCGATTTGCCGAGGTGACGATAGTCCATTTTGCTGCTCCGTATGCTATTGCCCGGCCTGTCGCGTGACCGCCGGATGTGAGGCCTATCGGCCGGTCTGGACGTCCAGCCGGTCCTGCCATCGCCGAGGACGATGGCGTAAAGATGTTTGCGAACGAAAACCCTTTGTTCGAAACAGGGCATGCTGCCGACCGGGCGTCGCCAGTGCCGCGTTGCGGGTGTGCGTGAACGTTAATATTCCGATCAGATCCGCCGGCGAGTCAAGTCCCGAGCGGCAAAAACGACAAGGGATTCGCCGACAAGGCCGTCGGGTGGACTTGAACCGGCACATCCTTTGCCCATTTGTGCAGCGACACCATGGCGAGCCGGCATGATGAGCGACAAGTCGACACGAAGATTCCACCGCGCCTTCGACCGGATCGAGCGCGGTGTGCCCGGGCCGGGGAGGCGGCTTTTCGCCGCCTTGCGATCGCCGCGGGCGACACTGGTGCGCATTCCGCTTGCCGTGCTTCTCATCATCGGCGGCATCCTTTCCATCCTGCCCGTGCTCGGACTGTGGATGCTGCCGCTTGGACTCTTGCTGCTCGCGGTCGATCTGCCGGTCCTGCGCGGGCCGCTGGCCGCCCTGATCGTCCGGTTCCGTCGCTGGCGGGCCAGCCGCCGCCACAAAAGCCGGCAGGGCTGACCCGTTCACCGGCGACCGCAAGGGCCTCAGGCCCGTGCCGCCGGGGGTCCGAACAGGCCCCAGCGCAGCGATTGCCGTCTGGCGTTGTCGATGAGGACGATCGTCGTCAGCCCGAGCAGCAACAGCTCGGCCGCCGGTCCGGCCCACCAGATCGCCTCATCGCCGAACAGCAAGGCCAGGGCAAAGACCATCGGGATGGTGAAAAGATAGGGTTTCGACAAGCCCAGGATCGCCGCTCGACCCGCGTCGCCGATGGCCTGGAAATGCATGGCCACCATCATCAACGGACCGGACAGGGCATAGCATGCCACCATGACCGGCATGATGGCGCCCACCTGGGCAATCACGTATGGATCGGCGATGAACAATCCGCCGATTTGCGGCGCAAACAGCACCATCGCCGCTTCGGCGCCGATACAGAAGACCAGAGCCGCCAGCACGGCGATCCGGAAACTGATACCGCTGCGCTGCCACAGCCCGGCGCCGTGATTGTTGCCGGTAATGGTCTGCATCGCCTGGGCCAACCCGAGAAGCGGCAGGAAGGCGAAGGTGGTGATGCGGGTGATGATGCCATAGGCCGAGACGGTCGCGGCGTAGTCCGGGCTGCGGGCGATCTGCAATGCGGCAAGGATCGCCGAGGAGGCCAGTGCCACCCCGATGAAGTTGAGGCTCTGCGGTGCTCCGAGCGCCAGCATGCGGCTCCACGGGCCGACCGCAATGTGCCGGACGACCACATCCGGCCTGAGGATGGTGTTGCGGCCGAAGCGGAAGGCGAAAAGCAGGCCGAGCGCCAGCAACTGGGCCAGCACGGTGCCCCAGGCCGAGCCGGCCACGCCCATCTGCAGCAGCGCGATCAGCACGTAGTTGAAGCCGACATTGCTCAGCGACACCAGAAGGCTCATCACCGCTATGGTGCCGACATGGCCCTCGTTCCTCAGGGCGGTGGCATCGACCGACACGGCGAACATCAGCGGTGAGGTGAACACGATGATCTTCAGATAGGTGCCCGCCATTTCGGCGAGAGGAACGTCACCGCCTGCCGCCAGAAGGGTCATCCGGTCGCCGAACAGCAGGTAGAGCGCGCTCAGCACCAGCCCGGCCGCAATCGCCAGCCAGTAGGCGCTGGCATAGGTGGTTCGGGCCGCCTCGATGCGGCTGCCGCCCAGATCCAGGGCGAGAAGGCTCGACATGCCATTGGCGACCAGCGTCGAGAAGGCGAAGATCAGCATGTAGAGCGGAAAGATGAGGGTGACGGCGGCCAGGGCGTCCGGACCGACGAAATGCCCGAGAAACAGGGCATCGGCGACGGTCAGAAAGCCGTTCATGACCATCACGAAGATGATGGGCAACGCCGTTCTGGCGAAAAGCACGGCCAGGGAGCCGTGAAGAAAGCTGTTACGAGACGGAGCGGACATGGCTCTGCAATCCTTGTTCACCGGTCTTGCCTATAGGATGGGACCCGCATTGCCATCCGCGCGAGACGCGGAAAGGAAAACAGAGAAAAAAGCTCTCGGGCAGAACTTCACCGAAACGCAAGGGCGTCAGCGGGAGGCAGGCGTCTGCAGCCGGCGAGGCGTTTAGGGGATCGTTCCCTGCAAGTCAAGCCCCGTGCCCGATGGCGGCCCGGTCCCGGCCCGGGGCGGGGGCGGCGAAATGGCGGCGCCTTTGCCCTGGCTCAAGGCGGCAGTGGGCGCGAAATGCCAGGATTGCCGGCATGAGCGGGTTGTTGATCATTGCCGGACGGGTGATCGGACTTGCGGCGGCGCTTTTCATCGGCGCCTTCGCCCTCGACGTCTTTGCCGTCACCGCGCCCTGGTGGCAAAAGCTGGTCGGGCTTGCCATCCATCTGATTCCCTCTGCCGTTCTGGTCGCCTTCCTTCTGGTTTCCTGGCGCTGGCCGCTTGCCGGCGGGGTGCTGTTCCTTGTCGCGGCGCTGGCGCCGTTCCTTTTGTTGTCCAACACCTTCTGGGTCAACGCCTTGCTCGCCGCCTCGCCGGCGCTGGCCGGTTTGCTGCTGGTCACCGGCAGCCTGCTGCAAAGGGCAGGATAAAAGGGTATTGAAAGCGGCAAAAGCCGCTCGATCGGGCGGCGGCACAGGCAGGGAGGACAGGATGTCGGCGCCGATTTTCGTCGATCCCATCCAGGACGGGGCGGCGGATCCCACCGTGATCCGCAACCGCGAGACCGGCGCGTGGTGGATGTTCTATACCAATCGCCGCGCCCATCTGCCGACCGCCGGTTGGGGCTGGATCCAGGGTTCGCCGATCGGTGTCGCTACCTCGCCGGACGGGCTCGCCTGGACCTATCGCGGTACGGTCGAGGGGCTCGATAGGCCGGAGGATACGGGCCTCAACACCCATTGGGCGCCGGAAGTGATCTTCGCCCGTGGCGAATATCACATGTACCTGACCTATTTCCCCGGCGCGCCGGAAACGGTGCACGACGTCGAACGCGCTATCACCCACTTCACCTCGCCCGACCTGATCCACTGGACCCGTCGGGCCGTTCTGCCGCTCAGCCGCCCCAATGTCATCGACGCCTGCGTGGCGCTGTGCCCCGACGGGCTCTGGCGCCTGTGGTACAAGAACGAAGGCGAGGGCAGCGCCACATGGGCCGCGACCAGCACCGACCTCTATGACTGGAGCGTCGAGGAAAAGGTCATTCCCGGCGCACCCGAGGCGCCGCCGCATGAGGGGCCGAACGTCTTCACCCTTGGCGGGTATCACTGGCTGATCACCGACGAATGGCGGGGACTGGCCGTCTACCGTTCGATCGACATGAGGCACTGGGCCCGGCAGGGCGAGCAGGACGGCCTCATCCTCGGCACGCCCGGACGCGACCCGCGCGACAAAAGCTTTGCCCGTCATGCCGACGTCGTGGTGGTGCGCCAGGGCGGTGCCGGTGACTGCGGCGAGGCGGCGCTGTTCTATTTCACCCATCCCGAATGGGACGAGGCGGAAAAGCCGGTGCCAGAGACCGGGCGCGAACGGCGCACGAGCGTCCATGTCGCCCGCGTCTGGGTGGACAAGGGTGTGCTCATGGCCGATCGCGACGTCGACGGCGTGCGGCTCGGCCAGCAAAGGCGGCTTTCGGGTCTTGGTGTCGCCACGCAAAGCAGCTAGAGCGTTTTCAGGCGAAGTGGATACCGGTTCGCCGGTTCGAAAACGCGACC
>CAZKTH010000078.1:8519-12286 GCA_964555575.1 uncultured Devosiaceae bacterium | reverse complement strand
CGACGGGATCGAGTTTCCCTATCTGATGCTACTGGTTTCGGGCGGGCATTCCCAGTTCGTCCTCGTTTGCGGTGTCGGCGAGTATGCCCGCTGGGGCACGACCATCGACGACGCCCTCGGAGAGGGTTTCGACAAGGTGGCCAAGCTGCTGGGGCTCAACTATCCGGGCGGACCGGAGATCGAGAAATGGGCGGCAAAGGGTGATCCCAAGCGCTTCGCCCTGCCGCGGCCGCTCCTGCGGGAAAAACGGCTCGATTTCTCCTTTTCCGGCCTCAAGACCGCCGTCCGCCTCGCGGCCGAAAAGATCGCGCCACTGAGCGAACAGGACGTCGCCGATATCGCCGCCAGCTTCCAGGCGGCGGTGACCGACATCATCCATGCCCGCAGCGCCGCCGCCCTCGTCCGCTTCAGGGCTGAGTTGCCGGATCATCCGCCCCAGCTCGTCGTCGCCGGCGGCGTCGCCGCCAACAGGGCGATCGGGGCGGCGCTCAAGCGTGCCGCCGACGAAGCGGGCGCCCGGCTCGTCATCCCGCCGCCGGCGCTTTGCACCGACAATGGCGCCATGATCGCCTGGGCCGGGGCGGAACGTTTCGCCCTTGGCAGGACCGACAGCCTCGATTTCGCCGCCCGCGCCCGCTGGCCGCTCGACGACGGCAGGGCGGCGGAAGGCGCAAGATGAGCAGGGTTTCGGTCATCGGCGGCGGCGCCTGGGGCACGGCACTTGCCGAAATCGCCGCCCGTGCCGGCCACGAGGTCTGTCTCATCGTCAGAAGCGGGGAAGCGGCCGAGGCGATCAATTCCGCCCATGTCAACAAGGGCCATCTGCCGGAGGACCGGCTGAGCGCCGGCGTCGCTGCCCGCGCCGATTTCGCCGGCCTCGCCGGCGCCGATTTCGTCCTTCTCGTCGTGCCGGCGCAGGTGTCACGCGCGGTGCTGACCGCGATCGGGCCGGCGCCGCTTTCCGGCAAGCCGGTCGTTCTGTGCGCCAAGGGGCTCGAAACCGAAACCCTCGCCCGCCAGAGCGAAATTCTGGCCCAATGCGCCCCCGAGGCGCGGCCGCTGGTCCTTTCCGGGCCGAGTTTCGCTCATGACGTCGCCTCGGGCCGGCCGACCGCCGTCACCCTTGCCTCGCCCGAGGACGACCTGTGCGCCGAAATCGCCACCGCCCTTTCCGGTCCGACCTTCCGGCTCTACCAGAGCCACGATCTCGTCGGCGTCGAACTGGCCGGGGCGCTGAAGAACGTCTATGCCCTCGCCGCCGGCGCCGTCGAGGGCGCCGGGCTCGGGCTTTCGGCCCGCTCCGCCCTGATCGGGCGCGCCTTCGCCGAAATGAGCCGGCTGGTCGCCGCCATGGGCGGCGAGGCGAAAACCCTGACCGGGCTGGCCGGTTTCGGCGATCTGACCCTTTCCTGCACCTCGCCGCAATCGCGCAACTACGCCTTCGGCATCGAACTGGGCAAAGGCCGGTCCGTCGCCGAAATCGAGGTGATGGGGCTGGGGCTGGCCGAAGGGGTCAGGACGGCGCCGGTGGCGCTCGGTCTGGCGCAGAGATACGGCGTCGACGCGCCGCTCGCCGCCGCCGTCCATGCGCTGCTGGCGGGGCGGCTGGAAATCGATGCCATCGTCGCGCAATTGATGACGCGGCCATTGAAACGCGAAGGGAACGATTGAATGGGACTTTACGTCATCGAATGCACCGACAAGCCGGACAGCTTCGACCTGAGGCAAACGGTCCGGCCCAAACACCTCGACTATGCCGCCTCGCTTGGCGACAGACTGCTGGCCGGCGGGCCGTTTCTCGACGATCAGGAGCGCATGATCGGCTCGCTGCTGATCGTCAGGGCCGACTCTCTGGCCGCGGCCGAGGGCATCGTCGCCGGGGATCCTTATGTCGAGGCCGGGCTTTTCGCCGAGACGAGCGTCCGCCCCTGGCGCTGGGTCGCCAATCCGCCGGATGGGCTCTAGGCATGCGCTTCTGGCTGTTCAAGTCGGAACCCT
Organism: uncultured Devosiaceae bacterium; assembly: GCA_964555575.1. Lineage (GTDB taxonomy): Bacteria > Pseudomonadota > Alphaproteobacteria > Rhizobiales > Devosiaceae > JAHJQZ01. The sequence continues at coordinate 10,288 of CAZKTH010000078.1, read as the reverse complement.
CGACCTGGGGCTGGGAGGATCAGGTACGAAAGGCCGGGCCCGAGCAGTGGGACGGGGTGCGCAACTACGCCGCCCGCAATTTCATGCGCGAAATGGAAATCGGCGATCTCGGGTTCTTCTACCATTCGGTCAACGAGAAACGAATCGTCGGCATCGTCAGGGTGGCGGCCAGGGCCCATCACGACACGACCACCGAAGACCCGCGCTGGGACTGCGTCGACATCGAAGCGGTCGCGCCGGTGCCGCAACCGGTGACGCTCGATCAGATCAGGGCGATGCCGGCACTCAGGGACATGGTGCTGGTCAACAATTCCCGCCTCTCCGTGCAGCCGGTGACGGACGCCGAATGGCGGATCATTTGCGAAAAGGGCGGCGTACCGGCAAACTCGCCGGCTCTGAAGGGCGCCGCAAACTCATAGCCACCCAAGGGAGGTCCAATGGTCTATTTCGACGTCAACTGGCTCGGCATCGTCCTGGCCACCATCGCCTCGATAGCACTGGGCATGGCCTGGTATACCGTGCTCGGCAAGCAGTGGACGAGCGCGCTCGGCAAGTCGCAGGACGAGATCCGTGCCGGCGGCAGGGTCTCGCCCTTCGTCTGGGCGGCGCTCAGCCAGTTCGTCATGGCCTATTTCATCGCCAAGCTGACGCCTTACGTCCTGGGCGATCTCAACTGGATCACCGGCATGATGATGGGGGCCCATGTCTGGGTCGGCTTCATTCTGACCTCGATGGTTCTCAACCACCGCTATCAGGGCCAGAAATGGACCCTGACCTTCATCGATGCCGGCTATCTGCTCGGGGCGGTGCTGGTCGAGGGCGCCGTGCTCGGCGTGGCGGGGTAGCGTCTGAGGCTTGCGATCGCCCCTGACGTCATTGCAGGCGCAGCAAAGCATTGCAGGGATCGGGCAATGTCTGCATCGATGGATTGCTTCGTCGGCTTCCGCCTGCCTGCAATGACGAAGGCGCGTTGGCTTGTTTCGCCTCAGAAATCGCTGGCGATGCCCTTTTTCTCCCAGTCGCCATAGCGGGCCGGGTCGGGGCCCTTGCGGCCGTTGACCTCCTTGGGCGGCGGGGCGGCATCGGCGGCCCGGCGCCGCTGCTCGGCCTCGGCCAGGGCCCTTTTGGCGGGCGGCGACAGCGGCTTTTTCGCTTCCTGCGTGTCGTTCCTTACCAGATTGTCATCTTTGGTCATGGGTTCCGGCCCTTGTTTCGCCGCCATTGAGACACCATCATTATTCCTCGTGCAAACAAGAGCAAACCGAAGAACATGAACGCCGTCCGTACCACATTCCTGCTTGCCGCCATGACCTTTCTGTTCATGGCCGTCGGTTTCGTCGTCGGCGGGCGCATCGGCATGATCCTGGCGCTCGGTTTCGCCGTGGTCACCAATCTGTTCGCCTTCTGGAATTCCGACAAGCTGGTCCTGAGGATGCAGCAGGCGCGGCCGTTGAGCCGCAACACCTCGCCCGACCTCTACGCAATCGTCGACGCGCTGGCCGCCCGTGCCGGCATTCCGACGCCGCAGCTTTACGTGATCGAGACCGAGCAGCCCAATGCCTTCGCCACCGGCCGCAGCCCGGACAACGCCGCCGTCGCGGTGTCGCGCGGTCTGGTCAACACCCTTGACCGGCGCGAGCTGGCCGGGGTGATCTCGCACGAACTCGCCCATATCAGGAACCGCGACACCCTGACCATGACCGTGACCGCCACCCTTGCCGGCGCCATCACCATGCTGGCCCAGTTCGGCTTCTGGTTCGGCGGGCGCT
>CAZKTH010000078.1:0-8419 GCA_964555575.1 uncultured Devosiaceae bacterium | reverse complement strand
CTTGCCGGCGCCATCACCATGCTGGCCCAGTTCGGCTTCTGGTTCGGCGGGCGCTCGTCCAATTCGCCGCTCGGGCCGTTCGGCGGCATCATCGCCTTTTTCCTCGCTCCCCTCGCCGCGGCTCTCGTGCAGATGGCGGTGAGCCGTACCCGCGAATACGAGGCCGACCGCGAGGGCGCCATGATTTCCGGCGACCCGCTAGCCCTGGCCTCGGCCCTGGACAAGATCTCCTCCAAGGCGCGCCATTTCGAAAATCCCTGGGCGCGGCGCAGCCCCGGCACGGCGCACATGTACATCGTCAACCCGCTGTCCGGACGCGGCCAGGACAATCTGTTCGCCACCCATCCGGATGTGAAAAACCGCATCGCCGAACTGCAAAGGATCGCCGACGAGATCGGCACCCACCCGACCATCGACGGCGGCGAGGCGAGCCTGAGGCGGACGCCGGCCCATGTCGACACCTCCGGCCCCGGCTGGCGCGTGCCCGGAACCGATGCGACCCCGCACCGACCCGGCCCCTGGGGCTGAGTCGGACACCGAACCGCCTCTTTTTCCGGTTGTTGTGGATTCCGGCCTTCGCCGGAATGACGAAGGTGGCTATAGCGTGACATCGCCTAATCCCCAGCCGTCACCCCGGCGGAAGCCGGGGTCCAGAAGCAACAGGCGGCGCGTTTCCGTAAAAGCGGGACCCGCCCTATAGTCGCGCCATGAGTCGGCCGCGTGAAAAAGCAACGGAAGTGAAGCGGGGGTCGCAGACCGGCCTCGCCGCCCGCTGGCTGGCGGCAACGACGCTGGCCGAAATCCTCAGCGGCAGGAGCTTCCGGCCCCTGACGGCAGCCGATCTGCCCGACGGCCGCGACCGCGCCTTCGCCAACAGGCTGATCACCACGGCGCTGAGGCGAAACGGCCATCTCGATGTGATCCTTTCCGCCCTGCTCGAACGCGGCCTGCCCAAGCGCGCCGGCCTGTTCGAACCGCTTTTGCGCATCGGCCTTGCCGAACTGCTTTTTGTCGAAGGCGCCGCCCCGCACGCCGCCATCGCCAGCGCCGTCGGCGTGCTCAAATCCGACCGGCGCGGTGGCCATCTGAGCAAGCTGATGAACGCGGTGTTGCGTGAGGCCCAGCGCCGCGCCGACGAGTTCACAGGTTTGCCGCCCGAACTTCTGATCCCGGAACCGTTCCGGAGCAACTGGCGGACCCGCTACGGCGAGACCGCCCTCAGCCGTTTCGCCGAAGCGCTTCTTGCCGGCGCCCCGCTCGATCTCTCGTTCAAGACCAACGATCCGGAGCTCGTTGCCGAACTCGGCGGGCATGAAACCCTGCCGCTTTCCTCCCGTGTCGAAAGCCGCGACCGCCCGGTCGCCGATCTGCCCGGCTATCAAGAGGGGCGCTGGTGGGTGCAGGACGTCGCCGCTTCCATCCCGGCCCGCCTCATCGACCTTGCGCCCGGCGCCCGCGTCCTCGATCTGTGTGCCGCGCCGGGGGGAAAGACGGCCCAGCTCTGCGCCAAGGGCTATGAGGTGACGGCGCTCGACAACGATGCCGACCGGCTCGGGCGACTGGAGGAAAACCTCGCCCGGCTCGGGTTTTCCGCCAGGATCGTGTGCGCCGACGCGACCGCTCCGCTCGCTCTCGACCCCTTCGATGCCATCCTGATCGATGCACCCTGTTCGGCGACCGGCACCTTCCGCCGCCACCCGGAAGTGCTCGTCAACCGTTCCGCCGCCGACATCGCCGGACGGGTCGAGTTGCAGCGTCGCATCATTGTCAATGCCGTGCCGCTCCTCAAGCCGGGCGGCATTCTGGTTTTCGCCACCTGTTCGCTCGAAACCGAGGAAGGCGAAGACCAGGCCGACTGGATTTCAACACGTTATCCACAATTGCGCCCGGCGCCGGTACGGGCGGAAACCGTGCCGCATCTGGCGCCGGCCGTGAGCGCTCAGGGCCTTGTGCGTACCCATCCCGGTCTCGATTGGCCCGAAATCGGCGCCGACGGCATGGACGGCTTCTTCATCACGCGCTACGTACTCGGTTAATGATGCGCTAACGGAATAGTTTCAAAACAGTTGCTGGAAGCAGCGGCGCTATTTCAGCTTCGCGGGAACCTGATTAGGGGTGCAGTCTTGCCGGACCTGATGCCAGCCTGCGTCGGCAAGAGGCGCCCCGTGAGAGCGGACAGGACAGCCGGTGTCCAAAGTGTTGCGTAAGGCCGGAGGAAGCACGTTCAGCCGCACCGTCGCCGGGGCGTTGGTCAGTCCTGCGTTGCGCTGGTCCTGGAGTCCGATCACCGAGCACGTCTATTCCGTGCCTCTCGGCGATTTCCGCACCGCCGATGTCGACAGCGTCACCGAGATGGCCGCCGGCCGCTACCTTCTCGGCGGCAAGATGGTCGACACCAATGGCGCTTCCCCCTTTGTCATGCCGGTCGACCACTATGGCTGGCGCACCGAGCTGCACGGGTTCTCCTGGCTCAGGCATTTCGCCGAACTCAAGGATGACGGGCTCAGGCGCTTCGCCCGCACGCTGGTGCTCGACTGGATCGGCCGAAACGGCCACTCCTACGATCCGGAGATCTGGTCCATCTTCCTGACGGCGCAGCGCGCCCTCAACTGGATGCGCCACATCACCACCCTCACCGCCGAGGCCAGCAGCGGCCAGCAGCGCGCCATCAACCGCAATCTCGGCCGCCATGTCCGCAGCCTTGCCCTGCGCGCCCGCTATTCCACCGACCCGCTCGACCGCCTGCTGACGCTGATCGTCCAGCTGGCGGCAAGCCTTTCGGAAAACCGGCCGGCCGAAACGGTCGCCCAGCATCTGGTCCAGTTGGAGCAGGAGATCGATGCCCAGTTCGACGAAACCGGCATGCATCTCACGCGCAGCGCCGCCCTGCAGGTCGAGATCCTGACCGGCCTTGTCACCCTCAGGCAGGCGATGGCACGGAGCGACCGGGTGCATATGGGATCCCTGCCCGCCCGCATCGCGGCGATGCATACGGCCCTGGCCACACTGACGCTCGGCACGGGGGCCCTTGGCTATTTCAACGGCACCGGCCAGGAACCCTCCGATCTCATCTTCGCCCTGCAGGCGGCCGGCGGGCCGCTGAAGCCGGATCCCGGCCTTGTCGGCCGGTATGGACGGCTGCAGAGCGCCGGCGCCATCCTTGTCGCCGATTCGGGACATGTGCCCGAACCCGCCTTCGCCCGCACCGCCCATGCCGGCGGCCTCAGTTTCGAATTCAGCCACGACAGCGAACTGATCGTCGGCAATTGCGGCCCGGCACCGGCCGTATTGAGGGACCAGAGCCGGCTCTTCCGCCTCGGTGCCGCCCATTCCTCGCCGACCATCGACCATCACTCGCCGGCCCAGGTGATCGCCCACGGCCCCGCCGCCGGACTGCTGGTCAGCGACGCGGCCCAGCCCGAGATCGAGTTCGATGCTGCCGAACAGATGCTCAAGCTGACGAGCCACGCCTATGAAAAAAGCGCCGGCGCCACGATCGAACGCTGGATGACCCTGCTGATGGGCGGGGACGCCGTGGTCGGGCAGGATCGGGTCACCGCGGCCGGCACCGGTCTCACCGGGCACGAGATCACCTTGCGGTTTCACCTCGGCCCGGGCATCGAGGCCGAACGACAGGACGACGAGGACATCATCAAGCTCACACTCGCCTCGGGCCGCAGCTGGAGCTTTCTGTGGGAAGGCGCCCGGGCCACGATCGATGACAGCGTGCGCCAGTCGGCCTATTTCGGCTTCTATCGCACGCGGCAAATCGTCCTCACCGCACCGCTCGCCGACGGACACGAGATCGCCTGGATCCTGACGCGGCTGACCTGAGGCGCGCCTCATCCGGTCCCGACCGAAATTCGACGGGCGCGGCATCCGGGCCCTTTGCGATTTTCTGCCCTTGGGACTACAAGGCGGGCGGCATTCATCACTTGTAAACTCTCCTTGCCAAACGGGATGGGACCAAAGCCATGAACTCCAAGGACGACCAGCCCAGACTGCGCCGGGCGCTGCTCTCCGTATTCGACAAGACCGGGATCGCCGAACTCGCCCGCACCCTCGCGGACATGGGAGTCGAGCTCGTCTCGACCGGCGGCACCCGCGCCCTGCTCGAAGCCGAAGGTATTCCGGTCATCGACATCTCCGAGCTGACCGGCTTTCCCGAGATGATGGACGGGCGCGTCAAGACGCTGCATCCCAAGGTCCATGGCGGGTTGTTGGCGGTACGCGGCAACGAGACGCACAGAAGCGCCATGCGCATCCACCAGATCTCCCCGATCGATCTGGTCGTGGTCAATCTTTATCCGTTCGAACAGACCATCAAGAAACCGGGCGTTTCCTACGAGGAGATCATCGAGAACATCGATATCGGCGGCCCGGCCATGATCCGTTCGGCGGCCAAGAACCACGCCGATGTCGCCGTCATCGTCGATCCCGGCGATTATGTCGAGGTGAACGAGGCCCTCAGGCAAAACGGCCAGATCCCCTTCCCGCTCCGTCAGCGCCTCGCCGCCAAGGCCTTTGCCCGTACCGCCAATTACGACGCGGCCATTTCCAACTGGTTCGCCGCCGCGATCGACTATCCCGAACTGCCCTGGCGCAGCTTTTCCGGCACGCTGTCGGAAGTCATGCGCTATGGCGAGAACCCTCACCAATGGGCCGCCTTCTTCACCGACGGTTCCGACCGCACCGGCGTCGCCACGGCCGAACAGGTGCAGGGCAAGACGCTCTCGTACAACAACATCAGCGATACCGACGCCGCCTTCGAACTCGTTTCCGAATTCGATCCGGTCGAGGGCGCGGCCGTCGCCATCATCAAGCATGCCAATCCCTGCGGCGTCGCCGTCGGTGCGACGGTCGTCGAGACCTACAGGAAGGCGCTGGCCTGCGATCCGGTCAGCGCCTATGGCGGCATCGTCGCGGTCAATCGCGAGATCGACGCCGAGGCGGCCGAGGAGATCGTCAAGATCTTCACCGAGGTGATCGTCGCCCCCTCGATCACCCAGAAGGCCCGGGCCGTGTTCGAGAAGAAGAAGAATTTGCGGGTGCTGGTTGCCGGCGGGCTCGCCGACACCAAATCGGCCGGCCTGACGGTCCGCTCGGTCTCGGGCGGCATGCTGGTCCAGACCCGCGACAACCGCAATGTCGACGACTGCGAATTGACGGTCGTCACCCGGCGCGCGCCGACCGACCAGGAGATGACCGATCTGAAGCTCGCCTTCAAGGTCATCAAATATGTCAAGTCCAACGCCGTCATCTATGTGCGCGACGGCGCCACGGTCGGCATCGGCGCCGGGCAGATGTCCAGGGTCGATTCCTCGCGCATCGCGGTGATGAAAGCGGGCGACGCGGCCGAACATGCCGGCATCACGGAGCCGCTGACAAAGGGATCGGTCGTCGCCTCTGACGCCTATTTCCCCTTCGCCGACGGCGTCGAGGCGGCCATCGCGGCCGGTGCTACCGCCATCATCCAGCCGGGCGGCTCGATTCGCGACGACGAGGTCATCGCCGCCGCCGACAAGGCCGGCGTGGCGATGGTCTTCACCGGCATGCGGCACTTCCGTCACTGAGCGCCGGCCGCCGCGGCGCGGCAAAAAAATGCGCCGGTGGCACAATATCGGCTGCGAAGGCCCCGAGCGCCCGGCGCAAGGGGCCTTTGGCTTTGCGTCATGCGGCACCGAATGCGGTGTCCTGTCCAATTGTCCGGACGAGCCGGGCCGCCTGCCTTCGGCACCGGGTCGAAATTTTGAACCGGCACCTCAGGGTGACCGTCCCTTGAAGGTGCAGTCCGCATCGAGCGGCGGGCGCCCCCCTTGAAGGAGGTCCAAAATGTACGGACATATCAGCAGCATCCTGGCGATCGCAGCGGCAGGTATCGCATTGTCGCTTTCCAGCACCGGTGTTGCGGCCAAGGACTACACGCGCTCCTGCACCGCGACCTATGTCATCAGCGCCACAACACCGACCGGAGCGCGCCTGACCGGCGCCAATTTCAGCTTCACCGGCAAGGGCACGGTCGGCTACTACGCCCCCAACACGGCGCGGGAGCGTGCCCTCAAGAACATCAACGAATGCGTCGATGACGCCTGGGCACACCGGCTCGGCACCAGCGTGCCGCGCGCCTGCACCTCGAGCAACCAGATCCATGGCTATCCGTTCACCGGTCTGCATGTCGGCATCATGCAGGCGGTCTGTCTCGCCAATCGTGGCCACGACCAGATCCTCATCAATCTGCATGTGGGCTATGACGGCGATACCGGCTGCATAGCATACCCAAACATCTGGCGGCGCCTCATCACCCAAGCCTATACCATCAATTGCCCGGACTATTCGGCGGGGCCGTCGCACTGAAATGCGTCATCCGCTGACCGGAATGTCGGCGCCTTGCTCCCCTCCCCCTCGCCGGCAGGGAAGTGCGGCGTCGATGTCTCCGCCAAAACGGCAGACCTTCGAGAGCATCGTGCGAAAAAGTGGGGCCCGGCTTTTCGCACGATGCGCTAGGCCCTGGCCTTTCCGAAGGTCTCGTCCATCACGATAAGGGCAAAGCGGGCGGAAGCGGTGGCCGGCCCTCCGCCCATCTCGATGCCGACCTCGACGGCCTCGAGCACTTCCTCGAAGGTTGCGCCCGACCGGGCCGCCTGTTCGATGTGCCACTGCATGCAGGATTCGCAGTCGATCACCACCGAAATGCCGATGGCGACCAGCTCCTTGTATTTCCTGGCCAGATTGCCGTCGCCATAGGTGGCCTGCTCCATGGCGACAAAGGCCCTGTAGACCTTGGAATCGAGATCCAGAAGCCTCTTGTGCGCCGCATTGCGCCGTTCGGTGATTTTTCTCAACTCGTCCATGATATCGCCTTTCCGGGTTGGGACTGCCTTTGCGCGAAGCCGATGTTGGAAACAATTCACGCGTCGGGAAACGCGACTTGAAGCCTCATGCCGAAACGAGTCCGGGAAAAGGTCCTGCCGCCGCGGCGCGACACCTCCGTTTCCTTTTGTTCAGTTGCGGATCAGGTCCGACAGCAGTCCGGCCGCCACCGACAGGCGCGAAACCGACAGTTCGCCATCGATCAGATCGGCGACCATCATGGCAATCCGGTCGATCTCGCCGGCGCGGGCATCGTGCCAGTTGGCGAAGCGTTCGGCGACCGGTCCCTCGCCCGAGGCGAGCACGGCGCCGGCAAGATCGCGCACCGACCGCATCAGATTGGAAAGGGCCCGGTCCAGGGCCATGCGGTCGAAGCGGTCCTTGAGGGTGATGCGTCCGCCCTGCTCGGTGACGCGCCCGAGCCGGAACAGGCCGAGGATGGAGAAATAGGCCTCCGTCGCGGCGGTGACGCCGGCGTCGTGCTGCTCGGCGACCAGAACAACGTCGCTCGCCAGCGCCAGGGCCGAGAGCTCGGCGATGCGGCGGGCGAGATCGCGCGGCGTTCCGCCCTCGATGAAACCAACCGCCTGGTCGGCCACCGCCTCGGCGATGAAGGCCGGCACGATATGCCCGAGCATGCCCCGGACCTCCTCGATGCCGGTGCGATAGCGCGCGATGACGCCGGAAAGACCGCCGGAGAAATCGACATTCCTCAAAAACCACAGGGTCTGGGAGACCAGAAGGGTCTGCACCTCGGCATAAAGCGCCAATTGCACCTCGCCGTCGGTATGAGTGTCGAGTTCGTCGATCGCGGCGTTGAGGGAAGTGGTGTCGAAGCTGTCGCGCGCCGCGGCATAGCCCCTTGCGATCTCGGCCGGACCGGCGCTGGTTGCCGCCGCCATTGCCTCGACATAGGTCGGACCACCGCGATTGATCATGGCATTGGCAAGGACGGTGGCGATGACCTCGCGCCGCAAACGGTGGTTTTCGATCGCCTGCGGCTGGCGCTCCTTCAGGCTGTCGGGGAAATAGCGATAGAGCTCGGTCGCGAGATAGGGATCGTCGGGGACGCTCGAGGCGACCAGTTCGGCACTCAGCATGTTCTTGGCATAGGCCAGGAGCACCGCCAGTTCCGGCCGCGTCAGTCCGCGCCCGGCAGCAAGGCGTTCGTCCAGCGCCGCATTGTCGGGCAGGAACTCGACGGCGCGGTCGAGATGGCCGTCGCGCTCGAGCGCCTCGATCAGGACGCGATGGTCGGGCAGGGCGTCGGCGACGCTCCGTTCGGCCAGCGACAGGGCGAGAACCTGCAGATAGTTGTTGTCGAGGCAGAGACGGGCGACCTCGTCGGTCATCTCGGAAAGGAAGGCGTCGCGGCTTTGCCTGTCCATCTCGCCGGCGCGCATCAGCGGCCCGAGGGCGATCTTGATGTTGACCTCGAGGTCGGAGGAATTGACCCCGGCCGAATTGTCGATGGCGTCGGTATTGATGCGCCCACCCTTCATGGCGAATTCGATGCGGCCGCGCTGGGTCACGCCGAGATTGGCGCCCT
>CAZKTH010000077.1:1258-12300 GCA_964555575.1 uncultured Devosiaceae bacterium | reverse complement strand
CCGTTTTCACCGCGTTGTTGAGCGCCAGGAAGATCGGCGCCAGCATGAAGGCGAGAAACACGAACAGCAGCGCCAGCACCCACCACCTGAGGGCGCCACGCCTGTAACGCGACACGTTGGTGCCCATTCGGGCCGACGCGGCGGCCGGTTGCACCAGACTTGTCTCACTCATGTGCCGCGTCCTCGGTCTGGCGCGACTGCACCCACAAGAAGATCAGGGCGAGCACGATGGTGATGGCCGTCTGGGCGGTAGCGATGGAGGCGCCGTAGCCGACCCGGACCGTCGAGAAGAAATGGTAGTACGAGAAGAACGAGGGCACCAGCGTAGCATTGTCCGGCCCGCCATTGGTCATCACGTAGACCGGCGCGAACACTTTCAGCGCCGCGATGGTGGTGGTCAGGCCGATCACGAAGATTTCCGGCCGCAGCATCGGGATGGTGATGTACCAGAAGCGCTGGGCCGCGCTGGCGCCGTCGAGTTCGGCCGCCTCGTAAAGCGAGGGATCGACGCGGGCGAGTCCGGCCATGAAGATCACCAGCGAATAGCCGATCTGCAGCCAGACCATGACGAATCCGAGCGCGTAGATCGCCAGGTTCGGGTCGCCGAGCCAGTTGCTGGACAGCACCCCCAGTCCGGTGGCGTCCAGAATCATGTTGAGCACGCCATGGGGATTGAGGATCCAGCCCCACAGCACGCCCGCCACCGAGATCGGCAGGATCTGCGGCAGGTAGTAGCCGGCGCGGAAAAAGCTCGACATGGCTTGCCCGAAACGGGCGCTGATGAAGTCGAACAGCACCGAGGCGACGATCAGGGAAATGATGGTCGGGACCACCGCCATGGCGACCACGAAGAACAGCGTGTGTTCGAGCGACATCCAGAAGGCGGAATCGGCGAACAGACGCTCGTAATTGGCCAGGCCGATATATTTCGGCATGCGGATGCCGCGCCAGCTTGTGAAGCTGATGCCGATATTCATCAGGAAGGGGATGCCGACAACGAGCAGAAAGCCGATGAGACCCGGAAACAGGTAAAGCCAGTAGGCGGCGGATTCGCGTCGGTAGAAGTTGTTTTTTGCTGCCATGAAGTCGTCTGCCGGCAAATTTGGGCGAGGCAGCCGAAGCCGCCTCGCGCAAGAGTAGGCTACTACATGTTCATGCCGTCGTCGTAGAACTTCTTGAGACGCGCGGCGAACTCTTCCGGCGTCGCCGTCCCGCCGATCACGGCCTGGGTGGCTTGCAGAACCTCGTTGTAGAAGCCCGGTACCGGCCAGTCCGGATAATAGCCAAGCCCGCCACGGGCGACCAGTTCGTTGAACAGGGACGTGGTGAGCTTGCCGACCGGATCGGTGATCGCGGCCGGATCGGCGGCAATCGGCAGACCGCCGCTGTTGCCCATCAGGTTCTGGACGTCCTTGGACAAGGTGATGCCGATGAAGTCATAGGCGGCTTCCTTGTTCTTGGCGTTGACCGGCACGACCCACATGTTGCCCGTCGAGCCCGGCGCGTATTTCTGGCCGGGGAACAGGAACTGGCTGGCGTGGAAGTCCTTGATGTTGCCATAGCTGGTGGACAACCAGGTCCCGCCGACCACGAAGGGCGACTTGCCTCCCATGAACTGGTTGGTCATGTCGTCGGCATTCATGCCGGTGGCGTCCTTGGAGATGTAGCCCTTGGCCACCCAGTCCTGCAGCATCTGGCCGGCATAAAGGAACGGCGCGGTGTCGAGCGGCGCCTTGAGGCCCTCGAAATTGGCGATCCACTGCGCGTCGGCCTTCTTGAGCGCCAGCATGTACATCAGGTGCTGGGCCGGATAGTCGTTGGCCGCCTCAACGATCGGGGTGATGCCCTCGGCGACGAACTTGCCCATTTCCGCCTCGAAGTCCTCGAAGGTCGTGGGCACGTCCATGCCGCGCGCCTTCAGCATGTCGGCGTTGTAAAAGACCGAGACGAATTCGCCGTAGTTCGGGATCCCGACCAGCGGGCCGGAGCCGAAGACGCCGTTCTCGTCATATTTGCCGAGCGCAAGGGCGGATTCGGGAACGATCTTGTCCCAGCCGCGCGCCTTGTATTGCTCGTCGAGCGCCTGCAGCAGGCCCTGCGAGGCGGCCAGGCCGGCAGTGCCGTTGCCCTTGTTGTATTCGAGCACGTCCGGCGCCTCGGCCGAATTGAGGATCATCGTGCCAGCCTGGTTGATCTGGTCGAAGGTCTTCAATTCGAACTGCACGTCGACGTCCGGGTGCGTTTCCTTGAACTTGTCGAGCGCCGCCTGCCAGGCGATGCCGAGGGCGCTGTCGGCCGGCTCGTACCACCATACCTTGAAGGTCTGGGCTTCGGCCGTCACCGCTGCCGCGCCAAGGGCGGCGGTGGCGACGAGCGCCAGTGTGAGTTTGGTGAGAATCTTCATGGCTTCCTCCTCCTTGGATCGCCTTTTTTCAACGGGCCGGGGCGCGAGGGGCGCCATGGCCTCGGTTTTCGTCACGCGCCGCAGTGATGGGCGCGAGTCTTCTTCGTTCCTCTTCCGCGCGGACCGCATGTGTTGCGCTTCTGCGTCGGTCCGAAAACGTTTACGGGGATTATGTCTGAAACCGCTTTCAAGTCAATTGGCTCCTGCATGCGGATTGTCTAAAGGAAGGGGAACAGATTGGTCAGGACGTCCAATGATCGGCATAAAGGGGCTGGCCCGGCACCTCAATCTTTCGATCGGCACGGTTTCGCGCGCGCTCAACAACCGTCCCGACGTTTCAAAGGAAACGCGCGAGCGGGTCCATAGGGTCGCCCGCGAGCTCGGCTATGTCCCCAACCAGTCGGGCCGGAGCCTCAGGCGCGGCCAGACCGGCGTCATCGCCTTCATGATGCAGACCAGCCACGAGATCACCGGCCATGGCGACACCTTCATCATGGGCGTGTTCAACGGTATCCAGACGGTTCTCACGCCGCATCACCTCGACCTCATCGCCCTGCTCTGCCCCGCCGACGAGAATGCCGAGGATTATCTCAAGCGCATGGTGTCGCGCCGCTTCGCCGACGGCATCATCCTGTCCTCGACGCAAAGGATCGATCCCCGCATCGATTTTCTCGCCGAGCGCGGTGTGCCCTTCGTCACGCTCGGACGTTCCTCGACCGATGCCGGCCAACCCTGGCTCGACACTGATTTCGCCGGCATGGCGGAGCACGCGGTCGAACGTCTGGTCGCCAGGGGACACAGGCGCATCGCCATCACCGTGCCGGACGACGACACCAATCTCGGCTACATCTTCGCCGACGCGACACGGGCGGCGCTGGCCGGTTACGGTCTGAAGCTCGATCCCGAACTCGTCCTGCCCTTCGTGCCGAACGAGGCCAGCGGCTATGGCATCGCCAAGAAGATGCTCAACCTGCCGGAACGGCCGACGGCCATCGTGCTGCTCAATCCCAGCCTGACCACCGGGCTCTATCGGGGCCTCAGCGAAGCCGATGTCCGGCCGGGACGCGACGTTGCCGTCATCGGTCGCGACAGCCCGCAATCGGCCTATCTGTCCCCGAGTCTGACCTATTTCAGGGAAGACCTCGACGGCCTCGGCGTGACGCTGGGCCAGGCGCTTCTGGCCTCGATGCCGCGTTACGCCAGGACCTATCCCATCGGCATTGTCCGCCAGGTCTGGCCGACCGAGCTGATCGAGGGCGAAAGCGACGCCTTCACCCTCGGCCCGGCGGCAGCGTCCCGGGAAAATGCGGTGTCCTGACCCGCCCTACTCCTTCAGTTCGAGACGGAGCAACGCCCTGCCCTCGACAAGCGTGCCGCGCGCCTCGCCGACCGGCCGGCTCTCGGCGCAGGCGACCTCTTGGCCAACGACAAGAAGCTGCCAGGGCCTTGTCCCCTCGGCCTCGACAAGGATCTCGCGGCCGGCGCGCCGCACCGTCACGCGCAGACCGTCGCCGTTCTTGCCGGCGACAGTGCACATCGCCGATTTGCCGTCGCCCAGGGCATAGAGTTCGAAAGTGACGCCGTCGGCATGATCGTAGTCGACGGTGTCGTCGCGGGCACCGACCGGCAGGAGCGTGTTCTCGCGCACGTAGAGCGGCAGGGAGAAGACGTCATGGGTCTCGCGATGCCAGCCGCCCTTTTTTTCGACGCCGCTGAGAAGATGGGTCCAGCGTCCCCGAGGCAGATAGACATCGACCTTGCCGTCCCGATCGAAGACCGGAGCGACCAGCAGCGCTTCGCCGAGCATGTATTGGCGGTCGAGCGCCACCGCGCCGGGATCCTCGGGGAATTCGAGGAACATGGCGCGCATCATCGGCGTGCCGTTCTCGTGCGCCTCGATGGCGGCGGCATAGAGATAGGGCATCAACCGGCATTTGAGTTCGGTGAAGTGCCTGAGCACGTCCACCGATTCCTCGTCGAAGGCCCAGGGCACGCGATAGGAGTCGGAACCGTGCAGCCGCGAATGGCTGGATAGGAGGCCGAAGGCGCACCAGCGCTTGTAGACATCGGGCGGCGCCGTGCCCTCGAAGCCGCCGATATCGTGGCTCCAGAAGCCGAAACCGGACAAACCGAGCGACAGCCCGCCCCTCAGGCTTTCGGCCATGGATTCGTAGTTGGAATCGCAGTCGCCGCCCCAGTGGACCGGGAATTTCTGGCCGCCGACCGTGGCCGAGCGGGCGAAGACGATGGCGTCGTCGCCGCGCTCGCGCTGCATGAACTCGAACACCGTCTTGTTGTAAAGGTAGGCGTAGTAGTTGTGCATGCGCTCCGGGTCGGAGCCGTCATGCCAGACGACATCGGTCGGAATGCGCTCGCCGAAATCGGTCTTGAAGGCGTCCACGCCCATATCCATCAGGCCCTTGAGGTGACCGCAATACCAGTCGCACGCGTCCGGATTGGTGAAATCGACAATGGCCATGCCGGGCTGCCACAGATCCCACTGCCAGACGCTGCCGTCGGGGCGCCTCAGCAGATAGCCCCTGTCCCGCCCCTCTTCGAACAGCGGCGAGAGCTGGGCGATATAGGGATTGATCCAGACCGAGATGTTGCTGCCGTCGTCCTTCATGCGACCGAGCTGGCCTTCCGGATCGGGGAAGGTCTCGGGATCCCATTGGAAATCGCACCAGTGCATGCCGCGCATCCAGAAGCAGTCGAAATGGAAGACCTGCATCGGGATGCCGCGCTGGCGCATGCCGTCGACGAAGCTCCTGACCGTCGTTTCATCGTATCTGGTGGTGAACGAGGTCGAAAGCCACAGCCCGAACGACCAGACGGGCGGCAGCGCCGGCCGGCCGGTCAGGCCGGTATAGCGGGAAAGCACCTGTTTCGGCGTCGGTCCGTCGATGACGAAATATTCAAGCCTCTCGCCCTTGACGCTGAACTGGGCCTTGGACACCTTTTCCGAGCCGATCTCGAACTCGACGCGTCCCGGATGATTGACGAAAAGCCCCCAGCCGCGATTGGTCAAGAAGAACGGAATGCTCTTGTAGGCCTGTTCGGTGCCGGTGCCGCCGTCACGGTTCCAGATGTCGATGCTCTGGCCGTTCTTGACGAAGGCGGAAAACCTTTCGCCGAGTCCGTAAACGTTTTCGCCGACGGCCAAATCAAGGCGCTCGAACATGTATGCGTCATCCTCCCGGCGATCGAGCGCATAGCCGCCGGCCTTGAAGCGGGCCCCGGTCAGACGGGCGCCGTCACGGAGGAAATCGAGGGCATAGGCGCCACTTCGCGGCAGCCGGACCGAAAGCGCGCCGGAATGCAGGGTGGCGAAGTCCTCGCTCAGTTCGACACGGGCCGCACCCGGGGTGCGCGTCAGTTCGAATTCGGGCTTTTGCGGCATCCCGCCCATATGGTGGGCGATGCTGACCCCGATCACGCCCTCGCCCGGCGAGAACAGCCGCATGGTGAACAGCGTCACGTCGAGCTGGTTGCCGCGCGTCTTCAGTTCGCGCGAGGCGACGATGGCCCTGATCTGGTCGCCCTCGACCGTAACCTCATGCACTTGCGCCGGCTGGCGAAGCTTCAGATTTTCCGGGATGAGCCAATTGCCGTCGCTGAATTTCATGACTGAAAAGCGCTCCTCTCGCTCCCTGCATCGCCGCCGCCGGACGCCTGTTTTCGCGTCCGACGTCAGTTTCCACGGCCGGCATCTGGCGCCGTGACCACGGATTTCGTTTCATACTCCGTTTCGCGGTGTATCGCCGGCAGCGTCCGCTCGCAAGAGGCGAGGCCAGCAGCGATGGCCCTGCTTTCAGCCGGAAATGCCGGCGCGGGCCAATGTGTTGGCGAGCCGTCCGACCCTTTCGATCTCGATTTCGACGCGCGATCCCGGCTTGAGATGCCGGGCCGGGCCCTCACCGATTTCGCTGCGTCCGGGGGTGCCGGTGGCGATGATGTCGCCCGGCGACAGCGGCGTGAAACGCGAGACATAGGCGATCAGTTCGGCAACGCCGAACAGCATGTCGGCCGTCGAGGCACTCTGATGGACGACGCCATCGACCCGGGCCTCGATCCCGAGCCGGCCCGGATCACCGACCGCGTCGGGCGTCACCAGAAACGGCCCGCAGGCACCGGTGCCGGGAAAGTTCTTGCCGGCGGTATATTGCTGCGAATGGCGCTGCCAGTCGCGGGCCGAGGCGTCGTTGTAGCAGCAATAGCCGGCGACATGGCCGAGCGCCTCGGCCTCGGCGATGGCACGACCCGGCCGGCCGATGACGACGGCCAGTTCGCCTTCGAGCTCGAACTCTTCGCTTGCCGCCGGGATCAGCAGCGTCGCCTCGTGCCCGATCTGGGTATCGGCGAAGCGGATGAAGACCGGCGGATGCGCCGGCCTTCCGTCCTCGTCGCCATGGGCGCGGTAATTGCGTCCGATGCACACGATCTTTGGCGGATCGGGGATGACCGGATCGAAGGCGAGGCCCTCGAGTGACAGGGCCGCGCCTTCCGGGTCGGGGTCGAACCGGCCGAGCGCGTCGGCGGCGATCGCCGATCGGAGGGTCGGGAAGCTGGCCGCATAGGATGCCGACGGCAGGCGGACCGCGTCGTCCTCGACACGGCCGTAAAGCGGAAAGCCCCCGAGTGAAAAGGACGCAAAGCGCATGTGAACCTCCCCGTTCGCCGCAATGGTGAACACGCCTAGAGCATCGTGCGCAAAAGCGGGTCCCGGTTTTGCGCAAAAAACGATGCGACAACAAAAACATAGAGCGGCGAAGCGATTCAACCTGAACGCGCGCCGCTCTAGTCGCCGCGCGGGTGTTCCTCGGGCACGCCGTTGACCCTCAGGCTGCGCAGATCCTCGCGCACGATCCTTTCGACATCGTCTTCGCCCAGATCGAGATCGCCGCGCGCCGCCATCAGCATCCGTCCGGCCATGCGGTCGAAACGGCCCGAGCCGATTTCGACGCTCAGTCGCGCTGCCATCGTCGGCGGCACGTCGATCCTTTTCTCGAACAGCTTCGCTAGATCGGCGAGATAGGCCTGTCCGGCCGGGCTTTCGAGCTGGAACTCGGTCATCGAGGTGCGTACCAGACCCGGATCCATGACAAAGACCAGAACGCCCGTGCCCGCGAGGGTATCGCCGAAGCTTTCGGTGAAGCGCAATATCCCTGCCTTGCTCGTGCCGTAGCCCGAACCGTGCGGGAAGGAATTCACGGTGCCGCCACCCGCCATGTTGATGATCCGGCCCTTGCCACGTTCCATCATTTTCGGCACGACGGCCCGGCAGCAATTGAACGTACCACGGATATTGATCTCGATATCGCGCCACCAGACGTCCGGTTCGACCTCCCAGATCGGACCGATGCCGAGGAACGAGCCGGCATTGTTGGTCAACAGATCGATGGGACCCATGTCGCGGGCGATAGCGGCAAACACGTCCGCCACCGCCTCGTGATCGGTGATGTCGAGGGCGTAGGGTCGCGCCACGCCGCCGGAAGCGGCGATCTCCTCGGCGACGCTCTCGATTTCGGAAAGGGTGCGCGAGACCAGGGCGATGCCGGCGCCGGCGCGCGCCTGTTCGAGCGCAATAGCGCGACCGATGCCCCTGCCCGCTCCGGTCACCACTGCCGTCTGATTTTCAAGCTTCATGTCCAATTCTCCCTGATTGCCCGGCCCCGCCGGCAGGTCGACATCCGAAATCGATCCTACGCGCCGCCCGGGATGACATCACCGTACAAATTTCGCTATGGCTTTTTGCGAACATGGCTGCGGCGGCCAGCCCCTGCTGGTTAATCACGTCTTGCTTTTCCTGGTCCATGGGACATTTGCGCCCTCGTCGCGGACCTGTTGCTTGGCTAGTGTCGCAACGCAGGACGGGATAAATGCTGACGCGCCTTTTTGGAGACTGACCAATGCGCATTGCGATGATTGGGGCTGGCTATGTCGGGCTGGTAAGCGGGGCCTGCTTTGCCGATTTCGGCCATGACGTGGCCTGCGTCGATCTCGACGAAAAAAAGATCCAGATGCTCAAGGCGGGCCAGGTGCCGATCTACGAGCCCGGGCTCGATCAGCTGATCGCCGACAATGTCGAGGCGGGCCGGATCGCCTTCACCACCGATCTCAAGCCGGCCGTTGCCGCCGCCGACGTGGTGTTCATCGCCGTCGGTACGCCGTCCCGTCGCGGCGATGGCCATGCCGATCTCTCCTTCGTGTATTCCGCCGCCCGTTCCATCGCCGAATCGATGGACGGGTTCACCGTCGTCGTCGACAAGTCGACCGTGCCGGTCGGCACCGGCGACGAGGTCGAGCGCATCATCCGCGAGACCCGTCCGGACGCCGATTTCACCGTCGTATCCAATCCCGAATTCCTGCGCGAAGGCGCGGCGATCGAGGATTTCAAGCGGCCGGACCGCATCGTCATCGGCTTCGAGGACGAGCGCGCCCATGATGTCATGGCCGAGGTCTACCGGCCGCTCTATCTCAACCAGGCGCCGATCCTGTTCACCCAAAGGCGCACGGCGGAACTGATCAAATACGCCGCCAACGCCTTCCTTGCGATGAAGATCACCTTCATCAACGAGGTCGCCGATCTTTCCGAGGCGGTCGGCGCCAACGTCCAGGAGGTGGCGCGCGGTATCGGTCTGGACAACCGGATCGGCCGGAAATTCCTCAATGCCGGACCGGGCTATGGCGGCTCGTGCTTCCCCAAGGACACGCTGGCGCTGGTCAAGACGGCCCAGGACCACAACACCCCGATCCGCCTGATCGAAACCACGGTTGCGGTCAACGACACCCGCAAGCGGGCCATGGCGCGCAAGGTCATTGCCGCCTGCGGCGGCGCGGTGCGCGGCAAGACGGTCGGCGTTCTCGGCCTGACCTTCAAGCCCAATACCGACGACATGCGCGACAGTCCCGCGATCTCGGTCATCCAGGCGCTTGTCGACCAGGGCGCCCGCATCAGGGCCTACGATCCGGAGGGCATGGAAGCGGCCAGGCAGGTGCTTCCCGACGACATCACCTATGCGACAAGCTCCTACGAGGCGGCCAAGGGAGCGGACGCGCTGGTCATCGTCACCGAGTGGAACGCCTTTCGCGCCCTCGATTTCGACCGCCTCGGCAAGCTGATGCGCGATCGCATTCTCGTCGATCTGAGGAACATCTACCGGCGCGAGGAGATCGAGCGCCACGGCTTCGCCTACAAGAGCGTCGGCCGGCCCGGCGAGGACATCGAAGTCCCAGGGCCTGGATCGATCGCGAGCTAGACGTGCGCATTCTCGTCACCGGCACCGCCGGATTCATCGGTTTTCATCTCGCCCGCCGGCTCATCGCCGACGGGCATCTCGTCGTCGGCTATGACGGCATGACCCCCTATTACAGCGTCGCGCTCAAGCAGCAACGGCTGGCGATCCTCGAAGCGAGCAACGGCTATCGCCATCATGCCGGCATGCTCGAGGACGAAGCGGCGCTCGAAAAGGCCGGCAAGGACTGCGATCCCGAGATCATCATCCATCTGGCGGCCCAGGCCGGCGTGCGCTACAGCCTCGAACATCCCGAAGCCTATGTTTCCTCGAATCTGATTGGCACGTTCAACGTGATGGAACTGGCGCGCCGGACCAAGCCGCGCCACTTCATGCTCGCCTCGACAAGCTCGGTCTACGGCGGCAACCAGTCCGTTCCGTTCTTCGAGGCCGAAATGGCCGATCATCCGCTGACGCTTTACGCCGCGACCAAGAAGGCCAATGAGGCGATGTCGCATTCCTATGCGCATCTGTGGGCAATCCCGACCACGGCCTTTCGCTTCTTCACCGTCTACGGGCCGTGGGGACGACCGGACATGGCTCCGATCAAGTTCCTCGAACTGATCGAGGCGGACAAGCCGATAGACGTTTATGGCTATGGCCGGATGCGCCGCGACTTCACCTATATCGACGATCTGGTCGAGGGCGTCGTCCGGCTGATGGATTGCGTGCCGGAAACCGGCAGGCCATTCGCAGCGGACGGCGTGACCGATACCCTCTCCCCCGTCGCGCCCTGGCGCGTGGTCAATGTCGGCAATGGCAGCCCGGTCGAGCTGATGGACTTCATCGCTGCCCTCGAACATGCCCTGGGCAGGACCGCCAGGAAGAACATGCTGCCGATGCAGAAAGGCGACGTGACCGAAACCTACGCCTCGAACGCGCTGCTGACCGCCCTCACCGGCTACACACCCGAAGTCGGAATCAAGGAAGGCATCGAACAACTGGTGCGCTGGTACCGAAGCCGTCGCCCGTCCTGACGACCGGATAGGAATTTATTCCCGCCACTTCAATTCGGGCAATACTTCCCTGCCGATCAACGCAAGGAAGCATGCGATGGCTTTGTCTCTGTCCCTTGGGTTTTCTCTGACGGGCATCAACAAAGGTGCCGCAACCGCGCCGGACATCGCAGCCGACGACATGCTCTCCGCCCTTGCCGTCGCCGCCGATGGCTGGACGCTCGATGCCACCTTGCTCGCTTCCGTCGCTGGCGGCAGTTACTCCGGCCTCAATGATTTCTCGACACCGGGTGGTAAGCTCGTTGTTACACGCAAGACGCCGACACCGGCTAATACCAAGTCCCTGAGGTTGTGACTCGGGGGCTTTCCAAATCAGCTTTGGGCTGA
>CAZKTH010000077.1:0-1158 GCA_964555575.1 uncultured Devosiaceae bacterium | reverse complement strand
ATACCAAGTCCCTGAGGTTGTGACTCGGGGGCTTTCCAAATCAGCTTTGGGCTGATTCAACATGGCGAACCAAGGAGGTTCGCCATGCCCATTCCGCTTCGGGACGATTTTGACGCACAGACATGCAGGGCTGCTGCCAGGCGGTCCAAGGACGGCCCGCAGGCACGACGGCTTCTGGCGCTGGCGGCGATTTACGACGGCGCCACGCGAACGGAGGCGGCCAGGATCGGCGGGGTGACGCTGCAGATCATTCGCGACTGGGTGATCAAGTTCAACGCGCATGGACCGGACGGCCTGATCGACCGCAAGGCGCCGGGACAGCCGTCCCGGCTCAACGACACGCATCGAGCGGCTCTGGCCGCGATCATCGAAAGGGGACCGACGCCGGCGATCCATGGAGTTGTGCGCTGGCGGATCGTGGATCTGTGCCAATGGCTGTACCAGGAGTTCAGGGTCACGGTCGCCAAACAGACCCTGAGCCGGGAACTGCGCGCCATGGGCTATCGCAAGCTCTCGGCCCGTCCGCGCCATCACGCTCAGGACGCCGATGCCCTTGTGTCTTTTAAAAAAGTTTCCCCGCCCGTTTGGCGGCGATCCGGGCAGCGCTCCCGCGCGGCACACCAATAGAGATTTGGTGGCAAGATGAAGCGCGGGTTGGTCAGAAGAACGGGATCACCCGCCGCTGGGCCAGACGCGGAACGCGGCCATCGGCGCCAAAGGATCAGCGCACGAACTCGGCCTATATCTACGGGGCGATCTGTCCGGCCGAGGGGAAAGGCGCGGCGCTCGTCCTGCCGCGATGCAACACCGAGGGAATGTCCCTGCATCTGACTGAAATCTCGACTACCGTGGCGCCAGGCGCCCACGCCGTCGTGCTGCTCGATCAGGCCGGATGGCATGGTTCGGACGCGCTCGTCGTCCCGTCCAACATCACCCTCATGCCGCTGCCCTCGAAATGCCCGGAACTCAACCCGGTTGAGAACGTCTGGCAGTTCATGCGCGAGAACTGGCTGTCAAACCGTATCTTCAAATCCTACGACGACATCCTCGACCACTGCTGCTTCGCCTGGAACACGCTCGTCGACCAGCCTTGGCGCATCATGTCCATCGGAATGCGCGACTGGGCCCATGGGTTTTGATCACAGAGTCTTGGTATAA
>CAZKTH010000076.1:605-12336 GCA_964555575.1 uncultured Devosiaceae bacterium | reverse complement strand
GCATCGTCGAGATCGAGGCGGTCAAAACGGCGCTTTCGCGTGCCTGCTCCTTTCAACATCAAGCCAATGCGCTACTTCCGGACTCGGCCAGTCACTGACAGGTACCTTAAAGGAACAGATCCAGATCCAGGTTCAGGTCTGAGGCGATGCGGGTGAGGTCCGTCAGCGTGTCCTCGGCCAACACAAGTCCTTCGGACCGATTCTTCAGATCGTTGCGCGCCTCGATCTCACCCGGATAGAAGATCTGCTCCGTGCCTTGCGCGCGGGGCGCGGATTTCAGCTCGTCGATGAAGCGTTCGATCCTGTCCTCATATTGCTTGATTGGCTGCATCCTGGCGATGTCGAGAGCGATGAGGAAATGTCCGGCGCCACTTCGGCGGTCAAATTTATAGGGGCTGTTCACTGCCGAAAGAAAACTGCTCCCGGTCAACACGCCGGCCATGACGTCCATCATCGTCGCAATGGCATACCCCTTGTGCCCTGCCATTGGCAGAATAATGCCATCTATCGCGGCCTGTGGGTCTGTCGTCGGCCGCCCTTCGGCGTCGATGGCCCACCCGAGGGGAATCGGCTCATGACGATTTCGGGCGAGATAGATCTTTCCGCGCGCCACACCTGTGTTGGCCATGTCGGAAACGATGGGCGCGTAGCGCCCGGCCGGCGCGGCAAAAGACCACGGATTGGTGCCGACGATCTTCTTTCGCCCACCCCAGGGCGCCATGGCCGGCCCGCCATTGCTGCACAGAAACATCAGGCAGCCTTGCCGCGCGCCGTTGATCGTGTAGTACATGCAGGTGCCGAAATGGTTGGAATTGCGCACGGCGACCGCAGCCATCCCGTGCACACGTGCCCGTGCCACCGCTTCATTTGTTGCCTGTGTGACCAGTACCTGGCCAATGCCGTCGTGTCCGTCGATCACGGCCAGCGCACCGGCGTCAACCACGATTTCGGGTTGGGTCACGGCCTGCATTACGCCGTGCCTCAACCGCTCGAGATACCATCCCAGTCGAAGCACACCGTGCGACTGGTGGCCCCACAGATCCGCCTGGACCAGCGTTTCGGCGATCAGATGGGCGTCGGGTCCGGGAACGCCCGATTTTTGGAACGCCGCCGCTGCAAATCCGAGCAGGCGCTTGGGGTCGATCCGTGCAATTCCAGTCATTTGGCGATCCTTCGTGCTTTTGGATCAGCAGGTCCGTAACTTACTCGGATATCACATTTTTTGTAGGTGGGATAAGCGCAGACAAGGCCATGGGTGGCGATGGCTGTCGGTCACCATGCAATGAGCTGCTGCCCGTTTCGAGGACGCCGAGACAGGGTGTTTATCGAAACTGGGGAGACGGAATGCAGAGAAGCCAGTTCAGCCGCGAGTGCACGCTCGAGGCGGTGAAGCTGGTCAGGGAACGGGGCGTATCGGTCGCCCCGGCTGCCCGGCGCTCCAGCTTGACTGCGTGTCCTTGAAACCGGCAGCAGCCCCCTCAGATGAACAAGGACACGTTGGACTGTTCGGCGGCGGAGAGAAACGTCACGACCCCACCGATCTCGACGCCATCCATCAGTTCGTCCTTCCGGATGCCCATGACGTCCATGGACATTGAACAGGCGATGAACCGCACGCCCTGTTCCCTGGCGCTGGCGATCAGCTCGGGCAGGGCCTGGACGTTCTTTCTCCGCATGACGAGTTTCATCATCCAGGAGCCCATTCCCAGCATGTTCATCCGCGACAGCTTGAGCTGGTCCGGTCCTGTGGGCATCATGAACCCGAACATCTTGGACAAGAGGTCCTTGCCCTTCGAACTTGTCTGCTTTCTGATGACGTTCAGTCCCCAGAAAGCGAAAAAGATGGTCACCGGGCTGTCCATTGCCGCGGCGCCGTTGGCAATGACGAAGGTGGCAAACGCCTTGTCCATGTCGTCGGAAAAAAGCAGAAACGTTTTCCCGTCGGGCAGATTTGCCGGTTCCGGTTCTTTGTTTTCCATCATGCCCCTCCTCTTGGGAGCCTGTTCGTGCGCTTATGTGGTCTTGGAAGCGCTGACCTAAGAGATGTGTGGTTTGTGCTCGACGATGTTCGCCGGGGGCCAGCGGCTGTCGGCCAGAACGCTGGCGATGTCGTTGATGACGAGTCTCTTCCCGGCCGCCTTGCTAAGGTTCACCCAGCAGAACGGGCACATGGTGACTACGTTCTTCCCCTCGGCTTCGAGCTGGTCGATCCTATTTCCGGAGATGCGATGCGCCTCGGCCGGGAAGAGCGACTCCAGCGGTCCGCCACAGCAATGCGTCGATCTTTTCGACTGCTCGGGGTCGCGCACGGTAACGCCCGCGGTCCGCAGCAGCTCGCGCGGCTCTTCGAAAATGCCCTCGTAGCGCGCGTAGACGCAGGAATCGTGCACCACGACTTCCCCATTTGCCCGGGCAATGGGTTCCGGATGCGCTTCCGCCAGCACTTCCAGATAGTTCCGGACCTCGATGTCGAAGTCCTTGACGAATTTCGGGAACGCCTCGCGAAACATGTGGGTGGTGTGCGGGTCGACGGTGATCAGGCGCTTCACGCCCAGCCCCTTCAGATGCGCCGCCACGCGGCGGGCGTGCTCGCCGAAGGCGTCATCCAACCCGTCGTCATAAAGCAGGGCGCCGGCATAGAATTCCTGTTCGTAAAGGTAGCCGAACGCGACCCCCGCATCGCGCAATAGCCTGACGATGTCGCGCAACACCTCGTTGGAATGGCGCATTTTCTTCCGCGAGGCGGTCAGGCCCATGAAGAAGGAGAGGCCGATGAACTTGTTGACGAGGCGCCCCATGCCGAAGAACGGGGTCAGGAACGAGTTCTCGAGCAGGGCCAGTTGGGAGGACATGGCGTCGATGGCGGGCACCATCTGATACATGTGCCCGGTATAAAGAACCGTCTCGCCGCCGCGCGGCAGATCGAGCCCGCGGGCCCAGCCCGTCGCCGTCCTTTTCGACAGCGGCAGAACGCTGCCGCGCTTGCGCACGTTGTCCGCGAAGATCCCCAGAATTGGTGCAATCGGTAGCGGCATGGCAGCTTCCTATTTCAGATCAAACACTTGTCGGTTGATCAAATGACGGAGGGTGCGCATGTTCTCCGTGATATGGACGCCTTGCGGACAGTTCACCTCGCACATGCGGCACAACAGACAGGAAAAGATCTGCGGGATGCTGGCGCGGATCTTGTCCTCAAGACCGAGCCTGACTTCCTGGAACAGTTTGCGGGGAAGGATCTTGTGGTCCAGCGGACACAGCGCCGTGCATGTGCCGCAGTTGAAGCAGGCCTCGGCGTTGAATCCCTCGTCTTCGGCGCCAAGGTGCTCGGCGCTGAGCTTGGCGAGCTCGCGGCGGAATCCGGGATTAACGCGCGACACCATCCTCATGTCCTTCCGTGAGCCTGTATTGGAAGTAATCGTCCGTCTTGGGCTTGGGCATTTCTTCGAGCCTGCCGAAGCGCCGCATCGCCATCACCCATTGCGTGACTTCCTGGCTGGGCGCGTCCAGAAGCGCTGCGATTTCGGGAATCGTCTTTGGTCCGTCGGCCAAGGCGGCGGCGATGCGGTCCTTCATGATCCATTCGTCGCGCAGGACTTCGGCAAAGCCGCGCGGTGCGGTCTGGCTCATATCGTCACCTCCGCGGCGAGAGCGTCGATCATCGCCGTCACCTGGGCGTTGGTGTATCCTTCGACCTCGATTGCGGCGGCGGGACAGATCGAAGCGCAGAGCCCGCAGCCCTTGCACAGTTCGGGGCGCACTTCGGCGACCGCCTTGCCCGCGTGATCCGCATTCATGATGGCGCCGTCATATGGACAGGCCTCGACGCAGTCCCCGCACCACGTGCACGTCTCCGGGTTGACCTCGGCCACCAGCGGCGCCCGGTCCAGATAGCCCTTGAGAAGCATGGCCGAGCAGCTCGCGGTTGCGGCCAGCGAGGAGGCCACGCTCTCCGCCAGGTTCTTCGGCGCCTGCGCCGCGCCGGCGATGAACACGCCGTCGACCACCGTTTCCACCGGCCGAAGCTTGAGATGGATCTCGTT
Organism: uncultured Devosiaceae bacterium; assembly: GCA_964555575.1. GTDB lineage: Bacteria > Pseudomonadota > Alphaproteobacteria > Rhizobiales > Devosiaceae > JAHJQZ01. Next base: position 8,296 of record CAZKTH010000076.1, on the reverse strand, counting down.
GAAGAACCCACCCACGCCTGTCGGGAGCTTGAGCAAACTCTGGAGCTGCTCGTTGGCGCTGGCGACCATCCCGGTGACCTGCACGACCAGGTCGACGGGGATCTCGATGTCCTCGCCGCCCTCGAGCGCGTCGCGAACGCGCACGACCGCGCCTTCGCCTTCCTTTTCCACTTCCGGCGGGTCGTCTTCACCGTACCGCAAGAACACCGACCCCTTGTGGCGGGCCTCCTCGTACAAAAGCTCGTTCTTTCCGTAGGTCCGCATGTCGCGGTAGATGTGGAACTGGTCGATCTCCGGATCGATCTCGTTCGCCTGTATGGCGGCGTGGACGGCTGACGTGCAGCAATAGCGCGAGCAATAGGTGTTGCCCTCCGCCTGCCGGCTGCCGACGCAGTAGATGTAGGCGATCGATCTGACATCGCGGCCATTGACGCGAATGCGTTCCTGTGACGCCGTCAGCATTTCGTTGAACTGAGGCAGCGTCACCACGGCGGGCAGCCCGTGGCCGAATTCGCCCGGCTGCGGCGCATAAGGGTCGAAGCCAGTTGCGGCGACGATCGCCCCGACCTTGAGCGAGAAGGTATTGTCGCCCGAACGCACCTTGACCTCGAAACGGCCGGCGCTGCCGCTCTTCTCGATCAGTTCGGCATTGGTGTAGATGGCGACATTGTCACGGCCGGCGAGGCGCTCGCTGAGGCTGGCGACGAGTTCGCTGCCGGTCCGGCCCGACGGGAAGAGTTTTCCGAGGGTGCGCACCCGACCGCCGACTTCAGCGGCGCGTTCGACCAGATGCACCGACAGGCCGAGATCGGAAAGGGCAATCGCGGCCCTGAGACCTGCAACACCGGCACCGACAACCAGCACCGCCGGAACGGTTTCGACCCGGATGTTCTCGAGCGGCCTGCCGAGTCCCGCGCGGGCCACACCGGCGCGCACCAGGCGCTCCGCCTTCTGGCTCGCTTTTTCCATGTCGTGCCGGTGGGCCCAGGAGCACTGCTCGCGAACGTTCACCTGGGTATACATGTGCGGATTGATGCCGGCCCGCTGGGCCATGGCGCGAAAGGTCTCGAGGTGCAGCTTGGGCGAACAGGACGCGATGACGATGCCGTCAAGCTTTTCATTCTGGATCTTCGCGATCATTTCCTGCTGCGCGGCGTCGGAGCAGGCGAACATGAAGGTCTCGGTCGTCGCGCAACCGGGCAATTCCGCCGTCGCGGCGCGCACCTTCTCGACGTCGACATAATCGGAGATGTTGCCGCCGCAATGGCAGATGAACACGCCAAGCCGTTGATCGCTCATCGGACGTCCTCCGATCTGCGCAGATAGGCAGCCATCTGCGATGCCGCCGCGCTCGCGTGCACGATGGTGTCGGGGATGTCGCGAATGCCGGCCGCCGTCCCGGCGACGAACACGCCCGCCTGTGTCGTGCACCCGGGTTCGAGATCCTCGTCGATCTCGCGGACGTAATTGAACGCATCGGCCTCGACATTGGCGCCCTTGACGATTCCGAAGGCCTCGGGGTTGGCGGAAAGCCCGACCGACAGCACCACCAGATCGTGTTGCACGGTCTGTTGCCCTTCGCCCCCGGCAATGTCTTCATACCGGAGCAGCAGGTCGTTGTCGGTCGTCTCCTCGATCCTGCCGACGCGTCCCTTGACGAAGCGGATGCCCATCGCTTCGGCCTGCTTGTAGAACTCCTCGTAGCCCTTCCCGAAGGCGCGGATGTCCATGTAGTAGATGGTCACATCGGCCAGCGGCAGCGCGCCGGTGATCAGTTGCGCCTGCTTGATCGCATACATGCAGCACACGCGCGAACACAGGCGATTGTCCACCGTGCAATCGCGCGAACCCGTGCACATGACATAGGCGATATTGCTCGGAGCCTTGCCGTCGGAGGGGCGCAGCAGTGAATTGTACGGGCGCGTAGGTGCCAGCAGACGGTCCATCTGCATCGAGGTGATCACGTTGGCGTGGCGGTCAAATCCGTACAAAGGCTTGCGCCGGGCATCGAACAGATTGAACCCCGTGGCCAGAAGCGCCGAACGCACATGCACCGTCGTCTCTTCGGCCCTCATGTCGAAGCGGATCGCATCCGCCGGGCAGGTTGTGACGCACTGATGACATTGCGAACAGATTCCGCAGTCAAGGCACCGTGCGGCTTCGGCGCGGGCCTCCTGCTCGCCGAGCGTCGTTTCGATCTCGGCGATCGAGCGCGCCCGTTCCTCAGCCGCAAGTTCCGGCATCTTCGCCGGCGCGTGCAGGCTGATCGCGCCGCGGTCCAGCACCTTGTCGTGCGCGACGGCCGGCAGACGACTGTCAAACACCACCGGCTCGGATTCCCGGCGCAAGGCGCGGTCGATGTGAAATGCGGCACGCTTTCCCTGGCCGATGGCCGCGATGATCATCGAAGGACCGGTTACGGCATCGCCGCCGGCGAATACGCCTTCGACCGAGGTGGCCAGCGTTTCGGCGTCGGCAACGACTGTCCCATCGCGGCGGCATTCCAGTTCGCCGGCGAACGGATCGGTGCTCGGACGCAGGCCGATCGCCAATATGGCCAAGTCCGCTTTTTCCTGCCGCTCGGAGCCGGCAACGGGCTCGGGCCGGCGCCGGCCGCTCGCATCGGGTTCACCGAGTCTGGTCGTCTGCACTTCGACGGCCTTGAGTTTGCCGTTCTGCCCGACAAATTGCGTGGGATTGGCCAGTTCGCGCAGCACCACGCCCTCTTCCAGCGCCGCCTCGACCTCCCAGTCGTGTGCCGGCATTTCGCCGCGGCCGCGCCGGTAATAGATCGCCACTTCCTGTGCGCCGCAGCGCAACGCCATGCGCGCCGAATCCATGGCGACGTTTCCGCCACCGAACACGGCAATGCGCTTTCCGGCGAGGTCGATCGCGTCCGTATTCGCCGCCTTGAGGAAGCTCATCGGATCGGTGACGCCTTCGAGATCGGTCCCCGGAACGTCAAGGCTTTGCGCTTTCATGGTCCCGACGGCGACAAAGACGGCGTCGAACCCGTGCGCCTTCAGGCCGGCGATGTCGGCAACCGGACTGTCCGTCACGATCTCGACACCGAGCGCGGTGATGTTCTTGAGATCGCGATCGAGCACCGTCCGCGGCAGGCGATAGGGCGGGATGCCGTAGCGCAGCATGCCGCCAGCCTCGGCCGCGGCTTCGAAGATCGTCACACCATAGCCGCGTTGCGCCAGGAAATAGGCTGCGGCCAACCCGGCCGGCCCTGAGCCGACGATGGCAATCCGCTTGCCGTTGCGCTCGGCCGGCACGCCGTATTCCGGTTCCGGATGCCGATCGTAGTAGTAGTCGGTCATGAAGCGCTTGATGGCGCGGATGCCGACTGTGCCCTCGACCTCTCCGCGCGTGCATTGCTCTTCGCACGGCGCGTAGCAGGCGCGGCTCAGGGCGCCTGGCAGCGGTGCGTCTTCAAGGTGCAGACGAAACGCTTCTTCATAGCGGCCCGCCCGCACGAGCGACACATAGCCATGCGCCTGCACGCCCGCCGGACAATTGAAGGAACAAGGAGAGCTGCCGGCGCTTTCGATCGTTGCCTTTTTCGGTACCGCCTGGGGGAAGGCGATGTGGATGGCGCGCGACGCGACCAGATCGAAGTTGAAGCGATCGGCCACGGACACCGTGCATTCGCGTTCGCAATCGCCGCAGCCGGTGCAGGCCGCCGGATCGACGAAGGTCGGGTTCTTGCGCACCTTGGCGACAAAGCTCCCGTCCGGCTCTCGTTGAATTTCGTCCACCTCGGAAGAAGTCATCAACGTGATGTTGGGATGATGCGAAGTCGCCGCCATCTTGGGCGTGGAGATGCAGCTGGCGCAGTCCAGGGTCGGAAAGACCTTGCTCAGCAGAATCATCCTGCCGCCAATGCTCGGCTCCTTTTCCACCAGCAACACGCGAAATCCCATGTCGCCGAGTGTCAGCGCGGACTGCATGCCCGCAGCACCAGCGCCTACGACAAGTGCATCGTAATCCACATCGCCCTCATAATTTTCGCAAGGCTTCGGCGAACTGCTTCATGTGACTGACGAATGGCTCCGCGCAGACCGAGCAGATGGCACCCATCTTGAGCCTTCGCGGATCCCGACCGCGTTCGGAAAGCATCTTTTGCGCGCGTTCGACCGTCGAAGCCGTTCTGGCCGTGCAGTCGGGCACCAGGGCGCAATCTCCGCCGTCGGCCGCGACGAATACGCCGTCGAATCCCGCCTCGATCGCGTGGACCAGCCAATCCGGCCTTACGCCCGACGAGCAGGGAACGGGGATCACCGTCACTCCCGGCGAGTAGTTGAGATGCGCGCTGCCGGCCAGATCGATCCCGGGGTCGGAGATGGGATTTGTCGAGAACACCAGAATGCGCGGATCATCCGGCATCGTGCCGCCAACACTCATCATTTGCCCCGTTTGACAAACACCCGCCAATAGCCCGGCTCTTCGAGGTTGCCGAGATATTCGTGGCCAATCTTCTTGGCCCACAGCGGAATGTCCTCCTTGGATCCCTCGTCGGACGACAGAACTTCCAGAACCCCGCTCATGGGGACCGCGGCCATCGCGCGTTTGGCTTCAAGCAAAGGACCGGGGCACGCAGTTCCCCGGGCATCTACGGATTTGGCCAGGTTGAGAGTCTTCAGATCGATTGCCATTTCACAAAGCCTTGCTGATCAAGCATTCCCGGCCATCTTGGTCGCCGCAGGAACGCAACATTCACCGTCCACGACTCATCATGGGCTTATATTCACGAAAATGAGTATACGCCCGCGGTTGCACCGCGGATTGACCTATCGCAACAGGCCACATGCCTTCCGGGTCGATGCACTGGTTCCGTGAATGGATCGCATTCTGCTCGTGGATGAGCTCGACCCATCCGGAGGATCAGCGAAAAACTGGCTGGATCATGTCATGTTTTGACGAGCCAAAACCCAGGATTCTCAAGTCTTTGAATGATCGCCTGTTCGAACCGGAGGCGCGGCATCCAGCTTTCCTGATCACCTGCCGGATGGCAGCCCAGCGACCCTGGCGAAGGCGAAGTGCGCTGAAACGACGCAGGGGGGGTCTGGAACCGACGTTGCCGTCTGCCGGATCTCGTCACTGGGACTTTTCGGATGCCCGCTCGTGCCCAAGGCCTTTGGCTTTTCCTGCGCGCGCAACCTTGGCCTTATGGACGCGTCCGACCTTTCGCGGTCCGTCGGGTCCTTTGCGCTTCGATGCCGCCACGCTTGAGGACTGCTGGTCGAGGCGGGACTCCACCGCCTCGATGCGTTCGCAATAATGTCTGTGAAGCGTCACAATCAGTTCTATGACAACCGCGCTGTCGAGCGAGTAATAAATGCTCTGGGCGACCCGGCGGGTGCTGACCAGTTCCTCACGACGCAGGACCATCAGGTGTTGCGAAAGGACCGATTGGCGGAGGCCGGTATAGTGCTGAAGCTCGGTGACATTCTTTTCGCCAGTCACGAGATGGCAAACGATCAATAGGCGCCACTTGCAGCCGATGACGCGGAGTAGGGCAGATGCACTCTCGGCATTGTGCATCAGTACCTCAATATCTCCGGCCTCGAATTGCAGTGTCATCGTCTTCCGTCTTTTGGCGTTCGCCTGTTGCGCGGCTCCTAATCCGTACAGGATTGTGGACTGACGGTCCATTATTGCGTGGAGACGAAGGCGCCAGAAGGCAGATCCTTGCGGATACGCGCTTTCGTGATCCTCGGTCCGCAAGGGGTCGAAGCGTCCTGGTCAAAGCATCGGAATTGTTGAGGTGTGTGAGAATGCACCCGTTGTAGGCGCCACTTCCCATGGGCGCTGACTGGCAAATTCTGCGCGATCTCGACGGGGAGGCGGCATTTGGAAAAGACGGCACCGAGGCAAACAGGCGCAAGCGCTGGCGGCGGCGCAGGCCGTCGGCGATCAACAAGGCTCAAAATAGAGCGAAGTCGGGATTGTGGCTCCTTGCCGTGACGCACGCGCTTGTGGACCCGTACGCGGCACGGGCGCCCGGCGCCCCTTGACAGGAGACAAGAGAACCGCCGCAAAATGGCGCGTTCAAGCGCGCCTGTGGGCGGCCTCGATTCAATGATCGGTTCCATTTGCGGCAGTTCTGGCCATGATCTCCAATTCACCGCCCCGTTTTGATTCGCACGCGCTCAGGGACCTCGCCGGCGAGAAGGTCTTTGCGCGCGGGGAACGCTATTTTCGTGACGGGATGGTGGACATTCTCGGCGTTGCGCCGGACCGGGTGCTGGCCCGGGTCGCCGGAACGGAGGACTACCGCACCGTCCTCACCGGACGGGGCACCGCCATCGGCGGGGAGTGCTCGTGTCCGGCCTTCGCACGGGACGGATTCTGCAAGCACATGGTCGCGGTGGCTCTGGCGGCGAATGCCGGCATCGCCTCGGGCACGGCCGGGGGCGGCAATACGATCGAGACGATCCGGAACTATCTCGGGAGCAGGAGCAGCGACGCCCTCATCGAGATGATCATGGATATTGCCGAGAGGGATTCGGCCCTGTTCCGCAAGCTCGAGATCGCCGCCACCGCGTCCGGCGCGGACGACAAGACCTTCGCGGCGCGGTTACGTGCGGTCCTTCGCGATGCGACGCGCACGCGCGGGTTTGTCGATTACGATAGGGCGGGGGGCTGGGCTGCCGGCGTCAACGCCGCGCTCGAGGCGCTCGACGGAGTGGCCGACAGTGCGCGGGCGGAGCTTGTGGTCGAACTGGCCGAGTATGCGATCGAAAGGATCGAGGCCGCCATCGAGCGCATCGACGATTCCGATGGCCATTGCTCCATGCTGCTCGAACGGGCCCAGCAGATACATCTCGAGGCGTGCCGGGCGGCAAGGCCCGATCCGCTGGCGCTGGCCCGCGATCTTTTCCGGCGCGAGATGGAAGGAGAATACGACACGTTCTACCACGCCGCGGCGCTCTATGCCGATGTTCTGGGGGAAGACGGACTTGCCGAATATCGCCGTTTGGCGCAGGAGGCGTGGGACAAGGTGCCGTCCAAGATCGGCTCCGGCCGCGGCCGTGGCGCCGACGCGTTTGACCACGATGGTTTTCGACTGACTTCGATCCTGGATTTCTTCGCCGAACGCGATGGCGATGTGGAGATGCGTATCGCCCTCAGGGCCAAGAACCTGTCCTCGCCGCGGCGCTATTTTCAGCTTGCCGAGTTCTGCCTGGCACAGGGCCGGCCGGAAGAAGCGCTGCGCCGCGCGGAGGAGGGGCTCTGGATTTTCGAGGATGACCGGCCGGATAAACGACTGGTCGATCTGGCCGTCGATCTGCTGGTAAAGGCGGGGCGGAAAACGGATGCCGAGGTGCATCTTTGGCGCGCCTTCAACAAGAATCCGGGCTTCGACCTTTATGCCCGGCTGCGCGAGCTCGGTGGCGCCGAGGCGGTGCATCGTGCCGTTGGGCATTTGCGCCAAAGGCTTGGCAACGCCGCCGCCGCCCGAGGGCATGTTCCGGCCGATCTGCTTGTCCTTATCATGATCGAGGAAAAGATGTTCGATGAGGCCTGGGACATCATCCGCGACCACGGGGTATCGCAAGGCACTGAGGAAGCGCTTGCCAGAGCGAGCGAGACGACGCATGCGGCCCAAGCGCTCGCGGTCTACAGGAGCCTTGTCGAGGACCTCGCCAATACGGGAGGAAGCGCGGCCTACGAAAAGGCCG